>CAVEMP010000113.1:4001-11775 GCA_963616835.1 uncultured Oscillospiraceae bacterium | reverse complement strand
ACGCGCGCTCGAGCAGACGAGAGTGCAGGTAGAAGATGTCGCCAGGGTAGGCCTCACGTCCGGGCGGACGGTGCAGCGTAAGCGACATCTGACGGTAAGCGACAGCCTGCTTGGACAGGTCGTCGTAGATGACCAGGGCGTGACCACCGGGGTGGGTCTCGTCGGCGGGGTTACCGTACTCATCGTTGTACATGAAGTACTCGCCGATAGCAGCACCGGCCATAGGCGCGATGTACTGCAGCGGGGCAGAGTCTGCGGCGGTAGCGGCGACGATGACGGTCTTGTCAAGCACGCCGTGCTGGGCCAGGGACTCGCGGATGGTCGCAACCGTGGAGGCCTTCTGGCCAATAGCCACGTAGATGCAGACCATGTCGGTGTTGGCCTGGTTGACAATGGCGTCGATAGCAATGGCGGTCTTACCGGTCTTGCGGTCGCCGATGATGAGCTCACGCTGGCCGCGGCCAATAGGCACCATTGCGTCGATGGCGAGAAGACCGGTCTGAACCGGCTCGCAGACGGGCTGGCGCTCCATAATGCCAGGAGCCTTGAACTCGATGGGGCGACGGTGGGTGGTGGCGATGGGGCCAAGGCCGTCGATGGGCTGGCCCAGTGGGTTCACAACACGACCGAGCATGGCGTGTCCCACGGGAATGTCCATGACGCGGCCGGTGGTACGGCACTCGTCGCCTTCCTTAATGTCTTCAACGTCGCCGAACAAAACGGCGCCGACTTCGTCGCGGTCAAGGTTTTGGGCCAGGCCGTAGACGTCTAAGCCAGTCTTAGAGCTGGTGAACTTGAGGAGTTCGCCTGCCATAGCAGTTTTCAAGCCAGAGACGTGTGCGATACCGTCGCCGACCTCGGTAACCACAGAGGCCTCCTGGCGATCCACGGTAGCGCTGATTGCGTCAAGGTTCTGACGCAGGGTGTCCATGATCTTGCTGGAGCTAATAGCATCCGACATTATTCCTCACCTCCATTAAACGAAGAGGAGAGCGTCTTTCTGATATTTGCGAGCTGCGCTCGCACCGAGGCGTCGTAACGCTGTCCACGAGCCTCGAGAATGATTCCACCAATAATGGAAGAGTCAACGCGCTCGACAATGTAGACCGGGGCGTTGAGGTAAGACGACGCCTTGGCGCGCACCTGGTCGCGCAGGTTGTCGTCCATGGGCACAGAGGTGGTAACCGTCACAGACACGGTGGTGTCCTCGGCGTCGAGGTACTCCTTGTACTGCTTGGCGACCTCTGCAACCAGGTCAAGGTCGTCCTCGCGCTGCATGGCAGCGAGGGTCTCCAGGACCTCGGGCGAGAACTTGCGGGCGTGCTGCCACTGCACCAGGTCGGCGTTGGCGCGGCCCTCGGAACGAGCCGCCTCCATGAGCGCCCTGGTATAGGCCTCGACCTTATCGGCGTCTGAGCGCTTAACGGTCATTAGTGGTGCCTACTTCCGCGAGGTACTTCTCAGCAAGCTTGCGCTGATCAGCCTCGGAAAGATCGTTACCGATGATCTTGGTCGCGATCTCGACGGACAAATCAACGACAGAGCTGGAAAGTTCGATCATGGCCTTGTGACGCTCGGAGTCAACGGCACCGTGAGACTTGGCGATGATGTCTGCAGCCTCACGCTGGGCCTTCGCCAGAATCTGGGAGCGCTCCTCCTCGGCCTCTTTCTTGGCCTTGGCGATAATGGCCTCGGCCTCTTTGTGGGCCTCGAGGATCTTGCCCTCGTAGCCCTTTGCCTCCTCGGCAGCCTGAAGCTTGGACTTCTCGGCTGCGTCGAGGTCTTCCTGGATCTTCTGCTGACGCTTGTCCATCATCGACAGGACCTGCGGCCAAACGAGCTTGGCCAGAACAGCCCAGATGATGAGGAAGGCGATGAGGGCAGGGACAAACTCGGCCACCTTGGGAATCAAGATGTCGGCGCCCACCGCCTCGTCTGCAAAAGCGAAGGTCGGGCAAGCCAGGGTCACGACGGCAGCCGACGTGCCTGCGCTGGCGAGAAGACCTTTCATCGGGGTTTTCATAGATGCCTCCTACGAGTTCGCGATCAGTCTTTACTTAACGATAAGGCTGACGACGAAGCCGATGAGTGCAAGTGCCTCTACGAATGCAGAGCCGAGGATGAAGACCGTAAACAGACGGCCCTGGACCTCAGGCTGGCGAGCCATGCCCTGCGCAACACCGCTGGCCGCAAGACCAATACCAATGCCAGCGCCGATAACGCCAAGACCATAACCAACGACACCAAGAGCTCCCACAGTTCCTCCTTTGTCATTCACCCCATAAGTTCCTATATTGTGGGGTGAGTTTTAACCAACTTACTTACGTGCTTACGTGCTATAACCTGCGGCTGGGCAAGCGAGACGCCCTTCTTTCCGCGAGTTGCTTTGTTACTCTTCGTCGGACTCTGCAATCTGGATGTAGACAGCAGAGAGAAGGGCGAAGACGTACGCCTGGATCGCGGCGACCATGATCTCTACCACGTAGATAACCAGAAGGATGGCGACCCACAGAACCGATGCGCCGGCTTGGGCCATGGCCATTGCCGAGAAGGCAGAGATCAGCGGCTCGAAGAACAAAGACGCGAGAATCGCGAAGGTGCCCATGACGACGTGGCCTGCAAAGAGGTTGCAGAACAGACGAACGGCCAGGGTGACCAGGCGAAGAATGGTGGACAAGACCTCAATGAGCCAGACCAGGGCGTTCAAGGGAAACGCGACGCCCGCGGGCGCCAGGCTCTTCACGTAGCCCAGGGCACCGTGCTTCTTGATGCCGCAGACGATGAAGTAGATGAACGAGACGATTGCCAACGCCGAGGTGGTCGAAATAGTGCCGGTACCGGGCTTGCAGCCAGGAATGATGCCGACGATGTTGTTGGCCAAGATCACCAGGAAGAGAGAGGCGATGAAGGGGAAGTGCTTGCGCCAGGTGTCACCCAGCAGGCCCTTGCACATGTCATCGCGGATAAACTCGACCAGGAACTCCATGGCGTTGACAAAGCGACCCTGGGGAACCAGGCTCTTGGACTGCTTGTTCTTGAAGGCGAACATCAGCACCAGCATGATGACAACTGCCACAGCAAACCAGAACGAATACTGCGTGAAGCCGACAGTATCCAGATTGCCTGCAATTGGGGTGGATTTGAAGCTCGAGACGAGCTCGTTGACCTCACCACTCAGGCTATCAAGTGGGTTCACTTACGCTTCCTTTCCTTCTTTGGCCCTTTGGGCAGCTTGCGCCGCCTTCCAAGCCCTTACCGCTTCTACTGCCCAGAAGAGCAGAAAAGTCAAAACCATCGCGCAGCCAAAGGCCAAAACCTCTGTGCTTGCAAGCACATAGACCGCAAGTAGCGCCAAGGACAAGAACACGAACGAGACCATGATGCTTGCGATGCCTGCGCTCATGCTCACCCTTGTACCCGATTTCAAGGCCTTCTCAAACAAAAAAGCTGGGGCAAATGAACCCTCGAGGCCGCAGAGAACACCGGCGAGAATTGCCGTCATAAAGTCCATGGCCTGCCTCCTTTTAAGAAGGTTTTAAAACCGTTGACGAACAATAATTGAACGCTGTTCAAAAATCAACGACCGTTCACGGAATGCCGCCGATTCGTCACATTTCCACCAGGTACCGTTTAACGCGTGCCAAAGATGCGGTCGCCGGCGTCGCCCAAGCCGGGCAGGATGTAGGCGCTCTCGTTGAGGCAGCGGTCGACCGAGCAGGTATAAATGCGCACGTCAGGGTCTGCATCGAGAACCGCACGGATGCCCTCGGGCGCCGCTACCAGCACCAGCACGCGAACGTCTTTGGCGCCGGCGTCGCGCAGGTACTTGATGCTAGCCACCAGCGAGCCGCCCGTGGCCAGCATGGGATCGACCACCAGGCAGGTACGCTCCTCGATGTCGGCCGGGAGTTTGCAGTAGTAGGGCTGGGGCTCGTGGGTCTGGGGATCACGGAACATACCGATGTGGCCCACGCGCGCCGAGGGAACCAGCTGCAACATGCCGTCGACCATACCCAGGCCCGCGCGCAGGACGGGGACGACCGCGACCTTCTTGCCGGCCAGGCGCTTGCACGTGGCGGTCTCGAGCGGGGTAGTGACCTCGACGTCCTCTAGCGGGAAATCGCGCATGGCCTCGTAGCCCTCAAAGATAGCAAGCTCGCTCACCAGCTGGCGAAACTGGCCCGTAGGGGTCTTCTCGTCGCGCAAAATGTGCAGCTTGTGCTGAACCAGCGGGTGGTCGACCACAACAAGGCGATCGCCAGCAATGACGTCGTTGTCCATACTTGTCCCTTCACATAAGGGCCCCGCTGCCGCAACAGCGAGGCCCAAAAATTCGATTAGGGACTAGTGTAGCCCAATTAGTCCAAGTTGGCGTAAAGCGGGTGAGCAGCGAGAAGCTCCTGAACCTCGGCGTGAGTGCGGTCGATGACGTCGGGTTTGCTGATACCGTTGACAACATCGCCAATGAGCTGGCCGATGCGCTCGCATTCCTGCTCGTTGAAGCCGCGGGTAGTGGCGGCGGCGGAGCCCACGCGGATGCCCGAGGTCACAAACGGGGAGCGCTGCTCGCCGGGGATGGTGTTCTTGTTGACGGTGATGCCCACCTCGTCCAGGGCCTTCTCGGCGTCCTTACCGGTGACGTCGCCGGCCGGGGTGAGGTCAACCAGCAGCAGGTGGTTATCGGTGCCGCCGGTGACCAGGCGCAGGCCACGGGACTCCATGCCGCGGCCCAGGGCCTTGGCGTTGACGAGAATGGCGTCGGTGTACTCGGCAAAACTGGGCTGCAGGGCCTCGCCAAAGGCCACGGCCTTACCAGCGATGACATGCTCGAGCGGGCCGCCCTGGGTGCCGGGGAAGACGGCGGAGTTGAGCTTCTTGAAGAGGTCCTCGTCGTTGGTAAGGATGATGCCGCCGCGCGGACCGCGCAGGGTCTTGTGGGTGGTAGAGGTGGTGACGTCGGCGAAGGGCACCGGGCTGGGGTGACGATCGGTGGCAACAAGGCCGGCGATGTGGGCCATGTCGACCATGAGCTTGGCGCCGTTGTCGTGGGCGATCTGGGCAAAGCGCTCGAAGTCGATGATGCGGGGGTAGGCAGAGGCGCCGGCGATGATCACCTTGGGCTGGTACTCCTTGACCTTGGCCTCGACGTCGTCGAAGTCGATGCGCTCGGTCTGGGGGTTAAGGCCGTAAGAGACGATGTTGTAGAGCTTGCCCGAGAAGTTGGCGGGCGAGCCGTGGGTAAGGTGGCCGCCGTTGTCCAGGCTCATGCCCATGACGGTATCGCCGGGCTTCACCATAGCGGCAAGGGCGGCGTAGTTGGCCTGCGCGCCGGAGTGGGGCTGGACGTTGGCAAACTTGGCGTCAAAGAGCTGGCACACGCGGTCACGGGCGATGTTCTCGACCTTGTCGACGGCCCAGCAGCCGCCGTAGTAGCGCTTGCCGGGAAGGCCCTCGGCGTACTTGTTGGTAAGGCAAGAGCCCACGGCCTCCATGACGGCCTCGGACACAAAGTTCTCGGAAGCAATGAGCTCGATGGAGCTGCGCTGGCGGCGAAGCTCATCGCCAATAGCGCCAAAAATCTCGGAATCCTGCTCGCGAAGGTTCTCCATGTACATAGCTGTTACCTCTCTTTTAGGGGCGAGAAATGCGACTATAAGAAACCGCCCCCGGCATGGGCCAGGGGCGAATGGTTTTTACATTCCGAAGTCGGCGGGAACACCCTCGAAGGTGGGGTCGTCCTCGCGCATCATCTTCTCGACGCGGCCAGTGTGGCGTCCGCCACCAAACTCGGTGGTCAAGAAGGTGTCCACGATCTGGCAGTTGAGCTCCAGCGGCACAAAGCGGCCGGAAAGACCGATGACGTTGGCGTTGTTGTGCTCGCGGCAGAGGGTAGCGAACTCGACGGTCTGGATGGGCACGGCGCGCACGCCGGGGACCTTATTGGCGGTCATGGCGATGCCAAGGCCGGTGCCGCAGATCACGACACCGCGGTCTGCCTTGCCAGAGGCAACGGCGCGGCCGACCTTATCGCCAAAGTCAGGGTAGTCGCAGCGGTCGTCGGTCGCGGGGCCCAGGTCCATGACCTCGTGGCCCAAAGACTCGAGGTGCTCGATGATGGGAGCCTTCTGGATGAAGCCCGCGTGATCGGATGCAACGGCAATACGCATCTAATGTCCTTCCAACTCGGTGATTTGCACATTCCACGCTAGCCTAACACCGAGAAGATCTTCTCGGCAGAAATTGCACCTTCTCGCAACACATGAACACTAGATTTCGTGCAGTCTACAATGGTCGAGGCCTGCGAAAGCGGCGCCTGGCCACCGTCGATCACCAAGTCGACCTCGCGTTTGATGGCGGGGTCAAGGACGGCGGCGCTGGTGGCGGCAGGCATGCCGTGGCGGTTTGCGCTGGTTTGGGCAAGCGGCGCGTCCACGGCGCGGAGAAGTTCCTCGATGAAGTTAGAGCCCGGGGCGCGCAGGGCGATGGTGGGCGCGGCGGCGGGGTCTTGGGGGTTTAGCTGGGCGTACTCGGGCGCAACGTCGTCGGCTGCGTTGACGACCAGGGTAAGGGCGCCGGGCCAGAAGGCGACGGCCAGCTTCTTAGCAGCGGCGGGAACGCCCTTGCTCCAGCGGTCCAAGCCGTCCTCGCGCGAGACAAACCACGGGAGGGTTTGGGAGAGGTCGCGGTTCTTGATTTTGAAGATGCGACGGTGCGCGGGGTTGTTGGCGGTAGCGAGGCAGGCCAGGCCGTAGACCGAATCGGTGGGCAGGGCAACCACACCGCCGTCGAGCAGGACCTGAGCTGCCCGTTCAACAGCATCTGCCTGCGGGTTATTGGGGTCAACCGTCAGGGTTTTGGCGGCCAGGACGGGAGAAGTGCGCGGCAGGTCGCCCTCGCGCACGGCCACCAGGACGCGGGGGCGGTGAGTAAGGTCTTCGTGGACCTCGACGCAGGCCCAGCCGCCGGTGGCGCGGGTAAGCGCGGCGGCTTGGTCGAGGTGGCCCTCAAAGAGCTCGACGGCCATCATACCGCCGGGGCACAGGGCGACGGGTGCCAGCTCGAGCAAGCGGCGAAAGACATCAAGACCGTCTTCTCCCCCATCCAAGGCCAGCTCGGGCTCGTTGTCGCGGACCTCGGCGGGGACCTCTTGCTCAAGCACGCGTGTGGGGATGTACGGCGGGTTTGAGACAAGGACGGCAAAGGTACCCATCATGGCCGGATCGACATCAGCAGCCAGATCGGTCTGGATAATATCGACGGCCTCTTGCAGGCCCAATGAGTCACGGTTGCGTATTGCCAGGTCAAAGGCTATGGGAGATAGGTCCGTGGCCGTCAAGTGGGTACCTGGGCGCTCTTGGGCAATGGACAAAGAGATGCAGCCTGTGCCGGTGCCCACCTCAAGGACATTCACGCCCTGCCCGCCGGCCACCGCATTTGCCGCGTCGACGCCCTCAAGAGCCAGGTCAACAAGAACCTCGGTCTCGGGCCGGGGAATCAAAACGCCCTTCTCGCAACGCAAAACGATGTGTCTAAAAGGCATCTCGCCAGTGACGTATTGCAGGGGCTCGCCGGCCGCGCGACGCTCGATTGCCGCGTGCATCTTGGCCAATTCGCCCGAGGTAAGCGGCTTGTCGAAGTTGGTATAGACGCCCACGCGCGTAAGGCCGGTCACCGCGCACAGCAGCCACTCGGCAGAAAGACGCGCGTGCTCGTCTCCGCGGCGCTCAAGGTAGCCGCTTGTCCAATCCAGGACTTTCTTTACGGTCCAGGCCTC
>CAVEMP010000113.1:0-3071 GCA_963616835.1 uncultured Oscillospiraceae bacterium | reverse complement strand
CGGGCGCGCAGCATCTGCATGCAGACCTCGCGGTTCTGGATCTGCGAGCGCTGGTCCTGCGACTGGACGACCGTGTTGGTGGGCAGGTGGGTGATGCGTACCGCCGAGTAGGTAGTGTTGACGCACTGGCCGCCGGGGCCCGAGGCGCAGTAGGTATCGATGCGCAGGTCAGACTGCTCGATGTGGATGTCGATGTCGTCTGCCTCGGGAAGAACGGCGACGGTAGCCGTCGAGGTCTGGATGCGGCCCTGGCTCTCTGTCTTGGGGACGCGCTGGACGCGGTGAACGCCGGACTCGTACTTCATGACCGAGTAGACCTTGTCGCCGGTCACCTTGAACTCAATGGTCTTGAAGCCACCGGCCTCGGACGGGCTGCTGGACAAGACCTCGACCTTCCAGCCCTTGGTCGCGGCAAAGCGCTCGTACATCTTAAAGAGGTCGCCGGCAAAGATGGCAGCCTCGTCGCCGCCCGCGGCACCGCGGATCTCGACGATGGTGTCCTTGTCGTCGTTGGGGTCGGCCGGGATCAGCAGGACCTTGATGTCGTCCTCGAGGGCGGGGAGCTTCTCCTCGTTTGCCGAGATGTCCTCCTGCAGCATGGCCTTCTCGTCTGCATCCGAGGCTTCGCGCAACATCTCTTTGGCGGCGTCGATGTCGTCGAGGGCGCCAAGGTACTCGCGGGCCTTCTCGACAAGCTCGGTCTGGCCTGCGTGCTCTTTGGCCAGGCGGGCGTACTCTTTGGGGTCGGACGCCACGGCCGGGTCCATGAGCTTTGCTTCAAGCTCCTTGTAGGCCGCAATGATCTTCTCTAATCTTTCACGCATTTCATAACTCCTGTGCGCTCAATTTGCTCATACGGTCTTAATGATATACCTAAGCAGGGATAATACCTGCCATAAGGTATGCGACACTATAGACATCCATCTTTTTAGGAGCTTTGAATGTCTCAAGATATTGATAACGAGAAGGGCGCGCAGGACGAAACGCTGGAGCGGCCAGCGATGCCCACTACCCCGCTGGCGACCGATATCGTGCCTGGTAAAAAGGGTGGCGAGAAGGGCGCAGGGCGAGGACAGTTGGCCGATGCCGTCGCGTTTGTCTTGCAACACAAGGTCGCGAGCATCGCGTTTTGCGGCTTTTTGGCCTTTGTCGTGGTGTTTCTCGTCATCGCGTTCTTGCGCACAACCGGCGTGCCCGACGAAGCGGCCATCACGGCAGACGCCCAGGAGCGCGTGGCTGCGCCCGAGACCAGCACAAACGACTTCTCTACCAGCGATTTGTTGGTCTTTGACAACGTGAAAGTGCGCTCGGCCAAGCGCAGCGCGACGGCCATCGATTCTTCAGCCGCGCAGTTTGGCGCCTCGGCCTACGCCAGCGCCGATGTTGCCGTGACGTGGAAGAGCTCGTCGGTCAAGGCTGTGACCACGGCAACTTTGGTATATGCCAAGGTCAACGGCTCGTGGGTGGGTACGGGCAGCCCCATCGACGCCAAGACGTCCTTCGAGGCCACGGCCGGAATCAACCAGTTAGGTATTCGTGCAAGCATCGACCAGATTCTGCTTAAGGCCGAGGACGGCCTTAGCGGCGAGAAGACCAGCGCCACGGCCCAGACGACCCTGCCCGCCCTGTACTCCACGGCCAGCATGAAGATCGAGAGCGAGGACTTCAACGCCGACGCGCAGACCGACACCGTGAAGCTCACCTGCAAGAAGTCGTCGACCTTTGTGGCCTACGAGTGCGACATGACCGTGGTCTTCTCGTTTAAGCAAAATACCGGCGTATGGGAGATCGACGCCGTAACCGTGGACAACGCCGACTCGGCAAAGACGGCCAGCTACGACGCCTTGCTGGGAACCTGGCAGTCGACTTTCCAGGCGCAGGAGACCGACGGCGCAAAGTGCTTGGCAGCATCGACCACGCCGCTGCGCGTAACCATCACTAAGGTCGAGCCCGCAAAGGATGGCTCGACGCCCAAACTTACCGCCAAGGTCGACGGCGTCGCGCACTTCCACGCGCATCCCAGCAAGGACAGCAAGAGCCAGGACGGCGACCTTGCCTTTACCGCGCTGGACCTCACCGCAACGCTTGCCGACGGCAATAGCGACGGCGCGGCGGGTGACGAGGAGACCCTTACCTTTACCGGAGACCTTCCGCAGCAGGTAAACGGCACCGTTTCTATCGAGCTGGACTTTGGCAGTGCCGATGACGCCTCGGTCGCGACCGTCAAAGTCACCAGCACGTACAAGCACAGCGGCTCGTTCCTGCTCATTCCCTACGACGAAACCCTGACCTACACCGACACATACACCCTGCACCGCAACGCTGAGTAGGCACGCGCGACTTTTCGCGGTTTAAATCTGGCCCCGGTGAGTAGCCGGGGCCTTTTTCGTCGCGTTTGCCCAGTTGAGTTGCGCGGGCTACTCGACCAAACCTGATTTAAACCCAGAAAAGTAGCGCATGGTGCGAAGAAGGGGCGCGACGGGGCCCGCGGGCCGTATACAAAAAAGCGCGCCGCACCTGTTGGGGTGCGGCGCGCTTGCTTTGAGCGCGGTATTAGGCGAGAAGCCCGTGCTACTCGGCAGCAGCCTCGGTCTCGGCCTCGGCAGCGGGAGCCTCCTCGGCGACGGGAGCCTTGGCAGCCTCGGCGGCAGCCTTCTTCTCGTACTCAGCGGCGCGAGCGGCCTTGGCAGCAGCCTTAGCCTCGGCGGCAGCCTTACGAGCGGCCTCGGCCTCAGCAGCCTTGGCGGCCTTAGCAGCCTTGGCCTCCTCGGCCTTCTTGAGCTGGGCAGCAGCGGCGCCACCGAACTTATCGGCAAAGCGCTGGACGCGGCCGCCGGTATCGACGAGCTTCTGCTGGCCGGTGTAGAAGGGGTGACACTTGTCGCAGAGATCGATGGTCATCTCGGACTTGGTGGAATAGGTCTTCCACGTGTTGCCGCAGGTGCAGCGAACGGTGCACTCCACGTAATTAGGGTGAATACCTTGCTTCATTGCAGGACTCCTGTTCGACAGCCCTGGTTCCGACCAGGGCAGGGGTGTTTTGTCCTGATTTCTAACCAGGACAGTCAAGC
>CAVEMP010000112.1:0-2676 GCA_963616835.1 uncultured Oscillospiraceae bacterium | reverse complement strand
GTCGTGATCATCGTCGCCCCGTTTGTCTACCTTGCGAGGGCTAAGGCCAAGGCAAGGGCGCGCGGATAGCGCGGCTGCGGATTTGGCAGTTGCTCCGCCCCTTCGTTTTTGACCCGTAGGGAGGGGCGGGGATTGTTTAGATTTGTCCTTTGGACAGTAGTTCGTATTCTTTATATTGTGATTGGCGGCTATCAATGGTTTTTGACGCTCGTAAGTTTCGAAATGAGGCCCTCACCCTCTTCTCGATAACGATCTTCATCTTTGTGCTCACCTGTATCAGCCTGTTCGCCCAGACGAACAACCACGTGCTGTCGGTGATCTCGGCCGAGCCCGCGGGCTACGTGGGCTACTTCGACGCGCGCTACGACGCGTCGAACAACGACACGATTAAGCACATTATCGGACTGCTGGAGAAGGATACGGCCGACAGCTATAGCAAGCAGGTCTACGTCCTGGACAAGGACACGGGCGCGATCGTCTCGTCTTCCGGCGAGGTCCCGGCCGCGGTTAGGGAGCAGTTGACCAGCAACGTCAACGAGAAGCTCATCTCTATCGACGAGAGCACCTGCAAGGTCACCAGCTTCGACCACTACAAGGTCCTCGTCAAGGCGAGCGTCCCCGAGGTCTTCGATGCGTTTGTCGACGCGGTCGCGACCTTCGCGCTGGTCGCGGCGTGCTCCTTCGTCGCCGCCCTGGCGCTGCTCGCGCTGGTCCACAGGTTCCTCGCCGAGGGCTCGACCGCCCGCCTCGCCGCGACGGTCGTCCTCGTTCTGGCGGTGGTCTTCTCGTTCGCGGGCAGCTCGCTGTGCGCCGAGCTTGCGACCGTCGACCTGGCCAGGCAGACCGAGGAGTCCAACCTCAGGCTCGACGTCGAGGCCATGTGCCAGAGCCCCGAGGTGCTCGGGCTCTCGGACCAGGCGCAGCTCCTCGAGGTCGCGAACTACATCGCCGGGTCGAGCCAGACCCTCAAGGGGGTCACCGCTAGCGCCGACCTCTCGGGCAAGCCCGTCGACGCGGCCTCGGCCGACCAGGTCCTGGGCACGTTCAAGGTCGTCGGCGACGCCGCCGCCGTCAACAACCTCAAGATGAACTCCTACATCGAGGCCGTGCTCATGCTGCTTCTGGCCTTTATGGTTGTCTATGAGCTTCAGAAAAAGGCCTGCAAGGAGCAGAGGCAGAAGAAGCGCGGGGTGGAGGTTGCGCTTAGCGAGAACGACTATCGCATGCGTATGGTGCTTTTGGTTGTCGGTATTTGCATGGCGGCTTTTAACGTAGTGAGCGTCCTGCGTATCCGTCAGGTTGTAATGCTTCATTGGACCGAAAACGTCGCCCTTTTGGTTAGCGCGATTTTCACGTGCACGATGGTCGCGAATGTAATTGGATCTTTTATCTCATCAATTGTCTTGGAATCATGCAAAAGCGTGAAGACTTATTCGATTGTTGCCGTGGGCACCGCAATGGCTGGCGCTTTTATGTGCGGCGCTTCTTTTAACATCGCCATTTTTATCGTGGGCCTTCTGGTGTTCAATGCTGGCGGCTCAATGATGTTGATGCTTTCGGACTTCCACACGTCCCTTATGTCCGATGTCAACCGTAAGGACGCCGCTCAGGTTGAGCTTGCATCGGGATTCTCGCTTGGCCAGGTTATTGGCAACATCATTGGCGGTGTTATCAGCGTTGTTTTGAGCTACGCCGTTGTTCAGGTAATGGCTGCGGTTTTTCTTGGTGCGGCTCTTTTCCTTTGCTTCTCGTTAAGTAAGGATGAGCTGGCACTGCAAACGAATAAGTCTCGCGGCGCGAAATCCAATATGACGAACGTCCTCAAAGTTTTGACTCGGGGGGATGTTCTTATATACGCGATTTGTATTATCTTCCCCTCGACTATCGCGCAATCTGTTGTGCAGTATAAGCTCCCGCTTGATGTCGCCTCACTTGGGCTGTCGGCGCTCGTCGTCTCGCTTGCTAAGACGACGCAAAGAGTTGTTCGCGTCTATGCCAATCCTCTCTATCATGTGGTGAGCCGCCACGTAAGCGTTACGTTCCACCTTGTGGCCTACGTTGCTCTGTGTGGTGGTGTCGTGCTGTTCTATGTGCTGAGCAACTCGCTGGCGGGCATGATTATCACAGTTGGCGCAATAGGCTTTGTTAACGGCGCGGGAGCCTATGCTACAACGAAAGCATTCCGCGAAATGGAAGTGCTTGCCGGCGCCCAGGAATCCGAAAGGATGGTTGGTCTTGACCTGATCAGGCGAATTGGAAGCACCGTCTCGCCGACACTCCTATCTGTTTTTGGAAACAATGTTGCGCTGCCCATCGCGATTGCCGTCGCTCCGTTTGTCTATCTTGCAAAAGTTAAGGGTAAAGCGCGCGAGTAGCAGGGCTGCAGTGCGTCCATGCTTGCGGGCTGTAGGGAACCGCAGATAAATGGCTTGCAGTGAATATTGACTGCATAGTCAAAAAAGCGCCAGGCTGCGTGCCTGGCGCTTTTTTGAATCGGCGTGCGTGCTGGCGTGCGGTCCTACAATGCGGGCAGTTGGGCGGGGAGAGGGGCGGCGAGAGGGGCGACGTAGGCCACGAAGTCGCTGGTGACCTGCATGCCGTCGGCGCAGATCCACTCGCGAGGGACGGCCTTGACCTGGTTGGCCACGGCAAGGACGTCGACCAGGGTGTAGTCGA
>CAVEMP010000111.1:0-3149 GCA_963616835.1 uncultured Oscillospiraceae bacterium | reverse complement strand
TCGAGATTCCCATCTTCCCGCCCGCACCCTGGCTCGAGTACGACCCCTCCGGCGTAATCGCCCTGGTCGCAGGCCTGGTCTTTGGTCCGGTCACCGGCGCACTCGTGGCCGTGCTGTCGTGGCTGCTCCACCTGCTGTTTGCCTTCAACCCCTGGGGCGTTTTGATGGCAATTGCTGCCAATGTCGCACTGGTCATCCCCTGCTCACTGGTGTACGACAAGTTGGGCGGCAGCAAAGGTATGGTAGCGGGCATGATTGCGGGCGCTGTGGTCTCGCTTGCCGTGTGCGTCTTGATGAACATCCTGGTCACGCCCCTGTACACCGCTGTCACCGTTGAAGCCGTTGTGGGCATGATCGTCCCCATCCTGGTACCGTTCAACGTCATGAAGATCGTCCTCAACTGCGTTTTGTGCGCGCTGGTGGTCAAGCCAGTCTCTAAGGTCCTAAGCAAATAGATGGAACGGCGAGAAGAACCTTGAGCAGCAACTACAACAAAGACGAGAAGCGCGGGGGCTCGGGCGAGAAACCCGTACTGGCGCGCCTTTCTAGCGTAAGGCTTAACTACGGCACCATGGCCGCGCTTGACGGAGTTGACCTGGCCATACACCAGGGCGAACGCGTATGCATCCTGGGAGCCAACGGCTGTGGTAAATCCACGCTGGCGCAAGTCCTCTGCGGGCTTCTTGGGCCGGACGAAGGCTCGGTCGAGCTCGTGGGTCATCGCGTGTGCGACAACGGGACCTTGGACCTGGACGCTTACCGCCTGGCTCGCCGCGAGCTTGGCCTGGTTTTCCAGAACCCCGACGATCAGATCGTGACCAGCGTCGTTGCCGACGACGTTGCCTTTGGCCCCGAGAACCTGGGGCTCTCGCGCGAAGAAATCATGGCCCGTGTAGACCGTGAGCTGCGCCGCGTTGCCTTGGAGGACTTTGCCGAGAAGGACCCGGCCCGACTTTCGGGCGGGCAGCGGCAGCGCGTCTGCATCGCCGGGGCCCTGGCGCTGGAGCCGCGATTGCTGGTGCTGGACGAGCCCTCAGCGTCGCTCGACGTGCGCGGTCACGAGGCCGTTCTGCACGTGATGGGCTGTCTGCAAGCCGCCGGCGCCACTCTGGTCCACGTAACCCACTTCATGGACGAAGCCCTTCTCGCCAGCCGGGTAGTGGTCATGAGCCACGGAAAGATTGTGCTGGACGGCACGCCCAACGAGGTTTTTTGCAAGAAGAACACCCAGCTCATCGAAAAGCTGGGGCTTGAGTTGCCGTTTGAGATGCGGCTCGAGCGGGCTATCGCGGCGGTTGAAGGCGGCGAGAAGACCGCGGTTGCGCCAGCGCCGGCGCCGCGCCCCGCAGGCGACCCCGCCGCCCCCGCTTGCTCCTTCGAGCACGTCTCCTTCTCCTATACCCCCGGCGAGCTGGCCTTGGATGACGTGAGCTTCTGCGTGAAAGAAGGGTCGCTCTGTTGCCTGGTTGGCCAGACCGGCTCGGGCAAGTCGACGGCGTTGCGCCTGCTTTGCGGGCTGGAAGAGCCCGACGCGGGCCACGTCCTCATCGACGGGAAGGCCGCACGCAACAAGAAAGAGCGTCGTCAGCTTCGCCGCCAGGTGGGTCTTGTCATGCAACACCCCGAGCGTCAGCTCTTTGCGCCCACCGTAGCCGAGGACGTGGCCTTTGGCCCCCGCAACCTGGGGCTTAAGCCCGCAGAGGTTCAAGACCGCGTCGACCGTACCCTGGCCTTCGTAGGCCTTGAGGCCAAGCGCAACGCCTCGCCCTTCGAGCTTTCGGGCGGGCAACGGCGCCTTGCCGCCATCGCAGGCGTGCTGGTCATGGAGCCGCGCATCCTGGTCCTGGACGAGCCTTTGGCCGGCCTTGATCCCAAGGGGCGCGGTCTGGTGCATCAAGTTTTAAACCACCTGCGAAAGCAGGGGATAACCATTGTCTGCGTCACCCACTCGATGGAGGGCGCCGCAGGGGCAGACCAAGTTGTCGTCCTGGATAACCGTCGCGTCCTTTTTGACGGCGCGCCCGTCCGCGTCTTCACACGCGCAAACGCGCCGCAGCTCAAGGACGCAGGCTTGGGCGTCCCGGCGCCTCTAGCCCACGCCTGGGCATACGAAGAAAAGACCGGCCAGTCTCTGGGCGACCCCCTCACGCTGGATGCCCTGGCGCAAGCCCTTGTGACCGCTCAGGCAAAGGAGGTTGCCCGTGGCCTTTAAACTCAACATAGGTCAGTATTATCGCGCCAGCTCCTCCATCCATCGCATGGATGCCCGCGTCAAGATCTGTTGCGCGCTGGCGTGCGTGATCGCGGTCTTCTCATCTGGCAACATCTCGCAGCTAGCGGTATCAATCCTGTTTGTAGAGATAATTGTCCAAGCGGCAAAAATCCCCCTGCGGCAAATCCTGGCTTCCATCCGGCCTTTGGTTGGCTTCATGGGCTTTCTCTCCCTCTTTAACCTGCTGTTTGTTCAGCGCGGAGAAGTCCTTCTTGCATTGGGAATCCTGCACATAACCACCGGAGGCATTTGGTCGGCCGTGCTCTACACCGCCCGCTTTGGCCTGGCCTTCATTGTGGGCGGGCTGATTCTTCTTACCACCACGCCCACGCAGCTTGCGGATGCCTTTGACTCGCTGCTCTCGCCCCTGGCGCGCTTGGGCCTTCCTGCCCACGAGATTGCGATGGTCCTGTCGCTGGTGCTGCGTTTTGTTCCCACGCTGGCCAACGAGACCGCAGCCGTGATAGATGCCCAGGCCATGCGCGGCGGCGGCCTAGACGAGGGCGGTCTGGTGCAACGCGCCCGCTCGACGGTGGCCGTGCTCACGGCCGTTCTTACCAGCGGTTTGCGCCACGCCGATGGTCTCTCGCGCGCCTTGGACGCCCGCTGCTACGAGGGCGGCGCGCGGCGCACTCACCTGCACGTCCAGCGAATTACGGCCGCAGACGTAAAGATCGCCCTTCTCTGCGTGGCTTTTGTGGCGGCGCATATCCTGCTGCGATAGTCACAGGGTCTTGAAATTTCTTCCCCTGACCGTAAACTCAGCGGCGCCAATCCTGGGCAAACGTCGCCCGGCCTTTCGGTTGGGGGAAGTTCGCTTTTATATTTCCTGCGATGTGGCGCCACGCCTCGGCGAACGGTAGGTTTTTGCCGTAGA
>CAVEMP010000110.1:0-4203 GCA_963616835.1 uncultured Oscillospiraceae bacterium | reverse complement strand
TGCTCCTCCACCGTCTCGGCCGTCTGGCCCGAGCGGGAAATCTCGACCGTAACGGGGTCGTGCAGCAGCGCGTCGACCGTGCTTTTGATCGAAGGTGGAAGCGTCGCCGAGAAGAGCAGCGTCTGGTGCTCTTTTGGCAGCTGGTGCATGATGCGCCTCACGCTGGGCCAAAAGCCCATGTCAAGCATGCGGTCGGCCTCGTCCAGCACCAGGACCTTGACGGCATCCAGGCTCACGTGCCCGTGCTCGATAAGGTCAAGCAGGCGGCCCGGGGTGGCAACCAGCAGGTCGCAGCCACGCTCGAGCTGCTTGATCTGCTTGTCAAAGCGCGCGCCGCCCATAACGATTACGGCCCGCTGGCCGGTCTTCTCGCATACAACCTTGACCACCTTGTCGATCTGCGCCGCCAGCTCGCGGGTTGGCGTGACGATCAAGGCATGCGGACCCGCGCCCGTGGCTCCGGCAATGCGCTGCAGGCAAGGCAGGGCAAACGCTGCCGTCTTGCCCGTGCCGGTCTGGGCGCAGGCAACGACGTCTTTGCCCTCAAGCACGTGGGGGATGGCGCTCGCCTGCACAGGGGTGGCTTGGGTAAAACCAAGAGAATTGATACCTTCAAGGATCTGCTCGTTTAGCCCGAGCTCGGCAAATGTAGTAGTCATAGCTGCAAGTATCCAACATATGGGCCCGTCATGCACGCGAGAAGTGCGTGCGTTCACCCGTTTTGTGGCTTCGCGGTGAAGCGCGGTCGTTATACTGAGAAGGCTAAACGACTCGCCGACGGCAGACCGCTCGGCACAAAGGGCAAGGCGCGGTCCCATTAGCTGCGCTTTGTTGCCCCAAGAAAGGTTTTCGCGTTCCATGCCCATCAACATCCCCGACGGCCTGCCCGCCAAAGACATCCTGCACCAGGAGCGCATCTTTGCGCTTGAAGAAGAAGTGGCCAACAACCAGCAGATTCGCCCCCTGCGCGTGGTGGTTTTGAACCTTATGCCCACCAAGGTCGAGACCGAGACCCAGATTCTGCGCCTCATCTCTAAGTCGCCCCTGCAGGTGAGCCTGGACTTCATGCGCGTCGATAGCCACGAGGCCACGCACGTCTCGGCGGATCACCTGGTCAAGTTCTACGACACCTTCGACGCCTTGAAGGACAACTACTACGACGGCTTCATTGTCACGGGCGCTCCGGTCGAGCACCTAGAGTTCGAGGACGTGGACTACTGGGACGAGTTCTGTCGCATCGTTGACTGGTCGCAGACCCACGTGCTGTCCACGATGTACCTGTGCTGGGGCGCGTTGGGCGCGCTGTGGCACCTGTATCAGATTCCCAAGAAGGCCCTGGGCGCCAAGCTGTTTGGCGTTTTTCCGCAGAAGCTCTGCGACGAGTACAACTTCTTGACCAACGGCTTTGACGAGGTCCACTACATGCCGCACTCGCGCCACGCCGCGATTGACACCTCTGCCCTGGCCGAGCACCCCCAGCTGCAGGTTCTCTCTGAAGGCTTTGACTCGGGCCCCGCCCTTCTCGCCACTCGCGACTTCCACGAGGTCTACGTCACCGGCCACTTTGAGTACGGCCGCGACACGCTAGCCGGCGAGTTTTGGCGCGACTTCAACAAGGGCCTGCCCATCCGCGTGCCCGTGAACTACTTCCCCGACGACGACCCCGAGAAGCAGCCCATCTTTACCTGGCGCGCCCACGCCAACCTGCTGTACCGCAACTGGCTCAACTGGGTCTACCAGATGACGCCGTACGAGCTTGAGCGCATCCCCGAGGTCATCGAGCAGCTGCGCAGCGGCGGCGACATCATGACGGACAAGTTCTAAGGGCTCGCGGTGTCTGGCGAGCGCATCACATCCGAGCTGCTAGAGCAGCTGCTGGCCTCGGCCACGCCCGAGGCCTACCTCATGGCCGAGAACACCACGGTGGACCGCACCCTGCCCGACTACCTGTTTAGTCTGCTGGACGAGAAGGGCTTGAAGCGCTCGGACGTCATCCGCGCGAGCGGCATCAATGCCACGGTGGTCTATGACATCTTCCAGGGCAAGAGTCGGCCGGGCCGCGACCACGCCGTTATGCTGGCGTTTGGCATGGGCTGCGACCTGCGCGAGGCTCAGCGCCTGCTGCGTCTTGCGGGTGTTGCCGAGCTGTGGTGCAAGGTGCCGCGCGACGCGATTCTCATCTGGTGCTTTGAGCACGGCTTTTCTCGCGAGCAGGCAGACGACGAGCTGTACAGACTTGGCGAGAAGACCCTGCTGGGCACGGGGCCGCTGGCGTAGGGGCCGGGCGCGGGTTGGCGCGACGGGCCGGGTGGGTCGGGTCGTGCCTGCGCACGGGCCTCGAGCCCCGTCTTGCCCGCCGGGCGATTCAGCTGGCAACTGAGGAACCGCCTATTACGCGGGGCTAAACTGGGGTTTTGGCGTTGCGTGCTCCCGTGTGTGGGGTTTCCTGGATCGCGCCGAGGAGGACGGTAGTTTTTGAACGACGAGCAGGTCATGCATGCCATTAGTCTTGACGACGCGTATCGCGTGGAGCGTGTGCTCGCGCAGGGCGCCGGCGGGCTGACCGAGCTTGTCACCATTGGCGGCGCCGGACCGTTTGTGCGCAAGAAGATTCCCATTAAGCTGGCCAACCGCGGCGTTTGGTCGTCGATTGGCTCGCTGGACTGCGCGCGGCTGCCCAAGGTCGAGGCTACGTATTCGTTGCCGGACCTTTTTGTGGTGGTCTACGACTATGTGCCGGGCCAGACCCTGGAAGAGCTGGTGGCCGGCCGCGGGCGTCTTGACGCTGCGACGGCGGCGGGGCTGGCCCTCGACATTTGCGAGGCTGCGGCGGCGCTGCACTCGTGCGGGATCATCCACCGCGACTTGAGCCCTCGCAACGTTATTGTCGCCGCAGATGGCGCGCACCTTATTGACCTGGGCATTGCTCGCATGCGGGTGGAGGGCGCCACGCGCGACACCACCTTTTTGGGCACCCGCGGCTTTGCCTCGCCCGAGCAGTACGGCTTTGCGCAGACCGACGCCCGCAGTGACGTCTATGCCATTGGCCGGTTGCTGGGCTTCATGCTTACCGGGGCCGAGCCAGACGGCGAGAATTACGAGGAGCTTCTGAGCAATGCGGACCAGGTAGATGCCCGTCTTGCCGTGTGCGTGCGCCGTGCATGCGCCTTTGAGCCCAGCGCGCGGTATCAAAGCGCCGAGGCTATGGCGGCCGCGCTGCACGGGCCTGGCGGGCAGGCCGCGGGGCCGGGGCGGGTTGAGGCTTCGACGCCGGTGCCATCTGCGGAGGCCGGCGCGGCGCCCGCGAAGAAGCCGCAGGTCAAGGTGGTAGCCGCCGTTATTGTCGTCCTTCTCGCCATCGCCGCCATTGTGGCGGCTGCGGTGTTGGGCTTTGGGGCTCTGGATAAGGCCGACGATGCCGCCGGGGGCAACTCTACTGTCGTGAGCACCGAGACCTCGGCGTCTTCTTCCTCGGGCGACGACGCGGCGGCTACCAACACCAACACGACCTCGTCGACCCCGGCATCAACCGTCGATGACCTGCCGCTAAAGATCTCCGAATCCGGCTGGTCCATGGGTTCCGACGGCTACGTCAACTATGCCTACGGTCTTCTCAACACAAGCGAAGACACCCTCGTCGAGTGGCCCGGCGTCCAGATTGTGGGCTACGACGCCGCCGGCAATGTCTTGTTTACCGACGACCGCGACCCCGCCATTTGCCTACCGAGCCAAACGACGTACGTGACGGGCATGAGCGATTGCGCCGGCACAAAGCCCGATCGTGTCGAGTTCACCCTGAAGAACAATATCGCTACCCGTACGCGCCAGGTCACGGACCCGGTGAGTTTCTCTGTTTCTGCTGTTAACGTGCGCAAAGGCGACTACGGCAACGCGACCTTTACCGGCACCTTTGACATCAAGGGCACGCAAGAGGCTCTGAGCGGGCTGTCCAAGTACGCCAGCGCGACCAGCATCACGGTCATTCTGCGCGACGAGTCGGGCAATATTGTCTACGGCTACAACACGTACCAGTACAGCCTGACCGTCGGTGATAACCAGCCCTTTAGCGTGAGCTGCACCGGTGTCCCCGCCTTCGCCACCGCCGAGGTCTACGTCTACCCCAGCTAAGGGACGGTGCGCCCTGCCCGGTCCCGGAAGGCGCCCGCAGTCCCCAAACTTGAAATTAGTGCAGCAAGCGACATT
>CAVEMP010000109.1:0-2112 GCA_963616835.1 uncultured Oscillospiraceae bacterium | reverse complement strand
GGGGGTCGCCTAGAACGGCTCGATGGTGAAGGTGCGGGTCACGGTCTGGCCGGGGGCTGCCACGATGCAGCCGCGCTTGTGCTCCAGGACGTCATCCTCGTCCGAGCAGGTAGACAGCCCGCCCCAGGGCTCGATGGCCACAAAGTCGCCCGCGGGCTTGCTCCACACGATCAGGTAGTCGAAGTCGCTAAACTCCAGGCGCACGCCGTGGTCACCGGTCTTGTTGGTGAGCGTTGCCGAGCGCGACTCGAGCACGTCGTAGATCTTCTCGGCAAAGCCAAAGAGGTCGTGCGTGATGGGCAAGACGTCGGTGCCGGCGGTGGGGGAATCCTCGCGGTCCTCGACGTCGATCAGGCCGGTTGAGGGCACGGCGCGGCACAGCGTCGAGGTCTCGGGCTTCTCAAAGCGCACCAGGTAGTCGTCGTAGGACTCGCCTTCTGCGATGGGGCAGCGAAAGCCCGGGTGGCCGCCAATAAAGAAGGGCATGTCCTCGTTGCCGGTGTTGGTGACCGAGTAAGTCACGCTCAGGCGTCCGTTGGCCACGGCGTAGGAGGCGTCCAGGATAAAGGCAAAGGGGTACTGAGCCAGGGTTTCCTCGGAGCTTACCAGGCGGTAGGTCGCGGTGCTCTGTGTGCTTTCGACAAGGTCAAAGACGCTGCTGCGGGCAAAGCCGTGGCGCGCGAGGCTCACCTTCTTGCCCGAGGCCGTCACGGCCTGGCCGTCGCGCAGGCCGCCGCAAACGGGGAAGCAGATCGGCGCCTGGCCCGACCAAACGGCCGGGTCTGCCTGCCAAAGGTACTCGGTGCCGTCGCGCTTGATCGAGGTGAGCGAGCCGCCCTTGCCGGTAAGGCCGACGCTGAGCTTGCCGTCAGAAATAGTGATGTCCATAGTGAGCCTCCTTAGGGCCTGTTGCCAGTGGTTGCTAGTCGACTATATGCCCGTTTGGGCCGGCGCGGCCGCCGGGTAGGTGAGCGGCACGAAAGCCAAAGGAAAGCGGCGGGTGGATTTTCGTGCGGGTGGCGGGTGCGGGTTGCGCCGACATAATCAAAAGGCAAGCGTACGCGGGCACTTTGGGTTTCTCCGCGGCTTAATAACGCGGCCAACGTTCCATAAACCCTTCATTTGCGGTGGATATCGCCGGAATGGCTTCGGCTTTGATAAAAACTAGCAACCCTTAGTGCGGAGTACTATTGACTGCGGTTTAAAAATACGGCGAGAGGGACCCACATGAGCAAGCAAAACGCGGGCAGTACGGCGGGCGACGGCGAGAAGAACGACCTGCCCGAGGGCTTTACCCTGGCGTTGGCGCTGGTAGACGCCGTGCCGGTGGCGCTCTTCTGCGCGAGCGCGGCGGTTTTTGGCGCCCGTGCGGCAAGCCCGCTGTTTGTCGTAGGTGCCATCGTGGCGTTTGCGGGCGGGGCGGGCAAGGTCTGTTGGAAGCTCCTCATCGCCGTCGCGCGGCGCAACGTCACTTGGCTTAACAAGCAGATGCGCTACGTCATGCCCGTTGGCTTTGTGCTCATGATCGCGGGCGCTGCGATCAATCATGCGCAGGTAGCGGGGTTGTTGGCCGCGCTCGTGCGCATGCCGTCGCTTGTGTGCCTGCTTGTTTGGGTTGCCTGCATGTGCGCTATGGGCTACTTTGCCGGCCACCGAGACCAGACCAGCGCGCGCTCCAACTGGCTCGAGCAGTGCGTGAACGCCTGTGGCCAAGCCGCCCTTCTGGCCGCGCTTTTGCTGGCCGGGTAGCGCGCCACAAACACAAAATACGATATTGGGAAGCCGAAACGCCAAATAGCGGCTCGCCAAGGTTTTGCGCGATCCGCGACCTGGGGTTTTGTCGCGGCCGTGCCGCGTTAACGCGTCTCAGGGCAAACCGGCTTCCCAATATCGTATTTTTCTTTTGGCAACACGGACCGCGTGCCTGGATTTTCCCTATCCAAGCTCGCCGAGAAGGGCGATGGCGCGCTGAGCCAGGGGAGAGAGGGTGCGCTGGGCCTGCCAGACCACGGCCAGGCGCGACTCCAGCTCTTTGCAGCGCAGCTCTTTGATGTAGCACTCGCCGGTGTCGGCCACGCGAATCAGCGAACGCGCGACCAGCGCCACACCCAT
>CAVEMP010000108.1:0-3081 GCA_963616835.1 uncultured Oscillospiraceae bacterium | reverse complement strand
CGTAGCACACGCGGTTGGCGCCGGGGACCTCGGCGACGATGCGGCCGCTGATGCGAGCCAGCACGTCGTACGGCAGCTTGGCCCAGTCGGCGGTCATGGCGTCGCTGGACTCCACCGCGCGCAGGATGATCGGGCGCTGATAGGTGCGCTCGTCTCCCATGACGCCCACGCTCTTGATGTCGGGCAAAACGGCAAAGTACTGCCAGCAGCTGTGCTCGCTGTTCCTCTCGCCGGTCTGGTTGAACAGGCGCTCGTTGTAAGCGTCAAGCTCCTCGCGCACAATGGCGTCGGCGCTCTTCAAGATCTCGAGCTTCTCTTTGTCCACCGCGCCGATGATGCGGATGGCCAGGCCCGGGCCGGGGAACGGCTGGCGGAACACGATGTGCGCGGGCAGGCCCAGAGCCAGGCCCAGCTCGCGGACCTCATCCTTAAAGAAGTGGTCCAGCGGCTCGATCAGGTCAAAGTGAACGCCCTCGGGGAAGGGAATCAGGTTGTGGTGGCTCTTGATGGTCGACGCCTTGCCGCCCGTCTTGCGCGCGCCGGACTCGATGATGTCGGGGTAGATGGTGCCCTGGGCCAGGTACTTCACGGGCTTGCCGTCGGTCTCGAGCTGCTGCGCGACCGCGAAGAACTCCTTCCAGAACTGCGTGCCAATAATGCGACGCTTCTCCTCGGGCTCGGTCACGCCGGCGAGAAGCTCGGCGTAACGGTCCTCGGCGTGGACGTGAATAAAGTCGACGTCAAACTGCTTGGTGAAGACCTCCTCCACCTGCTCGGGCTCGTTCTTGCGCAGCAGGCCGTGGTTGATAAACACACAGGTCATCTGCTTGCCAATAGCACGGGCGCCAAGAGCAGCCACCACAGACGAGTCCACGCCGCCAGACAGGGCGAGAATAACGCGGTCCTCCCCCACCTTGGCGCGGAAGTCGGCCGTCATGGTCTCGACCAGGTTGTCCATCGACCAGTTCTTCTCAAGACCGCAAATATCAAACAGGAAGTTAGAGAGGATCTGCTGGCCGTGCTCGGTGTGCTTGACCTCGGGGTGGAACTGCGTGGTGTAAATCTTCTTCTGCGGGTTCTCCATGGCGGCAACCGGGCAGACGGCGGTCTTGGCGGTGACGACAAAACCCTCGGGCACGTCGCAGACGGCGTCAAAGTGGCTCATCCACACAGTCTGCTTGAGCGGCGTGTTGTTGAACAGGGCAGAATCGGAGGCACGCTCGATCTCGGCGTGGCCGTACTCGCCCACCTCGGGGTGGAAGACCTTGCCGCCAAGCGTCACAGCCGTGATCTGGTGACCGTAGCAAAAGCCCAGCACCGGCACGCCCATCTCGTAGATGGCCGGGTCGACGCGCGGGGCATCGGGCTCGTTGACAGAAGCGGGGCCGCCCGAGAGAATCAGCGCGGCGGGCTTCATGGCAGCCAGCTCGTCTGCGGGAATGTCGCACGGCACGATCTCTGAGTAGACGTTAAGGTCGCGCACGCGGCGCGCGATCAGCTGCCCGTACTGGGCGCCAAAGTCGAGAACCGCAACAAACTGCCTGGGCTTAGCCTCGCTCATATGTCCTCCGTTTTTCTTGGTAAGAAAAGATGGTCACAATTGGTCAAAGATTCTAGCAGCTTCACGATAATACGGCAGGCCAACGCCTAGTTTTGTGGGCAATAGCTGCATTTATGCCTCCCTCCATGAGGCAAACACGCGCTTTGTATATGATTTTTGGGTTGCATTAGCGCAGCTGGCGACACGTGTGCCGCCACACTTGCAAACATGACAGAAAGGGCCCTCTTGGCTGGCAGGAACAACCACAGGCGCATGAGTAGCGCCGAGCAAGCCCGCATTTCCCAGGGTAGGCACCCCCAAAGCCGTCGAAGCGCCGGCTACAACTCGCGCAACAATCAGGTCCCCCGCACCACCGCGACGCCTTCGCGCGGCGGCAACGCCCAGCTTGGCTCGCAGGTCCCCACCCGCTCGGCGGGCGCTTCGGCCTACACCGAGCGCCGCAAAAAGAAGAGCCGCAGCACCATCCTGCGCACTGTCATCATCGTGCTGGTTGCGGTGCTTGTTGGCGGTGGCACGGCGGCCGCGCTCTACATCAACGACATCTCGGCTCGTCTCACCAGCGGCCTTGACTCCGAGCAATCCTCGGCCCTACGCGAGGTCTTGAGTGACGACGTGAGCTTGGACGACCCCTTCTACATGCTGCTTCTTGGCGTCGACAAGAGCCAAGAGCGCGTTGATAGCGGCGAGTTTGGCTCCAGCAACTCCGATTACCGCTCGGACACCATCATCCTGGCGCGCATCGACGCCCCGGCACAAAAGGTTACCCTGGTCTCCATTCCACGAGACACGCAGGTTGATATGGGCAGCTACGGCACCCAAAAGATCAACGCCGCTTACTCGCTGGGCGGCCCTGCTCTGTGCACCCAGGTTGTCTCTGAGCTGGCCGGCGTCGAGATTTCGCACTACGCCGAGGTCGACTTCGAGCAGCTCACCAACATCGTTGACACCATCGGCGGCATCGACGTTGACCTGCCCATCGCCGTCCAGGACGACATGGCCGAGGTCGACCTTCCCGCCGGCGAGCAGACCATCAACGGCGCCCAGGCCTTGGGTCTGTGCCGCAGCCGCCACAACTACGACGATTACGGCGGAGGCGACTTCTTCCGCGCCGCCAACCAGCGCATGGTCATTGGCGCCATCGTCAAGAAGATTCTTGCCCAGGACCTTGTCACCATGACCAGCACCGTCTCTAACCTGGCCAGCTCGGTCACTATCGACGACACCTGGAGCGCCACCGACATCCTTAACCTTGCGCTGCAGTTTAGGAACCTCGACCCCGACAACTCCATCTACTCGGGCCAGCTGCCCACCATCTCTTCTTACGAGAACAGCCTGTGGTACGAGAAGGTCAATACCACCAAGTGGAACAAGATGATGGAGCGCGTGAAGAACGGCCAGAGCCCCTACGAGGACGAAAGCGAAGACTTCACCCGCGGCATCGCTGGCACCACCGGCAACGGCGTCTACACCACCGATGCCAGCGCCGAGGAGGCCACCTACAGCGGCAGCGTCCTGGTCCT
>CAVEMP010000107.1:0-6529 GCA_963616835.1 uncultured Oscillospiraceae bacterium | reverse complement strand
GGCACGCCCAGCTGACGGCTCAGCAGCGCCGCCTGCGCGTTTTGCTTGGTGCGCGACAGCTTATCGGCCTTGGTCAAGACAACAATAAAGGGCAGCTCCTGCTCCTTCAAAAAGCCGATCATCTCTAAGTCCAGCTTTTGCGCCTCGTGGCGAATGTCCACCAGCGACAACACGATGTTAAAGCTGCGATCTTGCTCAAAGTAACCGCTGATGAGGTTGGCCCAGCGCTCGCGCTCCTTCATCGAGACCTTGGCAAAGCCGTAACCCGGCAGGTCCACGAAGCGAATCCCATCCACGTCAAAGAAGTTGATGTTGCAGGTCTTGCCCGGCGTGGACGAGACCTTGACCAGGCCTTTCCTGCCAAAGACCTTGTTGAGCAAAGACGACTTGCCCACATTGGAACGGCCAGCGACGGCGACCTCGGGGGTGGTGGGCGCGGGCAGGTTCTCGACCGTGCCGTACGAGGCCTCAAAGCGGGCGAGCTGGTAGTTGATGGCTGCCATGGGGCAATCCTTTCTGTAGCGTTAACCCGCCCATTCTACCAGCACCTCCGCGCGCGTGCCTACTTTGAGCCCCCGGCAAGAAGCGCGTTGAGATAGAAAATCCCGTCCTTGGCCCCGGTGTGCAGGGTCCCGCCGTAGCGCCCCACGATGCAGTTCATCGACTTCATACCAAAGCCGTGGTTGGCGCGGTCCTGTTTGATGGTCTGCGGTACGCCGTCCTTAAACGTGGGCGCCACCGCATAGTAGTTCTCGATGCTGATGGCCACCATCCCGCCTCGCCGCGCGACGTTTAGCGTGATGGTGCGCTGCTCCTCGTCGCCCACCTTGCGCGTGGCCTCGATGGCGTTATCCAGCGCGTTTCCAAAGAACGCGTAGATGTCAGACGGTGTCATGAAGTTGAGCGCCGCGCCGTCTGCGATGCACGACAGCGTGATGCCCTCGCCCGAGCACGCCAGGCTCTTCTCGGTAAGAATCGTGTCCAGGGCCTCGTTGCCCGTCTCGACCACCGAGTCATAAACGCGCACTTCGCGGGCGATGTCCTTCAAGGCCTCTTTGTCCACCATGTCGCCCGAGTCGGCAAAGTGGCGAATCTGGTGGCGAATATCGTGGCACTTGATGTTGATCGCGTCGATGTTTTCCTTGGACAGGCGGTACTGGCGGTCGCGCTCGGCCAACAGGCGCTCGGTCTCTTCTTTTTTGTCGTGCATACTGCGCGCATACAGGATCTCGAACTGGGCAAACAACACAAACGCGCACAGGATCGAGTGCACCATGCGAAGCATTACCAGTGAGGTATATGGGATTCCCACCCACACCAGGCTCTTGATTAAGATGTCAAAGTAGATGATCACGATGATGACGATCAAGAACATTGCCAGCATCGACTTATCCTCGACGTTGGCTAGGCCGTTCTTGTCGATGGGCTTAACAAACACAAGGTAGCCCAGGGCATAGACGATCAGTGGGATGCCCAGGCCCACGATGGTCGAGGCAGGCTCGGCCATGGCTCCGCTCGAGCGGTGTGTGACCACGATGCTCAAGAGCACCTCAAGGCCGCTGGCCAGGTTCTGCATGGTGTAGCCGGCGCTCGCGCAAAACAATGCGGGCCAAACGCCCACGTCAAAGCACCACATGATGAGCAGCACCATGACGGCGAGAAGAACGGTGAACGCCACGCACGACTCTGCGGCACCCAGGCCGGTGATGACGCCTGCGACCACCGGTGCCGTGCAGCCTACGACCAGGGCCGCGATTGCGATAACCTGGCGCAGCGCGGCGTTTGGCCGCCGCGGCAGTTTGCTTGCCAGCATGAACACCGGGATAACCAGCGTCACGATGATCTGGAGGGCCCAGCTTGCCCCAACGATCTTCTCGGCGAGTTGGGCCAAGCTCATCGATTACCGCCCAGGTAGTCGGTCACCTTGTCCACGACCTCGCGCTTGTGGGTGCGCGAGACGCGAAGGAGACTACCGTCGCACATCTGGATCTCGGCACTTCTCACCAGGGCAATTTTGTCCATGTTGGCAAGGCAGCTCTTAGAGACGCGCACGATAGGGGCATCTGCCAGCTCATCTTCTATTTGTACGAGCGAGCCGCGCGCGTCGATGGGATTCTCGCCGTCCAGGTGGTAGGTCAAGCGGTGTTTGGTGACCTCGATGTAGACCAGCGAGCGCAGGGGAATCACGCGAATGCCGTCTTCGGTCGAGACGGTCAGAGTGCGGCCCACGGCCTGGTTGACGGCGCGCAACGCGCGGTCCAGCGACAACTTGAGGTTTCCGTAGGTGACGGGCTTCAAGATGAAGCCAATAGCACCAACCTCATAACCCTTCACCGCGTACTTGGCTAAATTTGTTACAAAAATGATAGGGATATCCTGGTCGTAGGTGCGCAGGAGCTGTGCTGCCTCCATGCCGTTGATCCCGGGCATCTCGATATCCAAAAGGCACAGGTCGTAGTGACCCTTGTCAGAGAGCATCTCCATGGCAGAGCCGTGCCAGGTGATTTTGAACTCGGCTCCGTGCGCCTGGCCATAACGGCGTAAAAGCTCGCTTAGACGCTGCGCCTCTTCGGCCTCGTCTTCGACGAGAAGTGTGCGGTACATGTTTCCCCCTATGCGTGAAATTGGTTTCTCAGTATATATGCGCAGCTGCTTAGCGCCCATCTCAAAACCCATCCCGCGCTTCACTCCAACAGCGTCAGGTGCCGTTTACCGTCAGAATCGACCGCCCACGGCAGCCGCTCGCCGCCGCGACTCGCTCTTCATGCTTTCGGTCCGGGACTTTATGACAAATGTGACAAGCAAGTTAATTGGGTCCGTAAATTGTAGCCAGTAAGCCATGGCCCGCATCGTCCGCGCGGGCCAATTGGGGAGAAAGGAGTCCCGCAAGGGACGCCAAACCGCCGTCTACCTGCGGTTGGTTTAAAAACGGGAGAAAGAGGGACACCATGAGGAAACAGCTTGTTGTAGGCGCCGCTATTGCCGTTGCCCTGAGCATGCCTTTGGTTGCTTGCGGCGGCAGCTCGAGCTCCAGCTCTAGCTCTGGCAACACTTCCTCTAGCGCCACTACGACCACTACCACGAGCTCCAACAGCTCTAGCTTCGACGCCGTTAGCGCCTACCAGGGCCAGTGGCGCGGCTCGGTCAAGATGACCGGCCAGACCGTCTATGGCACCGCCGG
Source organism: uncultured Oscillospiraceae bacterium (assembly GCA_963616835.1). GTDB lineage: Bacteria > Actinomycetota > Coriobacteriia > Coriobacteriales > Atopobiaceae > Paratractidigestivibacter. The sequence goes on along the minus strand of CAVEMP010000107.1, from coordinate 3,348 downwards.
CGGCTCCGAGCAGATGCTCGACGTCAACCTCGAGTCCGACGGTACCTGTACCGTTGTTCCCCTTGAGGCTCACGCCGACCTTCTCAACGACAAGGGCACCTGGGAGGGCACCGAGTCCACGATTACCCTGCACCTGGACAAGGCTGGCGATATCGAGCTGACCATCACCTCCAAAAACGTTGCCTCGGCCAACGCCAAGCTGTTCGAGATCGCCGACTTCGACACCATCGACTTCGACTTCTACGGCTAAGCCGTTTGCTGCGCAAAGCAGAGTTTGTTTGAGTGGGAGAGCACGACCGCAGGCGCGCGCCGCAGCTTTCCGGGAAGAGCACTCTAGCAAGAGGGCTTAGGTCTAAAGACCGGTCCGCCGCCCACCTCCTGCGGCGGCGGACCGGCTTTTTTATCAAAAGATCGCGTGAAAGGATCAAGACATGGCTGAGAAGAAGCCTAAGAAGCCCATCACTCGTCGAAAGTTCGTAGCCAACACCGCCGTCTCGGCCGGCCTTTTGGGCGTCACCGTTGCTGCCAACGTGGGCACCAACATGTTCCGATCGCTTCTTGATCACTACCTGGGCGGCCGTCCGTCGACCGTCGAGCACGTGGCCGGCTCCGAGAACTGGGACACCAACTACTACGACGCCCTGTACCGCGGCCGTGCCAAGGCCACCGAAGAGGCCAACAAGATCGTGACCGAGATCTTGGGCGAGGGTGCTGTCCTTCTCAAGAACGACGGCACGCTGCCGCTGGCCGCGGGTGCCGAGATCAGCCTCTTGGGCCGCTACGCCGCAGACCCCATCTACGGCGGCGCCGGCTCGGGCACCGTTGACGCCAGCTCCTGCGTGAACCTGCACGACGGCATTGCCGCCTCGGGCCTCAACATCAACGAAACCGCCTACCAGTTCATCGCCGGCGCCTACAGCAACTACCCCAAGGCCGAGATCACGATGGACAACCCCTCCACCGCGAGCTACTACATCGGCGAGATTCCCTGGAGCGCCTATTCGGCTGACGCGCAGGCCTCCATCTCGGGCACCACGGCCGTTGTGGTCATTGGCCGCGGCGGCGGCGAGGGCGGCGACCTTTCGCGCGATCTTCTCGGCGACCTGAACTCTGGTGTCTCGCAGAAGTTCACCGCTAACGACGAGACGGCCAACTACGTCGAGGGCCAGCACGAGCTTGAGCTTACCGTTGAGGAGAAGAGCCTGCTTGCGGCTGCCAAGGCCAACTGCAGCAAGGTGGTTGTCCTGGTTAACGCCTCGACCCCGCTTGAGATGGGCCCCTTGATGACTGGCGAGTACGCGGCCGACGCTATTTTGTGCGTGGGCTCCTTGGGCGCAACTGGCGCCACCGCCGTGGGCCAGCTCTTGACCGGCGAGATCAACCCCTCTGGCCGCACGACCGACATTTGGCCCGCCGACTTCACCGCCGACCCCACCTTTGGCAACTTTGGCGGCAAGAACTACACCGACGTCTCGGGCTACTACACCAGCAACTCCAGCAACACCGCCTCTGACGGCACCGCCTACTTTGTCGAGTACAAAGAGGGCATCTACATGGGCTACCGCTACTACGAGACCGCAGCGGTCGAGGCGGCCAACGGCAACTACGCCGGCTTTAACTACGACGAGGCCGTCGTCTTCCCGTTTGGTTACGGCCTGTCCTACACCACCTTTATCCAGACGCTGGACGTTGCAGGCGTGGCCGACGACAAGGTGACCGCCACCGTGACCGTCACCAACACCGGCGACGTGGCCGGCAAGGACGTCGTCGAGATCTACTACACCGCCCCCTACACCAAGGGTAAGACCGAGAAGTCCGCGGTTGTCCTGGGCGCCTTTGCCAAGACCGACCTGTTGGAGCCCGGCAAGTCCCAGACGCTTGAGCTGGAGTTCCCTGTGCGCCAGATGGCCTCTTGGAGCTCCGAGAAGGCCGCCTACGTGCTGGACGAGGGCGAGTACGTGATCAGCCTGCGCACCGACTCCCACACCGTGGTGGACTCGATGAGCGCCACCGTCTCGGCCAAGACCTACGATACCGACGACGTCACCGGCACCAAGCTCGAGAACCAGTTTGCCGACCTCACCGAGTACATGGAGAAGAACTGCCAACTCTTCTCGCGTGTTGACTTCAAGGGCACCTTCCCCGAGGCCGCCAAGGACAAGGAAGCCTCTTCTTGCGGCATCGAGTTTGTCGAGTACAACTGGCAAGACCACGAGGATCCGTCTGCGTCGCTGCCCACCACCGGTGCCAATAACGGCTTACAACTCATTGACATGCGCGGCCTGGACTTCGACGACGAGAAGTGGGACACCCTGCTTGACCAGATCTCGGTCGAAGAGATGGCCAACATGCTCAACGACGCGGCTTACAACACCGCCGCCATCGAGTCGATCAGCAAGCCCGAGACCAAGGAGCCCGATGGCCCCGCCGGCTTCACCTCGCTTACCGGCCCTACCGGCAACTGCGCGTACTGCTCTGAGTTCATCATGGCCCAGACCTGGAACACCGAGCTTATGGAGCGCATGGGCCAGATGGTTGGCCAGGAGGCCCTGGCTTCTGGCTACAACGGCTGGTACGCGCCGGCGTTCAACACGCACCGCAGCCCGTTTGCCGGCCGCAACTTCGAGTACTACTCCGAGGACCCCGTGCTTGGCGGCAAGATCGGCGCGGCCGTGGTTTCTGGCGCTGCGTCCAACGGCTGCTACGCCATGATCAAGCACTTTGCCTTGAACGACCAGGAGTCCTACCGCGTTCAGCATGTGGCCACCTGGGCCACCGAGCAGACGGCGCGCGAGATCTACCTGCGTCAGTTCGAGATTCCCGTGAAGGAAGCCTCTTGCGAGATGAAGTACATCTCGGACGACAAGGGCACCGTGACGACCAAGAAGATGCGCGCCTGCACCGCCGTCATGAGCTCCTTTAACTACGTGGGCACCGAGTGGTCGGGCGGCCGCAAGAGCCTGTGCACCAACGTCCTGCGCGGCGAGTGGGGCTTCGAGGGTTGCGTCATCACCGACTTCAACCTCTATGGCTACATGGACAAGAACGCGGCGTTGGCCGGCGGCACCGACCTTGAGCTTACCTACAAGGCCATGACCGGCGACTTCAAGGGCACCAACTCGGCGACCGTCGTTTCTCAGCTGCGTGAGTCTACCCACCGCGTGCTCTACACCGTGGTCAACTCCAACGCGATGCAGGGCATGGCGCCGGGCTCCAAGGTGACCTACGGCACCGCTCCCTGGCAGATGGGCGTCTGGGGCGGAAGCGCCGCGCTTGTCGCGCTGGCCGGCTTCTTTGGCTGGCGCGCGTACAGCGCCCGCCGCGCGCTCAACGAGCAGAAGGCCGACG
>CAVEMP010000106.1:0-4503 GCA_963616835.1 uncultured Oscillospiraceae bacterium | reverse complement strand
CGCCACCGGCGCGGGGGACTCTTTCTGGGGCGGATTCCTGTGTGCCCTGGTAGAGGCCGAGAAGCGCCCCGCCGAGGTCACCCTGGACGAGGCCGCCGGCTTCGTGCGCTTTGGCAACGCCGTGGCGTCGCTGTGCGTGCGCGGGCGCGGCGGAATCCCCTCGATGCCCACCCGCGAGGCGGTCGAAGAACTTCTCGCCACCGCCTAAGCGGGCCGCCAATTTCACTTTTTACGAAATTGGGGACCAGTCTGGCGATTGGCCGAGTAGACCCGGTTTCTGCGCGACAAAAGCCCAGGTAAATTTTGGCCGCGCAGGGGCCTACTCGCCAAAAGCCAATACTGGTCCCCAATATCGTTCTTTTTGAGTTTTGGATCCACTATTGAGTCCCATCGGCCCCGCGAGGCCCAGCCCGGTGCTGCATCGCGGGAAAGAGGGTCGCGGCTGCCAGCGCCACGCCCACAGCCGCGATGCCGGCGCCCACATACCCGATGCCGCCGATCGCTCCTCTCGCCACCACGGCCCCGCCGATCGCCGTGCCGCAGCCAATGCCCAGGTTAAAGAGGCCCGAGAAGATCGACATGGCAACCGCACTGGCATCGGCCGAGGTAAAGTCGATGATCTGCGACTGAAAGGCCACGTTAAACGCCGTGGCGCAAAAGCCCCACACGACGCAAACCGCAAAGACCAGGACGGGGGCCGCGGCGCTCAGGCGCATCAGCGCGAGCGACGCCGCCACGCCCGCCAGCATCACGGCCAAGAAGCCACGTCGGTGCCCGTCGTAAAAGCGCGTGAACGACAGCGACCCCAAAAGCCCCGCGCAGCCAAAACAGGTAAGCGCCATCGTGATCAGGCCGGCGTCCATACCCGCAACCTGCTGCAGGTATGGCTCGATGTAGCTGTAGCCCACGTAATACCCTGTGGCCATGAAAATCGTAACTATATACAAAGAGACCAGGGGGCGGTTGCGCATCAAGGCGGGCAGCTCGCGCAGGCTAAAGGGCTCGCCAGCGGGCATGGGCGGGAAAACAATTGCCTGGTAGATAAGCACAGCCACGGCAACGGCTCCCACCACGCAAAACGTCATGCGCCAACCCACGGCCAGGCCAATCGCTCGGCCCAACGGCAGGCCAAAAATCTGCGCGATCGACGAGCCCGTGGCCACCATCGAAAGCGCTAACGACGAGTGCCGCGCGTCAACCAGGCGCGCCGCCATCACGGCCGCGATCGACCAAAAGACCGCGTGGGCCGCAGCCACCACCAGACGCGCGACCACCAAAATGGGGTAGGTGGGCGCCACCGCCGAGAGAAACTGCCCCGTCGCAAAGACCGCCACCACGCAAAGCAGCAGCCGCTTGAACTCAAGGCGCGACGCCGCCACCATAAGCGGCAGCGACAGCAGCATGACGCCCCATGCATAGACCGAGATCATCACGCCCGCGGTCGACTCGCCGATCGAGAAGGACCCCGCGATGTCGGTCAAAAGGCCAATGGGCATGAACTCCGAGGTGTTGAACACAAACGCCGCGCACGTAAGCCCCAAAAGCGGCAGCCATTGCCGCAGCGTAATGCCCTTGTTTTCCAAAACTTCGCTCCCGTTTCACAAGTTTTCACCTGGGTTTCGTTTTCAAACGTGGGCGATTATAGCGCGGATAAACAGCGACATCTGTACTAGACTAATGAGCCGCACGTGAGTTTAACGAGAAAGGCTTTCAATGGATATCGAATACCTCCTGCTGCTCCAGCAGTTCCGCGAGGCGACGGGCGATGTCTTGTCTCCGTTTATGAACGAGATAAGCAAGATCGCCGTCTGCGAGCTGCCCATTCTTCTCATCTGCTTTGTTTACTGGGCCTTTGACCGCAAGGCCGGTAGGCGCCTGATTGGCGGCGCAGCTTTCTCGCTGTTTGTCAACGGCATCCTTAAACTGGTCTTTTGCGTTTACCGTCCCTGGATCAGGGACAGCCGCGTGCTGCCATACGGCGACTCCATGGCTGCAGCAACGGGTTACTCCTTCCCCAGCGGCCACTCGACGTGGGCAACGTCAAACTTTGGCGGCGTGGGCGCGTGGCTGTGGAAAAACGGCCGTCGCATTGTAGGCGCGTTGTTCTGGGTCTTTGTGGGCCTGGTGCTCTTCTCGCGTAACTACCTGGGAGTCCACACTCCGCAAGACGTCGTGATCGGCTTTGGCGCCACGCTACTGGCTATGTGGGCCGTGTGCAAGCTGGAAGACTGGACCGATGAGGACCCCACCCGAGACCTGCCCGTTCTTATCGGCGGCCTGGTGCTGGTGGTGGCCGCGGGCGTGTTCTACATGGTCAAGCCCTACCCCATGGACTACGCGGCCGACGGTTCGCTGGTCGTGGACCCGGCCAAGATGATCAACGACTCGTTCCAGGGCCTTGGCTACCTGGGCAGCTACGTAGTGTGCCGCTACATCGAACGCCGCGGCTGCGACTTTGATCGCGAATTCACCGGCCGCAGCCGTATCGTGGCCGCCATCGTGGCGCTGATACCGCTGGAGGGCTGGCTGCAATTCTGGGTATACGGCCCCGGCCACCAGGTCGAAAGGGCTGTGCGCTACACCCTCATGTACGTCGGCATCCCCCTCTACGCGTTGGTCATCGTACCGGCCGTGATGGGGCTCGTCGCGAAGGCTCGCGGCCGCAAGTAGGAAGCAGGCGCAGCGGCGCTCGAGCTACGAATGGCCCGGGGCACCCTGGAAACAGGTGCCCCGGGCCATTTTTTACGAAAGTTAGGACCAGTCCACGGGTTTGGCGAGTAGACTCTGGTTTCGCCCACTTGCCAACTGGGCTTTTACCGCCAGAAACACCCGGCTACTCGCCAAGTCACCAGACTGGTCCCAACTTTCGTACTTTTTTGATTTGCGCGCTACCCCAAGTGACGCTTCCGGCACCCTGCGGCCCCGCGCGGCGCCGATCTTGCCCCATTTGCTACACTGTTCGGCAGCAATTGAAGCGCATCAACCGGCGGCGACCCCGCCAACGGCGCAGGCGAGAAGGGCATGGGCAGTCCATGGCAAAGGTTAAAATCAGCGACGTCGCGCGCGAGGCCGGTGTCTCTTTGGGCACGGTGAGCAACGCCCTCAACCACCCCGAGAAGGTCCGCCCCGAGACCCTCGAGCTCATCAACAAGACCGTCGCCCGCCTGGGCTTCATCCCCTCGCAGACCGCCCGCACGCTGGCCGGCGGCCAAAGCCGCGTCTTTGGCCTGGTGCTCCCCCGCCTTGACCACGGCTTTAGTCTGCAGGTGGCAAACGGCGCCCAGGCCGAGGCCCGCACCCACGGCTACGACCTGCTGATCGCCAGCGCCAACAACGACGACGTCCTTGAGGGCCGTTACCTGCGCTACTTCATGGGCGCCCAGATGGCCGGCGTCCTGGTCCAGCCCATGGCCGCAGGCCCCACCTGGGAGCCCCCGCTGGCAAAGACCCCCATCCCCACCGTCTACCTCAACGTCCACAGCGAGGCCCCCGGCATCTACGTCGCGGCCGACAACGTGGCCGAGGGCCGAATGCTCCTTGACCATGCAGCCGAGAAGAACGCGCGCCGCGTGTGCCTGGTGGGCGCGGTCGACTTCACTCAGCTGCTCCTTCGCGCCCAGGGCGTCCAAGAAGCAGCAGCCGAGAAGGGCCTTGACCTGGAGGTTATCGAGACGGGCGCGTGGAACACGGCGTCTGACGGCCTAGAGCTGGGCCGCGCCCTGGCTCGCCGCGAGGCCGGGGTGCGCCCCGACTTCGTGATTTGCCTGACCGACGTTTTGGCCGCCGGCGTCATCGCGGGCATCATGGCCGAGGGCCTGGACGTCCCCGGCGACATCCGTGTATGCGGCGGCGACGGCAACCCCCTGGCCTGGACGGGCGACGTGTCTCTTACCACCATTGCCTCGCCCGGGGCCGAGATTGGCCGCCGAGGCATAAAACGCCTGGTAAAGCGCATAGGCCAGCAGCGTGCTAACGCCACCCAGAGCCACATGGATCTCATCACCACCGGCCTCATCGAGCGCGCCAGCACCGGCGCCCGCCGCGCCCCCGCCCCCGACCTCAACCTGGGCGAGTATCTGTAAGGGCGCAGCGACCAGGTGTGTTTGCTCACCAAACTCTCCCGTACGCCGTCAACCTTGGCGCGCGACCTTCTCGACAATGCCTTCTTTCTGGAATTTCTTGAGAAGACGCTCCACAGTTCGCCCACCCATGAGGGTTATGAGCTCGCGCGGGCGTTGTTTGGTGGCGAAGATGTTCTCGATCTTATTCGAGATGTCTGCGCTTTGAATCTTCGCCATCTATCGCATTATGACGAGCTTGCTATGAAACTGGCGAAGATAGCCTTTGGCCTGCGCCTCTGTACAAAATGCAGAGTTTCTCACCCGCCAAAATGTACAAAATGCAGAACTTTCCTTTGCGATTGAACCCCATACCCGCGTGTTGAGAATCAAAAACGCGACAAATCGGCCATCAAATCCGGACCGATCCAGTAGCCGGGCCCCT
>CAVEMP010000105.1:10814-16611 GCA_963616835.1 uncultured Oscillospiraceae bacterium | reverse complement strand
ATTGCGATTTGAGCGGCAGACCACAATTTCAAGCAACCGCCAACTGGGGTTTTGTTGCTCACGATTAGCGCCTGGCCGCTCAAAACAAATCCGGCTTCCCAATATCGTATTTTTTACTAGGACCAGGGCTCGGGCGAAGGCCCCTCGCCGAAAAAAGCCCCCGTCGAGAAGGGCGGGGGCGGGTCGGACCTGGGCGTGACGCCGGGTTACTTCTTACCAGCGGTCTTCTTTGTGGTCGTCTTCTTGGCCGCGGGCTTCTTAGCTGCGGGCTTCTTAGCTGCGGGCTTCTTGGCGCCGCGAGCAGACTTTGCGGCTTCCTTCTTCTCGCGGCCGGGGCAGTCCATGTTCGGGCAAAGTTTCCACGGGCCGCGGGCCGTGGTAACCACAACCATGGGAGCACCGCAGTCCGGGCACTCCTCCCCCGTCGCCTCGAGCTTGCCGCGGGCGGGCAAGGGGTAGCTCACGCCGCAGTCATCGTAGTTGGTACAACGAATAAAGCGCTTGCCGGTCTTCTCGGACTTGTGGGCAACCAGATGTCCCTCGCGTCCGGCGTCGGCACACGTCTTGCACAGGCCCACCTCGACGTCAGGCTCTTGGTTGGTGGGGCACGCCGGGTTGACGCACTGCTCAAAGGCGCGACTGCGGAAAGGGTGCACCTTCACGCGCGGAGCCCCGCAATCGGGACACACGGCAGCCTCATCCTCCAAGGCCTCGATGCGGCCCTGGGGCAAGGGGTAGGTGACGTCGCAGTCAGGCCAGCCCATGCAGCCGGCAAAGCTGCCGCGGGTCTTGGCGCTAGTCTTGACCACCAGGTCGCGGCCGCACTTGGGGCACACGCCGATCTTGGCGTCTGCCGTGGCAGCGTCGGCGATGGCCTCGGACAAATCCTCGGTGTGCTCGATCAAGCCATCCATCATGCCGGCGAGAAGGGCGCGCGAGTGCGTGACTACGGCCGCCTGGGTGTCCTTGCCCTCGGCCACCTTGGTCATGTCGTCCTCAAGCTCGCTGGTCATCTCAGGGGTGGTGATGCGCGGAGCGTAGGTGTGCAGCGCGTCGATGATCGCCATGCCAAGCTGACTGGGCTCGCACGGGTCGTTCTTGAGGTATTTGCGCTGGTAAAGCGTATCGATGATGGACGCACGCGTGGACTTGGTGCCAAGACCGCGCTTCTCCATCTCTTGGATGAGCTTGCCTTGGCTGTAGCGGGCGGGCGGCTCGGTCTGCTTGGCAAGGAAGTCCATGGACTCGATGTCCACGGTGTCGCCCTCGTGCATCTCGGGCAGCTGGTCGTCCTTCTTAAGGCCGTAGGGGTAGATCGCGCGGAAGCCGGGATAGGCCAGCACGTTGCCCGAGGCCACAAAGGGCTCGCCGGCAACGTCGATGCTCACCTTGGTGCCCTCGATGGTGGCCGCGTCCATCAATGTGGCCAAGAAACGGCGTGCAATGAGGTTATAGAGCTTCCAAGCCGCAGGCTGCAGGTTCTCGGGGTCGGCTGCCGCCGTGGGATAGATGGGCGGGTGGTCGGTGGTCTCTTGCTTGCCGCGGGTGGCCACGATCTTACCCTGGCCCAAGATCTTCTGGCACACAGGCGCGTACTGCGGCACCTTAGAGAGGGTACGCACGCAATCGCGCAGGTCAAGCGAGGCCGGGTAGACCGTGTTGTCGACACGCGGATAAGAAATCAGGCCGTCCATGTAGAGGCTCTCGGCCAGGCGCATGGTGCGCGCGGGGCTAATGCCCTCAGCGGCAGCTGCGGCCTGTAGGCTCGTGGTGTTGAAAGGCGCGGGCGGGCGCTGCGTGCGGCTCTTGCTCTCGACAGCCGTGACCTGGCCGCTCGTGGCACCATCGACCTTGGCAAACGCGGCATCGGCGGCAGCCTTGTCCCAAAAACGGGTGGTCGCGTGAGCGATCTTGAAGGCCTCGGAGCCGTCGCGCGTCGCCTCGCCCAAGATCACCCAGTAGTCCTCGGGGACAAAAGCCAGGCGCTCGCGCTCGCGCTCGACCACCAGGGCCAGCGTCGGCGTCTGCACGCGACCGGCCGAACGGGTGTTGCCAAGGCCCGAGAAGCGCGCGGTAGTGAGATAGCGCGTAAGCACCGCGCCCCAGATAAGGTCGATGTACTGGCGGCTCTCGCCGGCGTCGGCCAGGTCTTGGTCAAGCTCGACCAGGTTATCGAAGGCATGGTCGATCTCGGCCTTGGTAAAAGCAGAGTAGCGAGCACGCGAGACGGGCACGTTGGGGTTGACCTCAAGAATCTGACGCAGGGCATCCGAGCCAATGAGCTCGCCCTCGCGGTCGAAGTCGGTACCGATAACCACCGAATCGGCCTTCTTGGCCAGGTTCTTAAGGGCACGAATGATGCCCTTCTCGGCGGGAAGCTTTTGAATGGGGGCCCACACCAGATACGGCAGGCTGGCGATCTTCCAGCCCTTGATGTCGATGCCGTCTTTGAGATAGGGCTTGCGCTTGGACTTGTAAGGCGGGCGCTCGAGGCCGTCGGGCAGGTCGGCGGGCATGATCTCGCCCTCGGCGCTCACGGCGTACCAGCCCTCGTTCTTGTCGAACTTAAGCTCGGTGGGGAAATCCGGCTGCAGGATGTGACCGCGAAGACCAATGGTCACGCACTCCTCCCCGCCCATCTCAAAGCGAAAGACAGGGGTGTCGTAGACCTTGTCGGCCTTAGGCTTGCCAGACTGCGACAAAAGGCGCGCAATCTGGCCGGCGGCGTCGTTTTTCTCGGTAACGATTAGCTTCAACGGATCCCCCGTCCGGTCTAGAGCTTATCGAGCTCGTGCTGCTCGTAATCCTCGCGCGTCCACTTGAGGGCCGCCTTGCCGTCGCGCGCGATGATGACGTAGCGGGCGACAAACAGGGCGACCTCGTACAGGGCGATCAGCGCGGCGAACATCAAGATCATTGTCACAGGAGAGGCGTCCGGCGTGACCACGGCGCTCAAGATCATGAGGCCAACGTAAACGTAGCGCCACTGCGAGCGGAAGGTCTTGTACGGCACCAGGTGCAGGATCGACAGGTAGAAGATGATCAGCGGCAACTGGAAGGCGATGCCAAAGCCGATCTCGAGCATCATGTAGATGTTGAGGTAGTCCTCGGCGTCGGCCATGGTCTGGGCGAACTCGAAGGACTGGTCAAGCAGCCAGCCAAAGGCGGCGGACTGGATCACAAAGAAGCAAAAGATCATGCCCAGGAAAAACAGGAGGACCATAGCGGCCACGGTGGGAACGACCCATTTGCGCTCGTTGGGCTTCAGGGCCGGCAGGAAGAAGGCCATGATCTCCCAGATGATGATGGGTGCGCAGATGATGACCGAGAAGAAGCAGGCCACCTTGAAGCGGATCGTGAAGCCGCCCAGCGCAGTAAAGACGTAGAGGCTGCCGCCGTGCATGGCGTCGGCGATCTGGTCCATCATGAGGCCGATAAGCGCGGGCGTGGCAAAGTAGATGATGATGGCGCAGACAAAAACCGAGACCACGACAATGGTCAGTCGGCGGCGAAGCTCCCCGATGTGATCGAAGAGTGGCATGCGTGCGGGACCGATAGGCATGTTCCTAGGCCTCCTTTGTGGCGTTGGCGTCAGTGGGGGCCTCGGTGGCCTGGGCAGCGGGCTCGGCGGGTGCAGAGACGGGCTCGACCTCTGCGGCCGGAGCCTCCTCGACCTTGGCGGGGCGCTTCATGGAGTAGAGATCGGCGGCCGTGGGCTTCTTGGGGGCCTCGGGCTCGGCGGGTGCGGAGACGGGCGTGGCGGTCTCGGCGGCCGGCTCGCTCTCGGCGGGGTCGGCGTCGCTGGCCTCCTCGGTCGCGGCGGCCTCGGCGGCGGCAGCCTCTGCGGCCCTGCGCTCGGCCTCAAGACGGCGCTTGCGCTCGGCGAAGGACTCGCTCTTCTTGGGCGCGGTCTTCTCGCCGTCGGTCGTCTCGATATCGGCGTCCTCGTCCAGGTTGGCCTGACGCTGACGGTTGGGCTTCTTGGGCGTGTCGCTCATGGCCTCGGTCGCGGGATCAACGATCTCGGTCTGGACAACCTGGCTAAAGCCCTCCTGGGCGTTTCTAAACTGGCGAAGCGCGCGGCCCAGGGTCTTTCCCATGCCGGGGAGCTTGTCCGGGCCAAAAATCATGAACGCAAAGACCAGGATGAGGACGAGCTCTGTCTCTCCTATGCCAAACACAGGCGGTTCCCTTTCATTCACTGCGCGGGCAGGTGCGGCCGCGCTAAACCTATCGCTTGAGCTTAGCGGATGTTGAGGTCCGCGCTTACGCCGAGAAGACCCAGGACCCTCTCGACGTTTTTTTGCGGGTTGGCGACGGCCAGGGAAGCACCGGCTTCCTGCGCGCGGTGCGCTGTGCCCACAAGAACACCTATACCCGTTGAGTCGATATAGGGAACCTGAGAAAGGTCAACAACAAGCTCGCCGGTAAAGCCATCGGCCAAAACGGTGTCGGCCTGGGCGCGGAGCTCAGAGGCGTTGGAGACGTCGACCTCGCCGGTGACGGCCAGGGTGACGGTGTTGCCTTGGGTGCTCTTCTCGATCGAGATGCTCATATTAGATGCACTCCTATCTGCTAGAAGCTGGTGCCAGACAAGCTGGACAAGGTCTGGGAGAGGCCCGACAGGCCGCTCGAGCTGGTGGAGCTGGTGGTGGCGCCGTCGCTCGAGGCGTCGGCCAGGTCGGTCGAGGTCGAAGTGGTGGAGTTGGACTCGCTGGACTCGATGGACGACAGGCGGCTCTCGCCGTAGGACTTGGCGCCGTATTCGTCGTTGGGGTCAGCCTCGATGGCCTTGTTGTAGGCGACCTTGGCGTCGTCGGTGCGGCTGGCGGCCTCGTAGACCACACCCAGGTTGGCCCAAGCGGGGCCGTAGTCGGGGGCCTCCTGGGTCAGGGTCTCAAGCTCGGCCGTAGCGGCCGTGGTGTCCTCTTCGTAGTACTTACACAGGGCCATATCGACCTTGACGGCGTTGGAATCCTTGATGGCCAGGTACTCGCTGTAGTAGGTGCGGGCCTTCTCGAGCAGCTGGTTGGCGTGACTGGTCGAGGCGTCGGTGGTGGCCACATAGGTGACCGAGACGCCCCAGGTCATGTACTTCTGGCCCAGGTTGAGCAGGGTGGCCAGGTTGGTCTTGTCGGCGGTGTACTTCTCCTCAAGAGAAGCGACGGCAGACTGGTACTTCTCGTCCACCGAGGCGTACTCGGCGTCAGAAGTGTCTTCGGTGGAGTCGCTCGTGGAGTCGCTCGACTCGTTAATAGAGTCACTCGAAGAAGACGAGTTGTCGCTCGAATCGTCGGAAGAGTCGCTCGACGTGTTTGAGCTAGATGACGAAGAAGACGCCGCGTCGGCCGTCAGAACACTATAGATAGCCGAGAGGGACGGCAACATCATCGAAGCCGCCATGAGCGCGGCAAAGACCGCGACCAGGACCTTAACCGGCCCCGACATCTCGCCGGGCTTCTTCTTGGCCTTGGGCTTTGCGGCCGCTTTGCCCTTCTCGCTTGCCGTCTTTACCTTGTCCTGGGGCTTGTCCGCCATGTGATGGAGCCTTTCCCAAAGGCCGCTCGCGCGACCGGATTTTTAAACGCAATTTTTTAGAGTAAAGCAAGACGCCCTGTTCGAAAAGAACAAGGCGTCCATTTGGTCGCAAAACTACAGAACCGCCGCGCGGGGCGCGCGGGCCTGCGCTTTTGGCGAGAAGCCCTTACGCGCGCGCCGCCTTGGCAAGACGCGCCGAGACGAGCTTGACCGCCACGACAAAGACGTCGAGGGCCTGCCCCAACTCTTCCAGCGTGGG
>CAVEMP010000105.1:0-10399 GCA_963616835.1 uncultured Oscillospiraceae bacterium | reverse complement strand
GTCACCTTGGCGGTAGAGGCAAACTCGTAGACCAGGTCCTGGGCGCCCGCCTCGGCCAGCGCGTCAAAGATGTTAAGGAGCTTATCACCCTCGCCCTCGAAGGTGTGGACGCAGTAGGCGTTGTCCCAGAAGATGCGGAAGTCGGGGGCGGCGGGCTTCAATGCGGCAAAGGCGCGCACGGTCTCGTCGCTGTAGGTGATGCCGGTGGGGTTGGCGTACATGGGGACGCACCAGATGCCCTTGACGGCGGGATCGTTCTCGACAAGGTCGCGCACGACGTCCATATCGGGGCCGTTGGGAGTCATGGGAACGGGGATGTTCTCGATGCCGTAGTGGGCGGTCACGGTAAAGTGGCGGTCGTAGCCGGGCGCCGGGCACAGGAACTTGACCTTGTCGAGCTTGCACCAGGGGGTGTTGCCAGCGATGCCGTGGGTGTAGGCGTGAGCCACGGTGTCGTGCATGAGGTTAAGGCTAGACGAGCCAATGACCAGCACGTTTGCCGCATCGACGCTCAGAAGCTCGGCCGCAAAGGCGCGGGCAGAGGGCAGGCCGTCAGGCGCGCCGTAGTTGTCGGCCGCCACGCCGCCGTCAGACAGGTCGCTAGAGGAATTAAGCTCGTCGAGCATGGGCTTAGAGAGGTCGACCTGCTCTTGGCTGGGCTTGCCGCGAGCCATATCCAGGGCCAGGCCCTGGGCCTTGAGATCGGCCGCCTGGACCTCTAGCTGGGCGATCGCGGCGTCAAGCTGGGCGTCGTTCATTGCCTCATACGCGTTTGGCATAAGATGTCCTCCTTAGTTGGATGCTGGCTCAAAAGTATAGTGAAGTTGCGCCTGCATCTTTTACAATCCTCGAATACGTTTGACGTGCAGGAAACGAAAGGTGCCCCATGGACTTTGTCTCAGAAGATTACGGCGAGCTGCAAAACCTCGTGGACATGCTCTTTGCGCCGGGGGTTTCTCGCTATGCCACGGTCTCGCGCCTGGACGTGGTTCTAAAGTCGCAGGTATTTGACTTCAACGACGACCTGCGCGAGGTCATCGAGCTTATCCCCTCGGGCAACTTCACGCGCACTCAGCTGTGCGACCAGATAAACTCGATCCTCTCGGGCCACGGCTGGACCAGCTTCTACGCCACCGTAGAGTAAGGGCGCCAAACAAAAAGTACGAAAGACGGGCGCACTCAAACGATTTGCTGGCCGCACATGGAATTTGGCTTCGCGCTAACTGGGGTTTTATAAGCAAAACTATCTGGCAGCTCAACAAATCGCTCGAGTGCGCCCGTCTTTCGCAAAAAATAATCACCAATGGCCTCTGGGCATGAAAAAGGGCAGTCGGTCGCGATGGACCGGCTGCCCTTTGCGTTGCATGTGGTGCGGTAAGACTTACTCGTCCTCGGCCAGAGCCTCGGCGATTTCGTCGGTCATGTTCATGGTGTGGTAGACGTTCTGGACGTCCTCAAGCTCCTCGAGCTTGTCGACCAGGCGCTGGACCTTCTTGGCGTCGTTGACCGAGACATCGGTGGGGGTGGTGGGAACGCGGGAGGGCTCGCTACCCTTGACCTCGATGCCCTGGGCCTCAAGACCCTTCTGGACCTCCTGGAGCTTCTCGAAAGCGGTCCAGACGATCCACTCCTCGCCAGCGTCCTCGTAGTCCTCGCCGCCGGCCTCGGCCACGGCCATCATGAACTCGTCCTCGTCCACGGCGTTAGGGCGATCGGCGACCTTCTTCTCCTCGGACTTGATCACCTTGTCGACGGCGATGGAGCCCTTGCGCTCGAACTGGAACGCAACGGAGCCGGAGGTACCAAGGTTGCCGCCCGCGTGGGTAAAGGCAGAGCGCACGTCTGCAGCGGTGCGGTTGAGGTTGTCGGTCAAGCACTCGACGTAAAGAGCGACGCCAGCAGGGCCGTAGCCCTCGTAGTCGACCTCTTTGTAGTCGGCGGCAGAAGCGCCAGCGCCAAAGGCCTTGTCAATGGCGGCCTTGATCTTAGCGTTGGGCATGGAGACCATGCGCGCACGGGCAACGGCGGCCGCGAGGGTGGCATTGTTATCGGGGTTGGGATCGCCGCCGAGCTTGGCAGCAACGGTGATGTTGCGGGAAAGCTTAGAGAACAGAGAAGAGCGCTTGGCGTCGATAGCGGCCTTCTTGTGCTTAGTGGTAGCCCACTTAGAGTGTCCGGACATGCACATCTCCTTTAGTATGCGGCGCTGACGCCGCGCACGGCATGAAACGTTCACATGCTATAGGAAAACGCCCTTCTCTGTAAAGGGACGGGCACAGAAGTGACAATTCCTGCAAATTGGCAGCGCCGGGCATCGAAGGCGGCTACATTGGGTACGAGAAGTGCGTTTGCGTTATTAAGCTTGGAGGATACGTGGTTGCCAACCTTTGTATGCTCGCGGTGATGATGGTCGCCGTGGTCATTTGCTCGTTTGTCGCGAGCCTTATCCCTGGGCGCCCGGTGCCCGAGGTCGTTTTCTTTGTTGTCGCCGGCGTGATCGCGGGGCCCGCGTGCCTGGGACTGGTCTCGTCGACGCCAGGTCTTGACCTGGTGAGCCGCCTGGGCATGGGCTTTCTGTTTCTTATGGCCGGCTACGAGCTTGACCTGCGCGAGCTCACGGGCAAGATGGGCCAGCACGCCAGCATTTGTTGGGCGGTGAGCTTTGGCATCGGGCTTCTTGTCACTCCCCTGCTGGGCCTGGAGCTTGACCAGACGGGCACGGCCGCCTTCGCGATTGCGCTGACCACCACGGCCTACGGCACGCTGGTGCCCATCATGCGCGACCGCGGCCTGGGCCACACGAGCGTAGGCGAGGTCATCGAGTCCTACGGCGCCATGGGAGAGATCTGGCCCGTCGTGGCGATGTCGCTACTCCTTTCGCCCAACCGCTCTATGGCGGCAAATGTGGCCGTTTTACTGGGTTTCGTTGTCTTCTGCGTGCTTGTGGCCGTGCAGGGCAAGCTTGCTCGCGAGCTGGGACTTCGCCTGTCTCGCTTCTTGCGCGAGAACGCCGAGAGCAGCTCGCAGCCCACGCTTCGCGCGACGGTGGCGCTGCAGTGCGTCCTTCTCGCCTTGGCCGCCGTCCTTAACCTGGACGCGGTGCTGGCCGCCTTTGCCGCGGGCTTCATCCTGCGCCACATCATGCCCGCCGACCACGGCCACCGCCTGATGGACAAGGTCGAGGCCATGGGCAACGGGCTGTTTGTCCCGGTCTTCTTTGTGTACTCGGGCACCGAGATTGACTTCGCGGCAGTGGGCTCGCACGTGGGACTACTTGTGGGCTTTGTGGCGTTGCTCCTGCTTGTACGCGCCGTTCCTTTGCTGGTGAGCCTGCACGTTTTTCCCGAGACACGAAACATGCTCCTTGGCGAGAAGATCTCTGCGTCGCTGTACTGCACCATGGCGCTGCCGCTGATTGTGGCCTTGACCGAAGCCGCAGTAGGGGCCGACGCTATGGACGTCGAGATGGGCAGCGTGTTGGTGTGCGCCGGTGCGCTAACGGTACTAGTGATTCCCGTAATCACCAGCCTGAGCGTGCGCGCGGTGGGGGCTCACCCCGTCGAGGCTGCGCACGAGATTGCCGAGCACCCGCATGACCTGCGCGAAATCGTTCACGAGCACCACGAACACGCCCATGAGATCGCTCTGGAGCTTCACGAGGAGCGCCGCCACCTGCGCGAGGAGGGCAAGCGTCTGAGCTCGGCCGATTTCTTGGCCCGGCGCGATGAGCTGCGTCGGCGCCACAAGGAGCGGCGCGGGTAGGGTCTTCTCGCCGCGGGTTTCACTTTAATTTTTTGCGACTTGTCGGAAGCCGCAGGGTCTTCTCCTTTATTAATTTGGGGTTGTCGGAGGCTGAGTTTTACAAAACGCCACTTGTCGGAACAATCCCTTTCCGACAAGTGGCGTTTTGTAAAGAATCAGTTCCGACAAGTGGCAAAACGTAAAACTCGGGCGCTGGCGAGAAGTGCGCCGAAATAGGGCTTAACGGGCGGCAAGATCGTACTTAGTCTTGATGCGGTCGAGTTTGCGCAGCCAAGGCGTGTAGAGGGCCTGAAGAAAAATGACAGTGGCCACTCCGTGCACGCAGTCAAGCGGGAAGCCGGCGGCGTAGGCGGCCAAAACCGCAGGCCAGGTAAGCGGATGGACGTAGCCAATCACGTACCAGCCGTTGAGCAAAAGGCCATAGAGCATCGCCGAGAGAAACCCAAAGGCGAGAAGAACCCAGCGCCGGCGCAAAAGCCCCGCGCCGCCCAGTACCCCCGCAAGATAGCCGATAAGTCCCCAAGCGTACATCTGCCACGGGGTCCAAGCGCCTTGGCCAAAGAAGAAGTTGCTGGTAAGCGCCGCAAGAGCGCCGGTCATAAAACCGCTCCTACGCCCAAAACAGATTCCTGCAATGATGCAGATAGCGCTCACGGGCTTGAAATCAGGGATGGGCGCAAAGATGGCGCGGCCCGCGGCGGCAAGGGCGGACAGCACGACCGTTGGCATGATTTGCCGCAGGGCCGGGCGCGAGGTCTCGAAGCCCGCGAAGAAGACCGCTATGGCCGCAAGGGCGGCGCCCACGGTGAGAAGGGCACCCTGCTCAAGGCCGGTGGCGGCACATGCGCCAAGGGCCGTGGGCACCAGCACCAGGGCCGCGACCTCGACGACGTTTCTCACAAAGCGGCTCATGCGCCCTCCCGTGCAAGCCAGCGGCGCGCGAAGCCGGTCTTGACCGGGCGATAGAAAATGTTGCCGTCAAAGAACTCGGCCGCAGACTCGTCGCAGGCCGACTCGCCGTCAAAGACCAACGTCACCGTATCTGCCAGTAGGGCAACCAAGGCCAGGTCATGGGACGAGACGACCAGGGTCACGCCGTCTTGAGCCAGTCGGCGCATCGCGCGGGCCAAGATGACCTCGGACGCAGGGTCCAGACCCTTGGTGGGCTCGTCCAACAAGAGCAGGCGCGGCCGCGTGAGGGCCAGCTTGGCAAAGGCCAGAAGCTGCTGCTGGCCGCCAGACAGGTCGTAGGGGTGGCGCTTATCCATGCCCACCAGGCCAAACTCGTCCATCGCCCGCGCGATGTCGGCGTCGGTGTAGCCACAGCTCTTCTGCCACTCGCGCAGCTCGTCGGCCACCGAGTCGCAGACGAGAAGGGCCTTGGGGTTCTGGGGCAAAAGTGCCTGGCTGCCGCGCAGGCTGTTCTGCACCCGGCCGCGCTCGGGCTTCAAGACGCCCGCGATGACCTTGAGCAGCGTTGACTTGCCGCAGCCGTTGCCGCCCACCAGCGCATGGATGCCGCCGGGGCCGCACGACAGGTCAAAACCGCGCAGCACCCAGTCGCCTGCGCGGGAGTAGCGCGCGAAGACCCCGTCCAGGCGAACGGCCGGGGCCGCAGCGCCCGTCGCTCGCACAGTGCCCGTCCCGCACCCAAAAACCCCGTCGAGGCTCTCGCCGCGAAAGTCATCAAGGCAGACTGGTGCAAGGCCATCTGCCCCCAGGCGCACGGCCGAGGTCGCGTACTCCGCCATAGCCTCGGGCGCATGTGTGCATACAACAACGGTAATGCCCAGCTCGCGGTTAACGCGAAACAGGGCATGCGCGAAGCTCTTCTCGGCAACTGGATCTAGCTGGGACGTTGGCTCGTCAAGCAGCAGAACGCTGGGACGCAGCGCAAGGGCGGCCGCCAAGACCACAATCTGCTGCTGGCCGCCCGAAAGCTCGTCTGTGCGGCGGCGAAACCAGGGGGCGATGCCAAAGAAGTGCGCGACCTCGGCCACGCGCCGGCGCATCTGGGCCTGTGGCACGCCCTGGTTCTCTAGACCAAAGGCCAGCTCGTGCCACACAGTGTCGCAAACCACCTGGTTAGCAGGGTTTTGGTCAACGTAGCCCACAAAACCGGGGCACTCAAGGCCGCCGGTCCTCTCCCCCGCCGGCGCAAGAGACGACACCGCGCAGCGCATAAGGGTCGTCTTGCCACAGCCCGTCGAGCCCACCAATAGCTGGAACTCGCCCGGCTCAACGCGCCAGTCGATGTGGCTCAACACCGGCGCATGTCCCCCCGGGTAAGCAAACGAGAAATCGCGGGCCTCGATGGCCGCACCTGTCACTGCTTGCACGACAACTCCTCATACAGCGCGGCCGCCAACGGGACCGCAAAGAACACGACGTAGGGGGCATAGCTAAACCACGGAGCGATGCCCGTAATGCGCGGATAGAAATGCATCTGGCCGGCGGCTGCCAGCTCGCACACAAAGGCGAGAAGACCCACACCGCCAACCCCCAGCGCGGCGACCAGGTCCAGCCGCCCAAAGCGTCGGCGCAAGTACGTTGTCCGTCGCGCGCCCGACTGCCAGCCGCGCGCCGTCATCGAGTCAACCGTCTGAAGAGAGTCCTCCATGCCCCAACCCAAAAGCACCGTCGACAGGCGCATGGCCTCGCGAAGCCGCCCGCGCCGCCCGCCAACCGCCCCCGAAGACGTGCACGCCGCACTAACGTCCATGACCTCGGCACCGCGACGGGTATAGCGCGGGATCAGCCGCATGGTCATCGAGATCATCAGCGCCACGGTGGGAAGCCTGCGCGCCATGACCTCCATCACCTTTTCGGACGTCAAGATCTGAGACACATTGGAGAAGGCCATGAGGCTGTTGCATAGCATAATGCCCTGGCAGATGCCGTAGATCAGACTCTCTAGATAGAGGCTCCACGTGCCCACGCGCAACAGCACGGTCGAGCCAGACGGCGAGAAGATCGGGTTGGCAAGGGCCAGGATGAGCACCAGCGGCGCCTGCCATACCAGTTTTGAGAGGACCGAGCCGCGTCCCAGGCAAGCCGACCACGCAAGCTGACCCGCGAAGGTAAGCACCAGGTAGACGGGCTGCATGGAAGACATCGCAAGAACAAGAGCCACCCCGCAGTAGAGCATGGCTACCGCGGGGTGAAAAAGCTCGGCTAAGGTTTGAGCGGCCGGCATGGCTACATTGGCATGGTGGGCTCGTCGTCGGTCGAGTAGACCCAATTGACCATCTCGCCACCAGAAAGAATGTACTTGCCGCAGGCCTTGTTGGCATAAACGCCGTTCACGTTGTAGGTCCAGCCAGAAAAAGAACCGCAGACCTTATCGGAAAGACCGTTAATCGAGCTGACGTAGGTCGAGTTGCCGCCCACGCTCACGCCCAGGGCGCATAGGGCGTCGTAGACGCTGGCCCCCTGGGAAAGGGTAACGGTGCCGCTGCCCATACTGGTAGGCCAGCTGGAATCGTAGTGGTTGGCGCGCGAGCTGTCGATGCTCACGTAGACCGTGATGGTCGCCGGCTGCGGGGTGGGGGTAGGATCCGTGGTTGACTCGGGGCTAGGCTCTTCCTCGACCACCTCGCCGGTACCGGAGTACGACGAGGTATTGCCCGAGGAAGAACCGCCCTCGCTTGAGGGCTGGTCGTTGTCGATCGAGGAGGACGCATCGGGCTGGGCAGTCTGATCTTGCTGCCCGGAGGCACCGGCAGCGGTATCAGCATAAACCGGCTCGTCGGCCTTATCCGTCGAGGTCTGCTGCGACTGCACAGCCAACTCGCCGGATGCATCGTCCGTCTTTTGTGTCGCGATCGTCTGCGAGGTCTGCTCCGCACCGCCAAAGGCGCCCGAGACGTAGCCTACCCCGCCGACAAAAGCCGCGAGGGCGACCAGACAGCACGCCACAACGGCAACCACACGGCTGCGCTTGGCGGCGGCATCCTTCTGGCCGCCCTCGCCTAGAGTGTTGGTTGTTGCGGGCGAGACGCGCGTCTCGCCCGCCGTGACAGATGGCTCGACAGGGGACTCGGCTACTTTGGTAGCCTCGGTTTTCTCGGCGACCTCGGTAGTCTCGGTCTCTTGTTTTACCTTGACCTCTAGGTCCTTATCGAGCTTCTTGTCACTCATTGAAAAACAATCTCCTTACGCAGCGTTGCGACGGCGCCTGGCCTCGACAATCACGGCACCGCCGACAACAGTAATGGCTAAAACGGCCACACCGGTCACAGACTCATCGCCGGTGGAGGGAACGCCCTTCTTGGCGGTCTCGGCGACTTCCTCGGCCTTCTTAGCCTGCTCCTCACCGCCGCCTGTGACAGTCTTCAGCTTATAGGCCGCAAAAGAACCATTAGCGTTGAACTGCGCGTCGGCGGTCAGGGCAAGAAGCGCGGTTGCGGCAGACATCGTCTCGTCCCAGTTCGAGAGGCGCGTGAAACCGTCAAGGCTGTCCTGGTCGGCCTGGGCAACAAGCCAACCAAGAGGAGAAGAGCCGTTGGAAGTAGTGAGGTCCTTGCCCTCGGCGCAGTCATAACCAAGGGAGGTCAGCGCAACGATAATGGCACTGGTAGCGTCAAGGTTGCTGGCAGTGCCCTTCTTCGAGTAGGCAAAGCCGCCGTCCTCGTTCTGCATGTCGTAAAGGGCGTCAACGGCCTTCTCGATGGCCTCCTTGACGTCCGTGCGAGAGTCGCGGTACGGAAGAAGGGCAACGATTGCCTGAGCCGTGGTCTGGGTATCCTCCCAGCCGGTCGCGCCAAACAGGCCCGCATCGCTCTGGGCATCAAGGATGGCGTCGATGAGCCTGGTCTCGCGACCCGAGTTATCAGCGTAGGACTGATAGACCGGCAGAGCGGAAACCATGCCGTAGATGTAGGGGGTCTCGTTATCGACCATCGTGCCCATCTCTTCCACGGCGTTGTGGACAGAGCCGTCAGAGAAGGTGATATTGGTGCAGTCAACGCCCGCGGCAGTTAAAGCGAGAATGTACTTGCCGTAAGTGCCAGAGATAAAGTTGCCGGCTGCGATCGACTTCTCGAGGTTGGCGACAATGGCGTCGGCGTCAAGCTGAGAACCCATGCCAAGCTGGTTGAGGGCGACGGCCGCCTCGAAGTAGGAGTTGGTAATGCTGGCGTCGGCGCAGCCCTTCTTAAAGCGAGGAGCAAGGTTCTCGAGGAGAAGAGCGGTCTTTTCGGCGTCGTACTTGTTGGCGGCCGCCTTGTCGGCGTCGTCGGAGTCGCCGGAGTAGCCGTCCTTCTTTGCCACTGCGGTAGAAACCGCGGGCTGAGCGGCCTTGGACCAGTCAGCAGCCTGGACAGAGCCGTCAAGCTTCGTGTAGTCAAACTGGTACTTTGTGCCGTCCTTGAGGGCATCGGTCTGCTTGGGGGCGTTGTTGTAATCGCCGTTGGTGTAGCTGGCCCAGTAGCTTGAATAAGAGGGGCCGTTGTTGACCTCAGTACCATCTGCGAGCGTAACGCTCACCAGGTAGGCGCCGTAGCCGGAATCCTCAAAGACGTAGTCCTTGATGTCGCCGGCGGCCTTGGCGGCAGCAAAGAGGTCGCCCAAGGTCGCGCCGTCCTTGAAGCCGTACACCTTGTTGAGGACAATCTCGCTCTGGCCGTCGGCGTCGGCGTCGTAACCAAGCTGGAGAGTGGCGCCGGTGGTCAGCTCGCCGATGAAGTAGTCCGAGACAGAAGCGACGGGGGTGGAGCTCCAGTCAACCTCTTCGGGGCCGGAGGGATAACCCTCATAACCAAACGAGATGGTCTCGCCATCGGTAATAGCGGAACCCTGCTTAACATAGCCACCGGTCATGTCGGTTGCACCGTTTACATAACCACTCCAAAAGAAGGAGTAGTCGGCCTTGTTCGTGCCACCCAGGCCGTTGGTTACCGTGACGCTAGAAAGGTAGTCGCCCGAAAACTCGTAATCAATGATGTCGCCGGCGGCCACGGCAGCAGCAAAAAGGTCATCCAAGGTCTTCTCGCCAACAAAACGATAACTCTTGTTGACTACCAAGTCGTTTTTGCCGTCGTTGTCCGCGTCGAGGGCAATTTGAAGCGTCGCCGTCTTGTAATCGAGCGTAGACGCCCATGCCGTGGTAGGCACAAGCCCCATCGCAAGGACCAATGCCATGACCAGCGCAAATGCGCGCTGGGCCAGGCTCTTCTTTTTGTTCACTGTCTTTCTCCTTTCATAAACCTACAAAATAAAAAGCAAGCTGGACGGCAAACAAAAAGCCGCGCGGCCCATAGCTGGACCGCGCGGCCCGTATTTGCCACGCAACCAAACTCAATATTTGCAGCACGCGTGCGGACACTCGCCACTTGCGTGCGCTTCTCTCCCGGCAGGCGATCTGACTTCTCGGCAAAGCCGATTCACAGTGGCGGGTCCGTGCGGGAATCTCACCCGGCTTCTCCCGCTCGAGAGAATTTGTACTAAATGGCCAGTTTATCGCATCAATTACCCGTTGTCCTACACAAAACTGTCACGGGTGCGCATCTATTTTTTCTCGTCGTATCTCGTCTTATTAAAAGCGCAGGTTGAGGGGCTTTTATACTCGAGTCAAAAAACATGCCAAATGGCTATACTGGTTTAGCCCTATTCAGCACGTTTTCATTTGGATTTGGAG
>CAVEMP010000104.1:0-4047 GCA_963616835.1 uncultured Oscillospiraceae bacterium | reverse complement strand
GCGCTGGGCTCGTCGTTTTTGTGCGCCTACTACATGGGCGACGGCCGCGAGCAAGACGTCAACAGCACTTTCTCGTTAAGCGTGGGGCTTCTCGCCTTCTTTGGCGCGGCGTTTACGATGGTCTACGCCTTTGCCGCCGAGCCGATCGTGGCCCTTATGGGCGGCCGCGGCGAGCTGGCGCAGTGCACCATCGATTACATGCACGGCACGGCGGTGGGCTACATCCCGTACTTCACGTCGCGCATCCTGCTGGAGTCAATCGCGCTCAACGGTTCAAAAGACCTGGCCGTGCGCTCTACGGTGGCGTCGAGTGTGACCGATCTTTTTGCCGCGTTAGCCTCGCTTTACGTCTTTAAGCTGGGGATCTTTGGCGTGGGCCTCTCGGTTAGCCTGGCTAGCTGGGCCTGTTTTGCCGTGTGTCTTTTGCACTTTAGGCGCCCTAGCAACACGCTTGCGCTGGTACGCCCCACGGGCGTTGGCGAGAAGCTCATCAAGATCTTTCGCGGCGGCTCGTCGCAGGGCTTCTCGCGCGGCGGCGTGGCGCTGCAGACCATTGTTCGAAACGGCGTACTTTTGGCCTATGGCGGCCCCGAGGCCCTGGCTGCCATGCGCGTTGTGATGTCGATCAACAACTTGTTTACCTCGACGGTTTTGACTTGCAACTACACGGTGCAGTCGATGATCTCGATGTTCTTTGGCGAGCATGACCGCCAGGCGATCGAGGACACCTCCGAGATTGCCGCGCACATCGAGGTCGTGCTCACGGGCTTCTGGACGATTGCCCTTCTGGCCGTGCCCAATCTCTTTTGCGTGCTCTTTGGCCTGGACGACAGCCATGCCTACGACTTTGGTGTGGTGCTTTTGCGCCTGTACGCGCTGGGCCTGTTCTTCTCGATGCTGCGGCAGTTGTTTACCAGCGTGCAAAACGCGCTCAATCGCACGGCTATCTCGTGGTTGGGCACGGTGGGGCAGACCGTTTTTGCCTACATTCCGCTGGTTTTGCTGCTGCCCCGCGCGTGGGGGATCAACGGTGCGTTTGCGGCGTTGCCGTTGTCCGAGTTTCTGGCCTTTGCGGCGTGCGTTGCCATTGCCGCGGTCAAGGGCGGCAGCATTTTGCACCCGCGTAGCTGGACTTTGTTACCCGCCGATTGGGGCCAGGAGCGCGAGGTGGTATTTGCAATCGACGGCTCCCCGGCGGCCTACGAGGCGGCGTACGAGACGATCAACGATTTTTGCGCGGCCGAGGGCGTGAGCCACAAGACGAGCGATCTTGCCGCCCACACGGCCGAGGAGCTGGCGCTTCTTATCGTGGAGCATCGCCGCTCCGAACAGGACTCGCTTGGACGTCTGCAACGTGTGAGTAAGACCATGACGGGCGCGGGGGCCGAGCAAAAGACGGCCGTTGAGTACCGCTTGGTTGTCATTGGAGACGAACTGTCGCTGCGTCTGCGTTTTGCCGGCCTGCCTTACAACCCGCTGGCGGCCGAGCGCGTTGCCGGGTCGTATGAGCTGCAGCTCATTGACATGTCCACGGCCTCGCAGGATTACCGGCACGCGCTGGGGATCAACAACTTGATTCTGAGGATTCGCAAGTAGGGCGGCCGTCGCGGCGGGCCGGCGTGCCGGGTGGCGGGTTTCTTGCTGCTAGATGAGGCCCAGCAGCACGTACGCCACGACTCCAATGACGCAGCACCACAGCATTGACCTGGTCTTTTTTGCCACAGCTACCGTGACGGCTGCGGCGAGAAGTGCCACGACGGACGTCTTAGGGTCTGTCGCCAGCGTGGTGGGGGAGAAGAGGTCGTTGGCCACCAGCGCCGCAAAAGCCGCGGGCGGGATGTAGCCCAGCGCGCGCACGGCGCCCTGCGGCAGGCTGCGGCCGCGCAGGGCAAAGATGGGCACCACGCGGCAGGCCAGCACCACGGCAAATGTGCAGAGCCAGATGACGAGAAAATCCTGGGTGCTCACTGGGCCTCACCGCCCTTCTGGGCCTCGGACCGGTCGCCCTTCCGGCCGCCCCACAAAAGCGCAGCTAGAACGCCCGCGACGGCTCCTGCGGGTACGGCAACCTCGGTCCAAGCAGCGGCTTTGCAGCCCACGACAACTGCTGCCGCGGCCACAGCCGCCACGGTCTTCTCGCCGCCTTGGCCCTCTAGCTGGGACCACAGCAGGTAGACAAAGAGGGCCGTCATGGCAAAGCTCGCCACGGCTGTGGGAATCTGCAGGACGGCGCCCGCGGCTCCGCCCGCCGCCACCGAGGCCGCCCACGTCGCGATGGTCACCAGGTTGAGGGCCAGCGCGTGGCGCAGGGTCCAGCCGCCCTTCTCGCCTTCTGCAAGCTTAGAGAGGGTGACTCCGTAGGCTTCTTCGATCAAGGTCAGGGCCATGGCAAGGGCTTCTCGCTTCTTGCATTTTTGCAGGTAGGGGGCAAGTGATGCCGAGTACAGTGCAAAGCGCAGCGATATCGCGCCCACGCTGGCGATGATCGTCGCGGCGGGCAGGCCGGCCAGCCACAGGTTC
Source organism: uncultured Oscillospiraceae bacterium (assembly GCA_963616835.1). Lineage (GTDB taxonomy): Bacteria > Actinomycetota > Coriobacteriia > Coriobacteriales > Atopobiaceae > Paratractidigestivibacter. The sequence continues at coordinate 1,527 of CAVEMP010000104.1, read as the reverse complement.
GAGATCATGAACTGCGCCCCGCCCGAGATGACGGTCACGCTTAGAAGAAAGCCCTGCGCGGGGCCAAGCCCGCACTTGGACCCCAGGATGCCGCAGGCCATGCCCAGGGGAACGTAGGACAGCATGATGGGCCAGGCCACGGCCAGGACGTCGGTGATAAGGGATTGCTGTTTTGTGGTGCTCAAGGCTGGTTGCGCCCGCGCTTTCAGGGGTCTGAAACTGAAGTTGAATTTCAGTTTGATTTGCTATAGTGCCTGCGTCTTTTCTATCACGGAGGTAAAGATGCAGACAAATTCGCAGGTAAGTGTTGAGAAACCGGCAACATTCGAACGCGTGCTGGACGCTCGACTAATCATGAGCGTGGTGGCTGCGGGCATCATGTCGTTTTGCGGCGTCACGGTCGAGACGGCCATGAACGTGACGTTTCCAACTTTGATGTCTGAGTTTGGGATTGGTACGTCCACGGTTCAGTGGCTTACCACGTCCTACCTGCTGGTTCTTGCGGCGATTGTGCCCACCTCGTCTTACCTTAACCGTCGCTTTGCCACAAAGCACGTGTTTGTGGCGGCCATGTGTTTTTATATCTCGGGCATCGTGTGCGGCTTTACTGCGCAGAGCTTCCCGATGTTGATCGTCGGTCGCCTGCTTGAGGGCGTGGGTACCGGCATCGCGCTGCCGTTGATGTTCAACATCATCACCGAGCAGGCGCCGCGCGAGTGCATGGGCACGATGATGGGCGTGGGCACGCTGGTGAGCGCGATGGCGCCGGCGGTGGGGCCTTCGATTGGCGGTTGGCTGGCCGAGAACTTTGGTTGGCGCATGATTTTTGCGGCCTTGCTGCCTGTGCTGGCCGTGGCCTTTTTGCTGGGCATCTTCTCGATTCGCCAGAGCCACCAGGTTGTACGCGAGAAGTTTGACGTGGCTGGGTGGCTGGCCGTTTCGGTGAGCTTTGCCTCGCTGGTGTTTGCGGTTGACCTGGGCGCGGGCTTTGGCTGGACCAGTCCGGCAACGCTGGGGTTGTTCGCCGCGTTTGTCGTGTGCCTGGCGCTGTTTGTGGTGCGCGAGCGTGCGGCCGCGGCGCCCTTGATCCATCTGTCGATCTTCGAGAGCCGCCGCTTTGTGATGGGCGTCGTTGCCATTGTCTGCCTGCAGTTTGTTGTGCTGGGGCTGAGCTTCTTGATTCCCAACTACTCGCAGCTGGTGATGGGGGCGGGCGCCACCGAGGCCGGCTCTATTTTGCTACCGGGCTGCGCGGTGGGCGCTGTGATGGCACCGCTCTCGGGCCAGATTTTGGACAAGTTGGGGGCGCGAAAGCCTATCCTTACCGGCGCTGCCTGCGCTTTTGTGGGCGTGGCGCTGTTCTGCGCGTTTAGCGCCGCGCTGCCCACGGCGCCGGCCATCTGCTTCTATATCTTGTTTGCCTTTGGCCAGAGCCTGATGGTTGGCAACTCGATGACCACGTCGCTTTCGTTCTTGCCGGCAGATACCAAGGCCGACGGCAACGCCGTGATCAACACCTTGCAGCAG
>CAVEMP010000103.1:0-10012 GCA_963616835.1 uncultured Oscillospiraceae bacterium | reverse complement strand
TTGACACTGTGTCAACCGCAGGCACATTATGCATGTGTAGGCTTTGTGATGCAAGCCTTACCGGGCAATGAACCCGCTAAACGTGGTCGATAAGCTCGTCAGCAGGCTTGCGCTTAGCGTGCATGGGGCCGGGCTCGGCGTCTGCGGCGGGGTAGCCCAAGGGGAAGATCGCCAACAGGTTGTAGGCGGCCATCTGGGGGAAGGCCTCCTTCAAGGCCGGGGCGTCAAAGTAGCCCACCCAGGTGGTGCCCAGCCCCAGGTCCTGGACCTCAAGCATCATATGTGTCGCGGCGATGGTAGCATCGACGTCGGCGAAGTTGTAGCCGTCGAACTTGCGCACCCAGGCCTCGTTGGCAGCCGAGCCCAGCACGATGAAGGTCTTGGCGTCAAAGTGGAAACGCGTAGTGGCGGCGAGCTTGGCCACGTCATCCTCCCCTGTGATGACCCAGGCGTGCCAGGGCTGCTTGTCCACCGCGGTGGGAGCCAGTACGCCAGCGGTGAGGATTGCGCTCACCTGCTCTTCTGTCACGGGCTGGTCAGAGAACTTGCGGCAGGAGTAGCGGTTTGCGGCAAGAGCCAGGAAATCAGACATGGGCGTGCCTTTCTGCTGGTATCTGCGCCGCGGGCCGCGGCGACTTACAGCAACGTTATAGCCCACGCGCGCCCGCCCGGCCAAGGCAGAATCGGGCGAAACAGGCGTATTTTCTCGTGTGGCTGGCGGCCGCGAGGGCCACGTGCGAGTTTTCGCGGTTTAAATCGGCGCCAGCCAAGTAGCCCGTCTTCATTTGGCGACGTTTGCCCAGTTGGCGAGAAGCGCTAGGCGGCTAGCTACTCGGCGGGTCCCGATTTAAACCACGAAAACTCGCGCATGGTGCCAGAGGCGGGTCGAATGGGGCCCGCGGGAGGCGGTCGACAGGGTGCGGCGGGACAAGTTACGGTGCCCGGAAGGGCCAAAACGCCCCAAGTACCCCAAAACAGCAGATGGGCCGAGTGCCACATAAGCGGCGCCCGGCCCGTCCGAGGCAAGACGACAAGCGGAACACTGTGCCGGCTAAGCCGGGAAGGAGGGGAGGAGTGGCTTTTGACGCTAGAAGGCAAAAAGCGCGCCAGCCGGCTGGACCTATCCTGTCGTTGAGTCGAGAATACCCGCTTTGGGCACGCCGGACCCGCGCCTGTCGCAACCGGCACGAATTACGACACGTTTAGCACTCCCGCTCGGCGAGAAGTACCCCGGCGGGATAGAATGTAGGGCCTTGGAACACCTACGAAAGGCAGCCCGTGACCATGGCAAACCCCGCAGAAGACCCCCAGACAACCCCCGGCTCTACCCCTGCCGACGACCCGTTTGCCCCGGGCTCGCTGGGCGCCCTCATCCCCTGGCCCAATGACGACTCCTACCCCAACATGCCGGCCGACGAGGCCCTAGAGCTCTTCTTGGGCTGGGTCGAGTCGCGCGGCATCGAGCTGTGGGACCACCAGGAAGAGGCCCTTCTCTCCCTGGCGTCAGGCGACCACCTGATTCTGGGCACGCCCACCGGCTCGGGCAAGTCGATGGTCGCGCTTGGCATGGCCTTCATGAGCGTATGCACCGACCGCCGTGCCTACTACACAGCCCCCATTAAAGCCCTGGTCAGCGAGAAGTTCTTTGACTTTGTCGACTACTTTGGCAAAGAGAACGTGGGCATGATCACCGGCGACGCCTCGATCAACGCCGAGGCCCCCATCATCTGCTGCACGGCAGAGATCTTGGCCAATCGCGCCCTGGCAGAAGGTGAGAAGTGCGACTGCGGCTGCGTGGCCATGGATGAGTTCCACTTCTACGCCGATCCCGACCGCGGCTGGGCCTGGCAAGTGCCCCTGCTCACCCTTCCCCACACCCAGTTTTTGCTGATGAGCGCCACCTTGGGCGACACCTCTTCTATCGCCGCAAGCCTGGAAGAGCACACCGGCCGCACCGTCGATGTCCTGGCCGACGCGCCGCGCCCGGTACCCTTGTCCTACGAGTTTGTCGACACCGCGCTTGAAGGCACCGTTGAGCTGGCCCTTCGCGCCGACGACGCCCCTTTGTACATCGTGCACTTCTCGCAAGATGCCGCCTTGTCCAGCGCCCAATCGCTGGCCAGCTACGGCGTGAGCACCAAAGAACAGCGCGAGGCCGTGAAGGAGGCCATCAAGGGCACCCGCTTTACCACGACCTTTGGCAAGACCCTGCAGCGCCTGCTGTGCTGCGGCGTGGGCGTCCACCACGCGGGTATGTTGCCACGCTACCGCCTGCTGGTAGAGAAGCTTGCCCAGCAGGGGCTTCTCCCCGTCATCTGCGGCACCGACACCTTGGGCGTGGGCATCAACGTGCCCATCCACACGGTCATCTTGACGGCACTGACCAAGTTCGACGGCCGCCGCATGCGCGTGCTCAACGCCCGCGAGTTCCACCAGATCGTGGGCCGCGCCGGCAGATCCGGCTTTGACACCGAGGGCCGCGTCATCGCCGAGGCCACCGAGTATGATATCGAGTACGCCCGTGCCCTGCTCAAGGCCGCCGGCGACCCCAAGAAGGCCCGCAAGATCAAGACCAAGAAACCTCCCGAGGGCTTTGTAACCTGGAACAAGCAGACCTTCGAGCGCCTGGAAACCGCCGTGCCCGCGCCCTTAAAGCCGCGCCTTAAAATCAGCCACTCCATGGTACTGGCCGAGGTCGAGCAGGGCGGAGACGCGCTGGGGCGCACCCACAAGCTGGTGGACGACTCGGCCCAGACAGACGGCGAGAAAGCCGCCCTGCACACCCGCGCAGACGAGATCATGGCGACCCTGCTGGATGCCGGCGTCGTGGTTTACAGCGAAGGCCCAGACGGCGAGAAGACCTACCAGACGACCGTCGACGTCCCCGTGGATTTTGCCCTTGACCAGCCCCTCTCCCCCTTCCTTCTTGCTGCGCTGGAGCTCTTGGACCCCCAAAGCGACACCTACGCGCTGGACGTCATCAGCATGGTCGAGGCCACGCTCGAGGACCCGGGCCAGATCCTGCGCGCCCAGCAGCGCGCCGCCCGTGACCGCGCGATGGCCGAGATGAAGGCCGATGGTGTGGACTACGACGAGCGCATGGAGCGTCTGCAAGAAGTGACCTGGCCAAAGCCGCTGGAAGAGCTTCTGGCCGCCGCCTATGACGAGTACTGCGCCAAGGTGCCGTGGGCGCGCGACTTTGCGCTGTCACCCAAGTCGATCCTGCGCGACATGATTGAGTGCGCAAGCGACTTCAAGGAATACATTGGCCGCTACAACATAGCCCGCTGCGAGGGCATCCTGCTGCGCTACCTCTCGGACGCCTACCACGTGCTGGACCGCACCGTGCCGCCCGACAAGAAGGACGAGCGCCTGTTCGAGATCACCTCGTGGCTGGGCTTTGTCGTGCGCTCGGTCGACTCGAGCCTGGTGGACGAGTGGAGCTCGGCCGGCAGCGCCGCGGGCGTCGACGTGGCTCCGCCGCAGGCCGCCGACGAGGTGGTTCACGACCGCCGCGCCCTTACCCTGCTGGTGAGAAACGCCCTGTTTGCGCGCGTGCGCCTGGCGGCCTTTAGCTCCACGCAGGAGCTGGGGGCCTTGGACGGCGACTGGGGCTACCGCAAGGTGGTGTGGGACCAGACCCTGGCCCGCTACCACGACGAGCACGAAGAGATCCTGCTTGACGGCGACGCTCGCAGCAGCGCCTACTACACGATTGACGAGACGGACGAGAAGAAGCCGGCAACCGAGGGCGGCCACGTCTGGCACGTTCACCAGATTTTTCGCGACGAGGACGACGACCACGACTTTGGCATCTGGGCAGACGTCGACCTGGACGCCACCCAAGAAGAGGGTGCCGTTGTGTTCAAGAAGTACCGGGTGGGATTCGTGGACGACTAACCCTCGCACTGCGCGGGGCGGGCTTTGGGTTTTGTCTATGGCGCAGTTCCGCATGAGCCGAAGGCCACTTAATGTGGCCTTCGTGCGAATCAGGACTGTTTGAGCACAGAGACAAAACCCAGAGGTCGCCTCGCGCCCTCGAGCCCTCCCAGGTTGTTAGCGCAGCCCCGCCACCGCAGCCGCCAGCTTGGTGCTGAGAAGCGCGTCGTGCTCGATGTCGCGGCCCTCGCCGCAAGAGAACTCGACGAAACCGGGCAAATCGGGGTTCAAGCACTGGCGGGCGTCGTTCACGCGGCCGGGATGGAAGAGCAGCTCAAGCTGCATGCCGCGCTTCTCGGCAACCTGGGCAACCCCCGGCAAGACGGCGGCTACGCGGTCCTGGTCCATGTGGCCCGAGAACAAGACGCCGCAAAACACCGCAGAGATGTCCTGGTAAGAGCCCAGGCCCGACTCAGCCAGAAGGTGGCGGTCCAGCTGCCACAGGCGGTTCAAGAGCTCGTGCTTGACCCAGTTGATGGGCGCGATCGAAGCCGCCGTACCGCTTTGCAGGAAGGCCGCCGTGGGCTCGGCGGGAATGCGCAGGTAATCTAGGTGGCAGCCGGACTCTACCGCCGCGCCCAGGACCGCCTTGAAGACGGCCGGAATCAACTGGGTGTGCTGGTGGCCATCCAGGCGCAGGTGATCGGCCATGTGCGGGAAGCGCTCCACCACGCGCGCGATCTGCGCCGCGGCCTCAATCTGCAGCTGGCGAGACAGCTCGGCCGCGCCGCCGCCAAACGAGCCGGCCAAAAGCCCGCCGTAACCCAGCTTGAAGTAGCCCTTCTCGTCCACAAGCAGCGGGATCTGGGCCGATTCGGCGCAGCTAGGCCCCTCGACAAAGTTAAGGTGCACGCCCAGGCGAAGGCCGGCGGGGCGCGCGTCAAGCAGCGCCGCGCACTCGTCGAAGCGCGGCGAGTTGGCAAAGATCGACAGCGAGTTGAGCAGGCCCTTCTGGGCAACTTCGCCCTCGCCTACCCCAGAGCAGCACTCCAGGATGCGGGCGGACTGGGCGGGCTCGATACCAAAATCGTCGGCGTGGATGATGACGTCCATCTGTGTACCTCAAGGTTTCTTCTACGTATGTCGCGCTCGTGTCGCAATTGAGGACGGGACGGCTGTCCCGCGCGAATTTGCTCGGTTGCCGTTAGTATAGGTGAGGCGCGCCAGGCCACAAACGCGACAAATACGACGCGCGCCCTATCACAGGAGGACTCCATGGACCTATCGGTAATCATTCCCTGCTACAACGAGCAGGAATGCCTGCCTATGCTTTTTGACCGCCTCACTCAGGCCCTGGAGGCGCACGGCCTTAGCTTTGAGCTGATCTTTGTTAACGACGGCAGCAAGGACGGCACTTGGGCTTCCATCTGCGGTTTTGCCGAGAAGACCAGCGAGGGACGGCGCGTGGTGGGCGTCGACTTCTCGCGTAACTTTGGCAAGGAGGCCGCGCTTTTGGCCGGCCTTTCCCACGCGACGGGCGACAACGTTTGCTTTATCGACGCCGATCTGCAGCAAGAGCCCGAGACCCTGCTTGCTATGTACGACGAGCTCATGGCCCACCCCGAGGCCGACTGCGTGGCCGCCTACCAGGCAGCCCGCCACGAAAGCGCCGTCCTCAAGCTCTTCAAGGGCGCGTTCTACAAGTCCTTCAAGGCCGTTACCCAGGGCACGGACGACATGATCGCCGGGGCCTCGGACTTCCGCGTCTTTAGGCGCGACGTGGCCGACGCTCTTCTCGCCATGCCCGAGTACCACCGCTTTACCAAGGGCCTCTTTGCCTGGGTGGGCTTCAACACGATTCCTTTTGCCTACGAGCCGGCCGCGCGCCAGGCGGGCACCAGCAAGTGGTCGTTTAGGTCGCTCATGCGCTATGCGCTGGAGGGCATCTTCTCGTTCTCGACCTTGCCTCTGAAGTTTGCCACGTGGGTGGGCGGAGCATCGTTTGTCGCGTCGATCGTCTACTTCTTTGTGGTTCTTCTCGACACCTTTGTGCGGCAAAACACGCCGCACGGCTACCCCACCGTGGTCTGCCTGATTCTGTTCATGGGCGGCCTTACCCTGCTTACGCTGGGCGTCATTGGCGAGTACATCGCGCGTATCTATCTTGAGGGCAAGCACCGCCCCATCTACATCGCGAAGCGCGTCGTCACCGCAGAAGCCGGCCACGTCACCCGCTCCGGCTTCGAGCGCAACTAGCCGTCCGCGCATCAGCCGCGCCCGCGCCGCCACACAACGATGGCGGGACCTAAATCGCAGATTCTCGCCAAATTGAAGCGCTTTATCTGCGATTTAGGTCCCGTCATCGAGCATGGAGTCGCGGCACGGCGCCCTAGTCGGAGTAGAAGTCGTTGATGCGGGTCTCGTCGACGCCAAAGAGGTAGGTGAGGGCGAGGCTCGCGGCGAGGGCCACGGCATAGCACAGCAAATAGAGAAGCTGCTGGCCGGGCACCACGATCAACAAGCCGAGAAGACCGCTCACGCCCATGGAGATCGCTCCTAGCTGGAACAGCGCGGCCAGCGCTCCGCCAAAGCCCGCGCCCAAACACGCCGTGACAAACGGCTTGCCCAGCGGCAGGACAACCGCGTACATCAGCGGCTCGGCGACGCCAAGGGCACCGATGGGCAGCGACTTCAAGATGACCTTCTTGACCCGCTCGTTTTTGGTCTTAAGCATAAGCGCCAGGCCCGCGCCCACCTGCCCCGCGCCCGCCATCATAAGAACGGGCAGCAGATAGTTGACGCCAGCCGTAGGCCCCGAGGGATCGTTAAGCAGGCTGTGAATGGGCGTAAGTGCCTGGTGCAGACCCACCGAGACCAGCGGCAAGAAGCTCGCGGACAAAATATAGCCGCCTACCACGCCCAGCTGCTCGTAGACAAAGGTGAGGCCAACCTGCAGGACGCTCGTCAACGCCGCGCCCACCGGCTGGATGGCCACGATCAGCGCAAACACGCCCGCGATCAAAACAAGCAGCGGCGAGACAAACGTGTCGATCACGCGCGGCATGCGCTTGCGCACAAGGCGCTCGAGAAAGGCAAAGAACGCGCCCGCCAAGAAGGCAACGACGATGTTTCCCGCGGCAGGGTTGTACTGCGTGCCCGTGAACGGCAAGATGATCGCCGAGGCGCTGCTGCCCTGTAGCGCAAGCAGCGGCATCGACGAGTTTGACACGCACATCATGCCCGCGATACCACCCAAAACAGGCGACCCGCCAAAGGCCGCGGCAGAGTTGTAGCCCACAAGAATGGGCAGGTAGGCAAAGAGCGCCCAGCCCACCGAACGAATGGTCTGGTACCACCAGGCGTCGGCAAAGGCATTGCCGCTCGCCACGTTGATGACGTTGCAGATACCGTTGATGAGGCCCGCCGCAATGACGCCGGGCAGCAGGGTCACAAAAACGCTGGCAACCTTCTTCAAGATGCGCCGCGCACCGGCAAGCCCGCGGCACGAGACCGAGCTGGGCCGCGCCCCCGCGCGCTCCTTGTCGAGAAGCCCTTGGAACTCCCGCAGGACCTTCTCGACTGTGCCCGGGCCCAACACAACCTGCATCGTCTCGCCCTCGACCAGGCCCCAAACGCCCTCGCATGCCTTGATGCGCGCCGTGTCGACAAGGCCCGTATTGGCCACGTCCACGCGCAGCCGCGTCATGCAAGCGACCACCGATTCAACGTTCTTCTCGCCACCTAAGCAGGCGAGAAGTTCTTGTGCCAGTTCTTTATCCGTCAAAACCTGCGCTTCTTTCTGTAAGGTGCGCGGGGCGTCCCAAAAGCCGCCGCGGCCAGACAACAAGTGTCGAAAGCGCGGCCGGGGTTGTCAACCCAACCGGCCGAATGTGGCCCCTCCCCAAGACAAGTCAATATATTGTGTACACGCCGTCTGTCAGGGCGGTTTCAGCATTTCGAAGACGGTGTTGTGCTAGTGTGGGAGGGCTGACAATATGTCGAGAAAATCCAGCTACGGTACGGCAAGCGAAGGGAAAGACAAGGCACATGACGCTCCTTGAACTTATCAACCTGCTGAAGAAGCACCTCACCCTTGTGGTGGTTCTTCCCGTTGTGTGCGCCCTGGGCATGGGCGTGGGCAGCCTCATCTTCATGCACGACACCTACACAGCCACGACCAGCATGTACGTCCTGGTCAAGAACGGCAGCGATTCTTCTTCGGTCTCGTCTTCTGACCTTTCTGCCTCGCAGATGATCACCAACGACGTGTCGCAGCTGCTTGACTCGGACCGCGTGACCAAAGAGGTCGCCAAGCAGCTTGGCCTGGAGAGCCTCAAGGGCTTCAAGACCAGCGTCACCTCTACCACCACCTCGCGCGTGATCACGCTTTCGGTCACCGCCACCAACGCCGATGAGGCGGCCCAGGTCGCCAGGGCCATGGCCAAGAGCGTTTCTGAGATCGCCCAGCAGGTGATGGACGTCGAGTCGATCAACGTCATCGACGAGGCCGAGGCCCCCACCATCCCCAGCGGCCCCAACCGCAAGCTGTACGTGGCCGTGGCGTTTTTGGCCGGCCTGTTTGTCGCCGTGGCGATCGTCGTCTTGGCCGACATGCTCAACACCAAGATCCGCAACCAAGAAGAGCTCGAAGAGCTGCTGGGCGTGCCCGTCATCGGGCGCATCCCGCGCATGTAAGGGAGGCACCAGTTTATGTTTGGTAAGAAATCCGGTGGCTCCAAGGGCTCCAACGACCAGGTCTTTCTCCAGAACTCCGTCAAGACCCTGGTGGCCAACATCCGCTTTGCGTCTGTCGACGACCCCATCCGCGTCATTGGCGTGACCTCGTCGATTCCCAACGAGGGCAAGTCCACCACCTCTTACGCCCTGGCCCAGGCCCTGGCAAACGGTGGACAGAGCGTTCTTCTCATCGACTGCGACCTGCGCCGTCGCTCGCTGGCCAACATGATCGGCGTCCACGCGCAGGCCGGTATCTACGGTGTGCTGTCTGGCCAGGTGGCCGTCGAGGACGCGGCCGTGCGCACCCCCACCAATGGCCTGTATCTCCTTGACTGCGAGCCGCACATCCCCAACCCGGTGGACATCCTCTCTTCTCGCCGCTTCAAGAACTTCATCGCCCAGATGCGCGAGAAGTACACCTATGTTGTTGTGGACACCCCGCCTCTCACTGCCTTTGTCGACGGCGCCGTCATCTCGCAAAACGTCGACGGCATGCTTTTGGTCGTGCGTCAGGACCAGACCAAGCGCGACGAGATCTTGGGCGCCTACGAGCAGCTCAAGAAGGCCGACGCAAACGTCATTGGTTGCGTGCTGACGTTTGCAGACAGCGATAAGAGCGACTACTACTACTCCTATTACAACAAGGACGGAAAGCGCGTTCGCAAGAGCAAGGGCTCTTCTTCATCCGACGCCCCCAAGCTTCCCGACGCGCCCCTCTCGCAGCAGATGGCGGCACCGGCAACGCGCAGCTCTCGTCCCGAGCAGGCGCAGCAGGCCCCGCGCAAGGCGGCCACCGCTCCCAAGTCTGCCACATCAGCGCCCGCGGTTCCCGGCTTAAAGCCGCTGCCCACCCAGGGGGCCAAGTCTGCCGCATCGCCCGACAGCACGATGTCGTTCCTCGCGCAGACGGGCTATCGTCCCAACACGTCCAACCACTAAGGTTAGGAATTCCGGTCCATGCGTGACATGCACTGCCACATTTTGCCCGGCGTCGACGACGGCGCGCCCGACCTCGAAGCAAGCCTTAAGATGCTCGAGGCCGCGCGCGCCGTTGGCGTGACGTCAATCGTCTGCACGCCGCACGCTCGTAGCCCCTACTTTGACTACGAGAAGATGGTCGAGGCCTACGGTGTCTTTCGTGATGCCGCGGCCAGCGCTGCGCCGGACGTGCACGTGGCCATGGGCTTTGAGGTCGCGCACAAGAAGCTCATGCAGCTGGGTGTGGAGGATTGGGCCCCCTACCTGCGCTTTGCCGAGACGCCCGAGTTTTTGTTGGAGCTTGACACCGCCTGCAGCGCGGCCGACTTCCAGGACTACGAGCGCACGATCTATACCCTACAGGGCATGGGCCTTACCGTGATCATCGCCCACCCCGAGCGCTACCACGCGATCCAGA
>CAVEMP010000102.1:0-15616 GCA_963616835.1 uncultured Oscillospiraceae bacterium | reverse complement strand
CCACCCCGCAGCGCGCCGAGGAGTTTGTGCGTCGCCTGGGCAGCGTGGGCGTCGAAGCCACCATCAGGAACTCGCGCGGTGCCGACATCGACGCCGCCTGCGGCCAGCTTAAGCAAAGGCTTGCCAAGGCGTAAGGCCAAGCGCGACCATCCCATCACGGCACCACGTAAAAGTCCCCGGCAAAACAACCATTCTTGCCGGGGACTATTTTTGTACCTATCTACCAGACCCTACGCCACTAGACTCTACGCCAACAGGTCACGCATTTTGTTGATGAGAAGGTCGACGTCAATCGGCTTCGAGATGTGCCCGTCCATCCCCGCGGCCAAGGCCTCATCGCGATCGGTCGAGAAGGCATTGGCGGTAAGCGCCACAATCGGGACGCAGGCGCGGCTTGGGTCCTCCAGCTCGCGGATTGCACGGGTAGCCTCGTATCCGTTCATACGCGGCATCTGGACGTCCATCAACACGATGTCGTAGGTGCCCGCAGGAGCGGCCGAGACCTTCTCTACGGCCAGCTCGCCGTCACAAGCGGTATCGACCTTAAAACCGGCCGCACAAAGAATCTCAAAGGCTATCTCACGGTTAAGGTCGTTATCCTCAACGAGAAGGACGCTCTTGCCGGTCACGTCCAGCTTAGGCTGCTCGGCAGCCGCCGGGGCGGCGGGCGTCGCGGCGCGGGCCTCGGTGTCAACCTTGAGGTGCAGCGACACCACAAACTCAGTGCCCTTACCCTTCTCGCTTTCGACGTGAATCGTACCGTCCATGATGTTGACCAGGTTTTTCACGATTGAAAGACCCAAGCCGGTCCCGCCAATGGAGGCCCCTGCAGGCTGCTCTTCTCGAGCAAAAGCCTCAAATATGTGGGGTTGAAATTCTGGCGAGATACCCACGCCGTTATCGCGAATACGAAAGACAAAGTGAGCGTACTCCGAGGTGCGCAGGTTGCGCTCCTCGGCCGCGAACAAGACCTTGCCGTCTGCGGGCGTGAACTTCACAGCGTTGCCCAAGATGTTGGCCAGAATCTTCTTGAGCTTGACCTCGTCGCCTATGACGTTGGGGTGGCGAATCCCGTCAACATCAAACACCAGTTCAACCCCTGCATGATGGGCGTTTCCGGCTGTGACGGTGTGAAGCTCTTCAAACATCGCAGAAAGGCTCATGGGCGCCTCGTCCAAGCTCACAAGACCACTCTCGATATGGCTCATATCAAGCACGTCGTTGATAAGGCCCAGCAGATGCTCGCCCGAGATGCTCACCTTGTCCAGGTAGCGACGCAGCGTCTCGGGATCGTCCAGGTGCTCCTTAGCCAGGTTATTGAAGCCAATAATCGCGTTTAACGGCGTACGAATGTCATGGCTCATACTCGAGAGAAAGACCGATTTAGCTTTGTTGGCCTCCTCAGCCGCAGCCAGGGCCTCTTTTAAAACCTCCTGGCGCTCGCGCTCTTCCGCAATCGTGGAGTCGGCGTTTTGGAAACCCGCGATGATACCCTCGTTATTCTCGGCCTTAAGAAACTTGTACTGGTAATAATGGGTCTGACCTGCATCAACTACACGGTATGACCCCATATACTCCGGGTTTTCCTCGAGCTTCTTTAGCACTGTATCCAGGTTTAGGGCATAGCGCATAGAGGCCCTGTCGTCCTGGTGCACGCGCTCGTCAATGTACTTCTCGCATGTCCTTTTGTACGGGTAGGCCAGCGTGTCGCCCTTTTTCATTCCGCTGGTTACGTAACCATCGAGCTTCAAAATATTGACGGTGTCATCATTTGGATGGACGAGAAAGACATTCAGATAATCACGGGACAGGGCGTTAAAGAGGGCTTCCTGCCGGTTTGTACGCTCCTCATAGCGCCGACGAAGTTCGACTTCTTCCGAGATATCCATGCCGTAAAAAATGCACTCTAGGTGGTCGTTGGCGGGGTTTTGGATAATGCGTGCAGTCACGCGGGCCCAGCGCACGTTTCCGTCATCAAAGTACGACTTTACCTCGCGGCTTATCTCGACGTGGCCCTCTTGATACGCCTTGACCAGCGATTCTCTGTTAAAGACCGCCTTTATAGATTCGCGTTGCGCCTCATTTGGGATAAACGAGAAGGTCTGGTCAAACGTCCTATCTACCTCGACGTTTGCCTCGACGCTCTTAAGGTTATTGGTCGCTGAGCCGCCCACGGTTATGCAACGGTCCTCGGTCAGGTCAAAGTGCATTACACCTTGAGCCTCGGGTATCGAGTTGAGCAACGTTCGAACCTGCGCCTCAAAGCCCTGCTGCGCGCGGCGGCTTGCAGTGATATCGGCCGCGTACTCGACAAAAGCCGGACGACCTTTCCACTCTGCCAACAGCGTTTTTACCAAGAAGACCTGCTTGCCATTGTCAACTTCTGCAACAGCGCTTTTCTTTTCTCTACACTTCAAAAGGGGGCAGAAGGAGCATTGCTCGCCCAGCCCCATCATGTACTCGTAGCACTTACGGCCCTTATGACGCTCCGCGCCGCCGCGAAACCCGTCTGCGGCGGCATTGGTATAAATCATCGTCATATCGTCAAGGTAGGACATCTGAACAAGCTGGTCAGACTCATCAAGAATGCCCTCGAGAATCTTTAGCTTGTCAACAAGATCCGGGTCGTTCTCGAGCAGGCGCTTGTCAGCAGTCATTGAAACCCTCATACGTGAATTACGTCAATTTACAGGAGCTACTTTACCGTATGAAAGAAAATAGCGGGCCCCTCTATGCAAGAAGCCCGCTAAACGGTGTATATCGAACTTATGTTCTAATAACCTATCTCAGACCATTCATTTTTAGTCTTTTCAACGTTAGCCAGAGGGTAAGCCTCGGCTCTATGTCCTTGCATTTCCTGCAGCATTTCATTGATTTCTTCATAAGCGCTCTTTATAGAAGACGCGGTTTGGGTAACAGCGTACTTTGCTTCTTCGGATAACCCGTACTTATAGAAGAGGTAACCACCTAAGGTGAACAAACCAAGGGACAGAAGAGTCGACTTAATTCTCATAGCCGCCACCACCAAAGCCAGAGACCATATTTACTATGCGCACAAGGTCATCTTCCGAATTGAACTCGATCTCGATTTTGTTCTTACCACGAACGTTCTTTACTTTGACTTCGGTATCCAGGGCAAGCTTAAGTTGCTTCGCCGCCCTCTTGAACGACTGTGGAGCGGGCTGGCGTCTAGGCGTCTCTTCACGAGCGACAGAAAACAACGGTGCAAGGGTTTCTGTCTGCCTGACCGACAACCTCTCATCGATAACCTTCTGAGCAAGCCTCACGCGACCCTCATCGCTAGGAACTGCTAGGATCGCTCGTGCATGACCAGCCGTAAGAAGACCGTCCGCCACAAAGCCTTGCACGACCTCGGGGAGATCAAGCAGACGAAGAGTGTTGGTAATGGCAGAGCGAGACTTGGAGAGAATCTTTGAGAGTTCCTCTTGAGTAAGGCCCTTCTCTTTGATCAGCTGTCTATAGCCACGCGCCTCTTCGATAGGGGTTAGGTCAGACCTCTGAAGGTTTTCAATAAGGGCAAGCTTAAAGACGTCCTCGTCAGAGATCTCACGAATGATGACAGGAACCTCTTTAAGACCAGCAAGCTTGGAAGCTTGGTACCTTCGCTCGCCGGCAACGATCTCATAGTAATTACCGGTCTTGCGAACCAGTAGAGGTTGAAGAACGCCGTTTTGCTTAATTGAGTCTGCAAGCTCATTTAATTCTTGCTCATTAAACTGACGACGAGGTTGATTTGGATTCGGCTTAATCTTAGATATCTCAAGTACAGAGTCTGGCTGCATCGCCGAGGTCTCTGCAGTAGCTTCTCCCACTAATGCTCCGAGACCTCTACCAAGCTTCTTTTTCTCAGCCACGCTTAATCACTTCCTTAGCAAGCTTTGCATACGCAGAAGCACCCTTACTAATAGGAGCGTACATACAAACCGGTTGGCCGTAACTCGGCGCTTCGGCAATCTTGACATTACGAGGGATTACCGTATTGAACATCTTCTTACCAAAATAGGTCTCAACTTCCTCAACTACCTGCTTTGAGAGGGAAGTACGCGAGTCAAACATAGTCATAACAACGCCAAAGATCTCCAAATCGGGATTCATGCGCTTTTTAACCATATTCATAGATTCAAGGAGCTTAGCAACACCCTCAAGTGCGTAGTATTCACACTGAATCGGGATGATAATCGAGTCTGCAGCAATTAGCGCATTAATAGTGAGAAGACCTAAAGACGGTGGGCAGTCAATCAAGATGTAATCAAAGTCATCAACAACACTTGAAACAGCCTCTTTTAGGATGGATTCACGAGCCATAGCGCTTACGAGCTCGATTTCTGCACCAGCAAGTTGAATTGTTGCAGGAGCAACAAAGACTTTTTTAATACATGTATCGTGAATAATGTCCTCAATAGGCGTATCTTGCAGAATTACGTCGTAAATATCGTTTTCAAGGTCTTCTTTTTCAATTCCAAAACCACTTGAGGCATTCCCTTGCGGGTCAAAATCGATAATTAGGACCTTTTTCTTAAGTTCACCAAGACACGCAGCAAGATTAATTACTGTTGTAGACTTACCAACTCCGCCTTTTTGATTCAAAACCGCAATTACGCGAGTTTTTCGATCAGGAAAGCCGCGTTTAATGTCCTTAAAGCCCATTCATCCTCCAAATAGAAGATTTTCAACCGTTTATGATTATCAATGATAGATGATTGTTTCACGTGAAACACCGTCATCTTCCTTGTATTTTGTGAAATTGAAACCCATTGCGACGTTTCACGTGAAACTTAACTAGATTCAACTCTTCAATTTCTCGCATCGTTAAATATTCAAGCGTTTCACGTGAAACACGGTTCGCAAATAACCGCGTCCATCTACAAAAGTAGCCACAATCAACTGTTTCACGTGAAACATTCTGCAATACGCAAGTATTGAAAGCATTACAAATAGATCCTTTCGATGTTCCACATGAAACATCGAAAGGATCGTATCAAACTAAAAAGAAATTTAAGAGTTACAGACCCAACGGACTTTGTTTAGCCAAACCTGTTCTTCTTGGCAACTTGATTGAAGACACGCCATCTTTGACATAGAGAAGAATCGTTCTATGACCAAAATTATTTGGTAACTCAAACTCGACAGGTTCAAGCATCCTTAAACCACAGATCTTTGCAGCCTTGTTAGAAGCATTTATCTCAGACATCTGTGGGTTGGCCTTCTCTAGAACAAGTATTCCATTCTTGGCTAGGAAAGGAGCAGCATATTCAACCAAAACGTTTGCTTGAGCAACAGCTCTAGCAAACACCAGAGCAAACTCACCACGATGAGTCACCGCCAATTCCTCAAGTCTTCCGTGCTCACCATGGACCTTGTCGAGCCCCAACTCATCGCAAAATTCATTGACCGCAGAAATTTTCTTTCCAACCGAGTCAATAAGGACCCCCTGAGAGCCGCTGAGAAGCCCGATTGGAATGCCTGGGAATCCAGCACCCGTACCCATATCAAGGTACGTCTTAGAAAGCCTCTCAGAGACTTCTGGCAAAGTAAGGGGGAGTAAACTATCCAAAATATGTAAAACTAAGGCTTCTTCGACATTGGTAATACGAGTAAGGTTCACAACCTTGTTCTTCTCGATAACCAAATCCAGATACTTAAGAAGTCTTTGAATCTGCTCATTGGAAGCCTGGATCCCATATTCAGTAAAGTATCCAGATAGTTTCTCTTGATAGAAGGAGTAGTCAAAGTTGGTCATGTCATAAGCTCCTGACAAAAACTTGTGAGTCAAAAGAAATTGGCAAAAAGAAAGGGAGGATGATTTCTCATCCTCCCTCAATACAATACACTCTAGCTGAGGTTTTATCTAACAGCAGTAATAACAACCCTACGGTTAGGATCCTCACCCTCGGAGTGAGTGGTGACTTCATCATCATCAATCAAGGCAAGGTGAACCAAACGACGTTCAGAAGCATTCATAGGGTTCAAGGCAACTCGACCCTGCTTCTTAGCACGATCGGCAGCAGACTTGGCCATACCCATAATCTTCTTCTTACGGCGGGTCTTATAGCTTTCGATATCCACGACAATGGGATAGTAAAACTTGATCCTGCTGCTCATCAAAGAAGAAAGAACCATCTGCAGGGCATCAAGTGTACGGCCATGACGACCAATAAGAACAGCCAGGTCGCCACCATTGACGTCAAGGATTAGCTCACCCTCGTCACCGTCATACTCGTCGATGGAGGACTGCGTCTCACCAAAGAAGGCAAGAATAGCCTTAAGGTAGTCAACCGCGAGGTCGGCAATCTTATCCATCTCTTGATCGGACAAAGCTTCGTTGGCTTCGTACTTCTCCCTGATGGAAGCAAACTCATCGACAGCCTCGGATGCAGGCAAAACACCCTCATCCAAGACAATCTGATCTTCCATGCCAACCTCCTGTATAAACAATAAAAATTGAAACTAAATACGAAAACTAACCAGCAAAATGAACTTTATAACTAGTTCTTCTTGCGAGGACGAGGCTTTTTTTCTTTACGAACGACGTCGACCTCGATGCCCTTCTTGGCGGCAGCCTCCTCGGCCTCGGCCTTAGCCTTCTCCAGCACCTTAGAGGTGATGAACTTCTGCTGCACAACCTGCCAGATGGCAGAGGCGTTGTAATAAAGAAGAACGGCCGCCGGGACGCTCCAGCCAAACCAGACCATCATGATGGCCATAACGGCACCCATGGTGACGGACTGCATCTTTTGACCGTTGTTCTGCATCGAAGTGTTAAGCAGCATGGGAACAAAGGTCAGGACACCAAAGAGAATGTCAAAGAAGATATATGGAGCTGCGCCAACCCAGCCAACGGTAGACACCATGGTGGCCACAGAATTAGAAATCGAAGGCAAGATGTTGAAGAAGCAAGCGTCTGCAGGGACGTTCTTCACTACAGAGAACAAGCCAAAGAAGATCGGCATCTGCAAGAAGATAGGCAAGCAACCCATAATAGGGTTGAACTTCATCTCGGAGTAGACCTTCATGGTCTCTTCCTGCTGACGCTGAGGGTTGTCTGCGTACTTCTCCTGAATCTCCTGAAGACGCGGCTGCATAATCTGCATACCAGCGGTCGACTTAACCTGCTTGGTCATAAGCGGCGTCAGAAGAATACGGATAATGACGGTGAGGATGATAACGGCCAGGCCCCAGTCACCCACAACGCTCTGGATGCCTTGAAGAATGGCTGTCAATAAGTTAATGAACCAATCCCACATGATTCCTCCGTGGACGCTCCTTGGCTAAGGAACGGGGTCGTATCCACCAGCATGAAAGGGATGACATCTCAAAATCCTACGAATAGCAAGCGAGGCGCCGCGAAGGACGCCGTACTTAGCAATTGCCTGCCGGGCGTATTCAGAGCACGTTGGCCTGTAGATACACCTAGCAGGAAACATGGGAGAGACCCGCGATTGATAGAAAGCGATGGCCGATAAGAACCATCTCTTAATAAGAGAGTCTTTCCCTGGGTTATTCACCTATGACGCCGGCCTTCTTAAGGAGCCTTCTCAAAGATTTGGACACGTCGGCGGACGACGCATCGTGAGTATCTTTTGTCGAGAAGAGAATCATGTCGTAGCCGTCCCTGGGAAGGCCGCACGCACGGGCGGACTCCCTTAGAACACGCTTACACCTGTTCCTAAAAACGGCGTTGCCAAGCCTCTTAGGCGCGACGAAGGCGACCCTTGCGGAGTCGCCCTCGTCGATTCTAACCACGCGAATTCGTAGAAGAGAGTCGTTGTATCTCTTCCCGCAGGAGAAGACCTTCTCAAATTCAGCCTTGGATTTGATGGTCTTCATCTTAAGTTACTTAGACGGTGAGCTGGTGACGGCCCTTAGCGCGACGACGAGCGAGGACGGCGCGGCCGCCCTTGGTGGCCATGCGGGCACGGAAACCGTGAGTGGTTGCACGCTTGCGCTTGTTGGGCTGATAAGTACGCTTCATAGCTATTCCTCCCAGTTGGGTTTAGACGTCAATACAGAGCAATAAGCCCAAAGATTGTAAAGGTAGCGGCCGCTAAGTGTCAATTTAATCTTTGGAAAGGCCCAGCTCTTTGTGGGGATTACACACAACTCTATTTCCCAGGTTGTCGCAAAAACGTTGAAAAGTTTTGAATCCATTCTTTCAAAAGCGTGCAAGCAATCTTTCAAAAGCCGTGAAAGTTGTCGATAGCATGGTATGATTTTCCAGCTGAATTCGTATGTATCTGCCGAGTTTTCTACAGGTTTTCTCGCTTTGTTGAAAACTTTTCTTTCACATAGAATTCCGTCTGAAAAGTTTTCTTCAAACGATGAAACATTGTTGAAAAGGGGGCGAAGAGCGTGGCCAGGGACTTCTATCCTTTTGTCGAGAAGGACCAAACGCAGTGGTCGGCGAGCGAGGTGCACAACCCCGCAAGGATCGCCGTCTACGACGATGCAGCGGCAGCTCCCCGGGTCGTGGTCGTAGAGCCCCAGGACGTGCGCTCTTACCTGGAAGAAATCACGGCAACTGTGAACAAACTCTCGCACGAGCAGGGCGGCAATATCCCCTTTATGGTCATCCGCGAGATCGTCGAGAACTTCATCCACGCGTACTTCCAGGCGCCCACGATCACCATCTTGGACGGCGGAAACACCATTCGCTTCTCTGACCAGGGACCGGGCATCAAAGAGAAGAACCTTGCCCTTGAGTACGGCACTTCTTCTGCGACCGAAGAGATGAAGCACTATATCCGCGGCGTGGGGAGCGGCCTGCCGTACGCGCAGCAGTACATGGAGGACAAAGGCGGCAGCCTAGAGATCGAGGACAACATCTCGGGCGGCACCGTGGTAACCATCTCCACACGCCGCGCAAGCGAAGCGCGCGAGGTCTCGGGCGGCGGCGAGAAGGACGCAGAGCCGCAGGTAAACGGCGGTTTTGCGGCGGCGCAAATGCCTGTTGCGCCCGCGACGCCCCAAGGATACGGCGCCGTGCCCGGCTGGCCTTATCAACAACCGCAGAGCTACCAGCAGCCGCAGCAGATGCAGCAGCCCGCAAGCTTTGGCTACGGTTATCAACAATTGCCGGAATACATGGCACAACCTGCGGCGATACAACAGCAGATGCCAATGCAGCCCCAGATGCCCCAGAACTTCTCGACAATGCCGCAGACTATGCCCGCACAAACCATGACCTCGCAGGCACCCGTGCCCGGGGCGCCCCAGCGCCCGGCCCTCACGCCGCGTCAGGAATCTGCAATGGAATACCTGGCTCAGCACGAGTCCTGCGGCCCCACCGACCTCACCCAGGTCTACGGAAGCTCCGGCCCCACGTGGTCGCGCGAGCTCAAGGGCCTCATGGAGATGGGAATCATCACCAAGTCGGGGCAAAAGTACCGCCTTACCACCATCGGCCGCTCGATGCTTTAGGTGCCGCACAGCATGTCTCACATGGGAATTTAAGAAAACCGGTCGCGAGTTTTCAACAATCATATATACTGGGTGGGCACTTTTCGACAATTCGACGAATGGGCCCTCATGGACTTTTCGATAGAGCTTGACCCAGAAGACCTGTGGCAAGACACCCTCGACCTGCTTGAGCAGGAGGGATTGCCAGAATCCATCCTCGCGATGCTGCGCAGCTGCACGCCCACGGGTGTGGACGAAAACACGCTGCACGTCGTGACGCCCATGCGCCTGGTCTTAAAGACAGTGTCGAAAAACTCCGATCTGCTGGAGAAGTGTCTCTCGGCCGCCGCGTTCCAGGACGGCATGCACCTTGACCTTGCTTTAGCCGAGAAGGACGGCAAGGCCCCGCAAAAGGCCGCCCCCACCTCGCAGATGACCCCCGACGAGATTGCCCGTTGGAAAAACGCCACGTCGCAGGCACCGGTCGCGACCCCGGCGGCCACGGTGGCCGCGGCTGCGGCGCCTGCGCAGTACCGCGAGCGCCGCATCGACGCGCAGATGCTCGACGAGTCCACCATCGAGGGCACCGTCAAAGAGGCAAGCCTGCGCAAACAAAGAAACCCCCTGGTGGAAACCATTCCAGAAGAGGATTCCAAGCTCACCTTCGACCGCTTTGTCTGCGGTGATGAGAATGACATGGCCTACAACGCCGCGCTTCAGGTGGCCAACGGCTCCAAGAACTACAACCCGCTGTTCATCCACGGCAAGAGCGGCCTGGGCAAGACCCACTTGCTTCGCGCGATCCAGAACTACATCGCCACCAACGACCCCACGCGCATCTGCGTCTACAAGGACGCGTCGTCTTTCATCAACGACTACACAAGTGCGATGGGCGCCCACGACCTTTCGGTCACCGAAGCTTTGAAGAAAAACTACGAGGACATCGACGTCTTGATCATCGACGATGTTCAAAAGCTCGCGGGCAAGGTAGGCACCATCACCTTCTTCTTCGACACCTTCAACGTGTTGAAAAGCAACGGCAAGCAGATCGTGTTGGCCGCAGACCGCACGCCAGCGCAGCTTGGCATGGGCAAAGACGCCTTCGACGAGCGCGTCACTACCCGCCTGGCCTCGGGCTTTCCCGTGGGCGTCCAGGTGCCCAACTACGAGCTCAAGCTGCGCTTGATCGAGACTTTCTGCGAGCGCCTGTGCCGCGACTCTAAAGAAGAGCACGTGGGCGTGGGCTGCTCGCCCGTCTCGCCAGAAGCATGGGAATACATGGCCAAGCGGGCGGGATCGTCCATCCGCCTTATCGAGGGCTTCTGCCAGCGCTGCCTTCTTGCCCAAAACCGCGCCGAGAAGGACGGCCGCCAGCTCACCTTCGACGAGATCGACGAGATCGCCAAGGAGACCTGGCCCACCACGGGCATCGTCATCTCGATCGAGGATGTCCAAAAGGCCGTCGAGAAGTTCTACGACATCTCTCACGACGCCCTCATCGGCGAGAGCCGCCACAAGGGCCTTATGGAGCCGCGCCACGTGGCCATCTGGCTCTCGCGCGAGCTCTGCAGCAAGACCCTGGCAGACATCGGCGAGCACTTTGGCGGCCGCAGCCACGCGACCGTCAAGAACAGCCTCAAGGTGGTCGACGACAAGAAGAAGGAGGACAAGATCTTCTACGACCGGGTCATGCGCCTTAAGGACTCGATCACCGCGGAGGCCTAGCAAGGGTGTTGAAAAGGTCTTCTCGCCGTTTCTCAAAGCGTTAAGAAGAGATTGTCGATAAGCTGTCTAAGAGTTGTGAGAAAAGGTGAGAAAACCCAAGGGTCGCTGTAAATGAGTTTTCTACAGCAATCGAAATTGTTGGGAACAGTTAAGGGGAACAATAAGCTCTCGTTCACGCAAATGGCTAATCTACCTGCATGTTTGGGAAGTTTTCTTCTTTTCTACAGAGCTTATTATTACTACTGTATTTAAATTTATATATAAGAACTAATAGAAAGGGCGCAGATGAAATTTACCGTCAGCCAGTCGTCGTTGATGAAAGCCATCACGGTAGTCTCTAAGGGAATGGGCGGTAACTCCACGCTGCCTATCTGCTCGGGCATCTATATCAAGGCAACCGAAGGCACAATCGAGTTCCAGTCCAACAACCTTGTTATTGCCATTAGGCACCTCATTCCCGCAAACGTCGAGGAGCCGGGCGAGACCGTAGTCTCGGGCAAGGTCTTGTCCAACATCGTGAAGACCCTCTCGGACGCGGCGGTCACCTTCGACGGTGGCGAGAGGACCATCTCGATCTCGAGCGCTAAGTCGACCTTTAGGTTGAACACCCTGGACTGCTCCATCTGGAACTTCGTGCCCGAGGTCGAGGCCGAAAAAGAGATCGAGCTTCCCTCTGACATGTTGTCGTCGATGGTGGACAAGGTCTATAAGGTCACCTCGAAAGAGACCTCGCGCCCCATCCTGCAGGGCATCCTGCTGACCGTCGAGGACAACACCATTCGCCTGGTGGCCACCGACTCCTTCCGCCTGGCCGTGTGCGACGCCAGCGTCGAGGCGGGAAGCGAAGAGCCCTTCCGCGCCATCGTCTCGGGCAACGTCTTCCACGATGTCTTGAGCATGCCATCTGTCACCGACACGATCCGCATTGGCACGACCGAGAGCCAGGTTGTCTTCACTTTTGGCACCACGACCTTCGTCGCCCGCCACATCGAGGGCAACTTCCCCGATTACAAGCAGCTCCTGCCGGCAAGCTGCGGCACCGCGGTCAACATCAACGTCGATGCCTTCTCGTCTGCGCTCAAGCGCGTCTCGGTCATCGCGCTTACCAACTCGTCGGTGCGCTTTGACATCGATGCAGACGGTCGCTTCATGAAGATGTCGGCCTCTTCTCCCGAGCAGGGCGAGTCGTCCGAAATCTTGAACGCCGACGTCGAGGGCGCGAGTCTCTCGATTGGCCTTAACTACCACTACGTCTTTGACTGCGTGAACGCAGTGGGCGGCACCAAGGAGCTGCGCCTGGAGCTCCAGAGCTCTTCTCAGCCCGGCATCTTCAAGTCCAACGGCAAGATTAACTACCTGTACCTGCTCATGCCGGTGCGCCTGTAACAGACGGCGGTTTGGCGGCGCGTGGGGCTTAAGGTCAAAGAGCTGAGCCTGGTTGGCTTTAGGAACATGGGGGAGAGGAACATTTGTCTCTCCCCCTCTACAACTGTGCTTTTTGGCCGCAACGCTACGGGCAAGACCAACACGGTCGAGGCTCTGCAGATGCTGACGGCGGGGTACTCGTTTAGGCGGCCCACGCCTGCGCAGTTGATTCACGAGGGCGAGCCGCAGGCTAGAATCGCGGCGCGCCTTGAGGGAGACGGCCGCGTGCTGGACGTAAGCTGCGACATCACCGAGCGACGCCGGCAATTCATCAAGAACGGCAAGAAATGCCAGGCCGCAGACATTGCCGGCACCTTGATGTCGGTGCTCTTCACGCCTGACGACCTCTCGCTGGTCAAGCGCGGTGCCTCCGAGCGCCGCGCCGAGCTGGATGACTTTGGTCGGCAAGCCAACCAGAGCTTCTCGCGCGTGCTGGCCAACTACACGCGCTCGATTGAGCAGAGAAACCGCCTGCTCAAGAGCGAGGAATGTGACCTGGGGCTTCTGGACGCCTGGGACGCCTCGGTGGCGCTGGGCGGCGCAACCCTGCTTCACAGCCGGCTGAGGCTCTTTGCGCGCCTGGCCGCCAAGGTGAGCGAGGTCTACGGCCAGATCGCGCCCACAGAGACCCTGGAGTGCGAGTACCGCTGCTCGCTGGGCGACGAGGCCCTGGGCATGAGCCGCGACGACCTGCGCGACCTCTTCTTGCGTCGCCTAGCCGAGTCGCGCACCGAGGATCTGCGTCGTCAGCAGACCTGCGTGGGCCCGCACCGCGACGACGTGGCGTTTTCTATCTGCGGCCGCGACGCCCGCGCCTTTGGCAGCCAGGGGCAGCAACGCTCGGTGGTTCTGGCGCTTAAGATGGCCGAGGTTCTTCTCGCCGAGGAAATCGTGGGGGAGAAGCCCCTGCTTCTTTTGGACGACGTCATGAGCGAGCTGGACGAGGCCAGAAGAGACGCCGTTGCCGGTTTCTCGCGCGACGGCGTGCAGACGGTGGTCACCACGACCAACCTGGGGTACTTCTCGGCTGACCTGCTTAAAAGCGCAGAGGTGGTGAGATATGGTGATCGATGAGTTTGCCTCTATCTCGAGCCTGGGCTCGGTCATGGGCGGCTACTTCTCGGCGCCTGAGGTCGCGAGTAAAGTAACCGGCACGCGCCGCGTGGGCCTGGCGTGGCACCGCGCCAACGGCGACGTGGAGAGAAAGCACACCTGCGGCCTGTACGTCACCAAGCCGCGCCGCGTAGGTGAGCCGCCGGTGCTGGTGGTCTTTGTTGACTCGCGTATGCGGGCCGTGGACTTCTCGGCAAACAAGGACATCTACCTGGCGAGAATGGCCGCCGAGGGGCTGACCTTCTCGGATATACGCTTTGAGCAGGACAAACTGGGCCGCAAGCCTGGCATGCCCGTGCGCAGAGACGAGCCCAAGAAGCCCGAGCCCCCCGCTTTGCCTCCCCTCTCGCCAGCCGAGGAGGAACAGGTGAGAAAAGCCTGCGAGGGTTTGTCTCCCAAACTCGCTCAAAGCGCTTATAAAGCCATGAGCAATTCTCTGCGGCGCAAAAAGGCAAAGTAGAGCGGAATTCGTGTACATGCGCTTAGATTGGCTCTGAGCGCCCATAAGAGCGCTATCATGGTTTAGCTATACCTGTTTTTAATTTAAGACTTGCTAAATCAGCCTGTCATTTCGTCTGAAAAGAGAGGACGTGCGCGTGGCAGAAGAGACACAGAACCGCTACGACGGCAGCGAGATCAAGATTCTCGAGGGCCTCGAGGCGGTCCGTAAGCGCCCGGGTATGTACATCGGCTCGACCAGCGCCAGCGGCCTGCATCACCTGGTGTACGAGATCGTCGACAACTCCGTCGACGAGGCCTTGGCTGGTTTCTGCACCAAGATCAAGGTCACCATCCACAAGGACAACTCGGTGACCGTCGTGGACAACGGCCGCGGCATCCCCGTCGACCCGCACCCCGTGAAGAAGATCCCGACGCTCGAGGTTGTTCTCACCATCCTGCACGCCGGCGGCAAGTTCGACAACGCGGCCTACAAGGTCTCGGGCGGCCTGCACGGCGTGGGCTCCTCGGTCGTCAACGCCCTGTCCAAGAAGATGGTCGTCCAGGTCTCGCGCGACGGCAACATCTACGAGATGCGCTTCGAGCGCGGCAAGACCACCCAGAAGATGACCGTGGTGGGCACCAGCGAGACCACGGGCACCACCATCACCTTCTGGCCCGACGACCAGATTTTCGAGACCTGCGTCTTTGACTTCGACACCCTGCACGACCGCCTGCAAGAGATGGCGTTCCTCAACCGCGACCTGGCCATCGTCCTTACCGACGAGCGCGAGTCCACCCCCAGGGTCAACGAGTTTTGCTACTCGGGCGGCATCATCGACTTCGTCAAGTTCCTCAACAGCGGAGAAGAGATCGCCGAGGGCCTGAAAGAGCCTATCTACCTGTCTGGCAAGAACGACTCGGAGGATCCCGCCAAGCGCGGCGAGGTCGAGGTAGCCATCCAGTGGAACGGCTCGTACTCCGAGCACGTCATGAGCTTTGCCAACAACATCTACACGCCCGACGGCGGCATGCACATGGAGGGCTTTCGCACCGCCCTTACCCGCGTGATCAACGACTATGCCCGCAAGGCCGGCATCCTCAAGGAGAAGGACGCCAACCTCACCGGCAACGACATTCGCGAGGGCCTCACCGCGGTTATCTCGGTCAAGCTGGGCGACCCGCAGTTTGAGGGCCAGACCAAGGCCAAGCTGGGCAGCTCGTTCATGCGCCCGCTGGTCATGAAAATCGTCTCAGACGGTCTGGCCGAGTACCTGGAAGAGCACCCCAAGCCGGCCCGCGTGATCATCAACAAGGCCATGCAGGCCTCCAAGGCCCGCACCGCGGCCACCAAGGCCCGCGAGGCCACCCGCCGCAAGTCTCTGTTAGAGACGGCGCACCTGCCCGGTAAGCTGGCAGACTGCTCGTGCCGCGACGCAGAGCTCACCGAGCTCTTCATTGTAGAGGGCGACTCGGCAGGCGGCTCGGCCAAGGACGG
>CAVEMP010000101.1:7636-11149 GCA_963616835.1 uncultured Oscillospiraceae bacterium | reverse complement strand
ATCATTGGCGCTATTCTCGCCGTCTTGGTCATCTGGGCCCTGTACTGGTTCTTTGGCACCGAGATTGGCACCGCTCTTCGCGCCACCGGCAACAACGAGCACATGATCCGCGCGCTGGGCCAGAACACCAACGCCACCAAGATGATCGCCCTTATCCTGTCCAACGCGCTGGTGGGCCTCTCGGGCGGCCTGATTTGCCAGAGCCAGAAGTACGCCGACATTGGCATGGGCACGGGCGCTATCGTCATTGGCTTGGCTGCCATTGTCATCGGCGAGGTGCTGGGGCGTTTGTTGCCCGGCGGCTTGACCAAGTTTGGCGCGCGCCTGGTGGCTGCAGTCATTGGCTCTATCGTTTACTTTTTGATTCGCGCCATCGTGCTGCAGTTGGGCATGGACGCCAACGACATGAAGCTGCTCTCGGCCATTATCGTGGCGCTGGCGCTGTGCATCCCGGTTGTGATCGAGAAGCACCGCCTGCGCGCGTCCTACACGAGGGGAGATGAGTAGCATGCTCAAGA
Organism: uncultured Oscillospiraceae bacterium; assembly: GCA_963616835.1. Lineage (GTDB taxonomy): Bacteria > Actinomycetota > Coriobacteriia > Coriobacteriales > Atopobiaceae > Paratractidigestivibacter. The sequence continues at coordinate 10,631 of CAVEMP010000101.1, read as the reverse complement.
TCTCGCACGTGAAGAAGACCTTCAATCCCGGCACCGTCACCGAGAAGCGCGCCTTGACCGGCGTTGACCTTACCTTGAAGGACGGCGACTTTGTGACCGTCATTGGCGGCAACGGAGCGGGCAAGTCGACCCTGCTCAACATGATCGCCGGCGTCTACCCGCTGGACTGCGGCGTCATTGAGCTTGACGGCGTCGACATCTCGCGCATGAGCGAGGCCCAGCGCGCCAAGTACCAGGGCCGCGTTTTCCAGGACCCCATGCGCGGCACCGCCGCCGACCTGCAGATCGCCGAGAACCTGGCCTTGGCAAAGCGTCGCGGCAAGAAGCGCGGCCTGGCGTGGGGCATCACTAAGGAAGAGAAGGAAGAGTACCCGGCGCTGCTGGCTACGCTTGGCCTTGGCCTCGAGACCCGCATGAACGCCAAGGTGGGCCTGCTCTCGGGCGGCCAGCGTCAGGCCCTGACCCTGCTTATGGCCACGCTTACCGACCCCAAGCTGCTTCTTCTTGACGAGCACACCGCCGCCCTGGACCCCAAGACTGCTGCCAAGGTGCTGGATCTTACCGAGAAGATCATCGCCGAGCGCAAGCTTACGGCCCTTATGGTCACGCACAACATGAGCGACGCGATTCGCTTGGGCAACCGCCTGATTATGATGGCCGACGGCCGTGTTATCTATGACGTCGAGGGCGAGGAGAAGAAGAACCTCACGGTCGCCGACTTGCTGCACAAGTTCGAGGAGGCCAGCGGCGAGGAGTTTGCCAACGACCGCATGCTCTTGAGCTAGCGGGCCCCCGGCCCAGCCTGCACCCCGATCGCCTGTCCCCGGCACCCCGGCCCGGCTCCGCAAACGTGCGGTGCCGGGCCTTATTTCTTCTCGCCACAGCAAAATCCCCTGCATTCCGTGCCGTTTTCAAGGCCAAAAACAGCACGGAATGCAGGGGATTATAGGTAGGAGCTTCAATTGGCGGCCACGTGATGGCGTCGCAGCCGCCAAAAAGCCCGCCGGGTTATTTAATGTCGCGCCAGTGGGTGACGTTGTTCTCCCAAATGTAGGAGTAGCCCTTCGCCAGCTCGCGGGCGGTCTTGGGCTTGGTGCCGGTGACGTCCTCGATGTCGGTCGACGGCACGTCCATCAGGCCCTCGGCGATGGAGCCCTCGTTGGTCACCATGTCGTTGCCGCACCAGGGCACGGGCGCCTGCGAGAAGTCCTCGGTCGCGGTGCGCGGGATGTGCATCGAGTCCAGGTACTCGAAGAACTCCTCGTGGCTCACGGGGCAGTACTCGATCTGGCGGCCCGAGAGGTCACTGATCATTGCGGCCAGGTCGCGCTGAGACAAGCTCTCACAACCGCAGGCCTTGTACGTGCGGTTATCCTCGCCCTTGCCCAGCAGCAGCGCGGCAGCCATGCGGGCCACGTCGTCCTTGGGCACGTAGGTTGCCTTGCCCTCGCCGGCGGTGGTGTACCACTTGTTGCCGCTCATGAGCGCCAGCATCACCGAGGTCGTGAGGTAGTTCTCCAGATACAGGTTGTCCTGCATGAAGTTGTACTTGACGCCGGTCTCCTCGGCGCGCTCGCGGATGTAGGCCTCGGTCGCGGTGTGGTCGGGGGTCACGTAGACGTGGGCGTAACGCGGGTCAGATGCGCCAAGGAACGAGGTATAGGTCAGGTGCTGCACGCCGGCGGCGATGGCGGCGTCGACCACGTTCTTGTGCTGCTGGACGCGAATCTCGCCAATAGTGACGGCGCTCACGATGTAGATGCGGTCGCCGCCCTTGAAGGCCTCGGTCATCTCGGCGACGTTGTCGTAGTTGGCTTGGCGCACGGCGACGCCCGCAGCCTCCCAGCGCTCGCGCTTCTCGGGCTTGAGCCAGTCCATGTTGGGGCAGGTAAAGATCAGGTTTTGGGGTGCGACCTCGGCGAGCATGAGCTCGGCCACGCGCCCGCCCAGCTTGCCGTCCACTCCGGTGACGATGTAGTTCATGCGGTCCTCCAGACGTGTTGCCACCTATGCGTACAACCTGGATTTTAGGGGGATTGCAATCATGTTCCCAATCGATAGAAGCTATCATCGATAGATAATGCTTATCGTTTGCAACAGGAGGCGAGAAGCCCATGAACTCCAAGCAGATAGAGTGCTTCGTAAGCGCCGCAGAGACCCTCAACTTCACCGAGACCTCGCGGCTGCTGTTTGTCTCGCAGCCCACGGTGACGCACAACATCGCCGCGCTTGAGGCCGAGCTGGGCTACCGGCTGTTCGAACGCACGGGTAAGCAGGTCTCACTCACGCCGGCGGGGCACTATCTGTATAAATCGTTGAAGGTTATTGGGGCCGACATGCGTAATGCGGTGCTGCGTGCGCGCTTGTTTGGCGACGGCTACGGCCAAGAACTTGTGGTTGGCTGCGGTTCGTCCGAGTACGAGGAGGCCTTCGTGCCGCCCATCGTCAGGCGCTACCGAGAAACCCACCCTAGCGTTTACCTCTCGTTTGACATGAGCCCCATGCGAGAAAAGCTTGCTCTGCTGCAGGCGGGCAAGATCGACCTTCTGCTGTCGACCACGAAGGCGGGCGTCGATTTGTCGCGCTTCGACTTCATCGAGCTGCGCCGTTACCCGCTGGTTTGCGTGATGAGCACCCAAAACGCGCTGGCCGGACGCGAGGTCGTGGGGATGGACGACCTGGCCGACCAGAGCCTTGTTCTTCTCGACAGCGCCTGCGCCCCGCCCGAAATCGAGGAGCTGCAGCGTACGCTCGAGCACCGCTTTCAGGCAAACATCATCCAGCACGTGCAGGACATGCGCATGAGCCACCTGGCTCTGATGTGCGACATGGGCGTGGCCGTCATGCCCGAGTTCAAGTTCCGTCGGGCAGATGGCCTGGTAGCCGTTGCGTTTGATTGGCCGCAGCAGATCCCCTACGGCATCTTGCTGCCTCGCGGCGAGGTCCGCGACCACGCCCTGGGCTTCTCGGCGCTCGTTCAAGAGGCGTTTGCGGG
>CAVEMP010000101.1:5565-7467 GCA_963616835.1 uncultured Oscillospiraceae bacterium | reverse complement strand
TGTGTGAGGTGCCAGCCGCCGCAAAAGTCGCACTCGTAACAGTGCAGATCGGGCGAGCCGTGGCGGCGGCAGTCGCGGATGGCGTCCTCGGCCTCGGCGCGGCTGGCGTAGCGTTTCTTGCGGTCGCAAGCCTTGTATCTGCGATGTTCTTCTCGCCGGGCATCCTCGCGTGCAAAGACGCCGCCCAGCTGGTCGCCCAGCTGGCTTTGAAACGCGGCCTTCTGTGCCGCGCGGGCCAATCTTTTCTTGCTGCTCATCCGCTCCTCCTTCTCGCCGCCCTATCGTAGACCATTGCTATGACGGCGGCGAGAAGGGCGCAGCGGCCGGCAGGATGACCGCCGGCCCCGCGCCCCGCAGCCTTACTTCTCGCCCGCAGTCGTGTTGCGCATGCGCAGCGAGAGGATCAGACCAATCACGGCCAGGACCAGCACAAACGTAAACCCGTAGTGCGAGCCCGTGGTTGCGCAGGCCTGGGCCCCGGCGCCCGTCGCCGCGCCGGCAGACTCGCCGGCGGCCAGCATGCTGGTGGCCAGGGCGGTACACACCGCGCCGCAGACCTGCTCCATGGTGTTGAGGATTGTGGAGCCGTCGGTGCCCATGTCGGCGGGCAGCGAGTTCAAGCCGTTGGTCTGGCAGGGAGACATTGCCAGCGGCACGCCGATCATCAGCAGGATATGCGCGCAAATGACGTACCCAATCGGCGTATCCGTCGAGGTAAACAGCATCAGTGCCGCGCCCACGCACGAGATAGCAAAGCCGCAGCGCGCCGGCACCGCCGCGCCAATGCGGTCATACAGCTTGCCCGACCACAGAGAAATACCCGCGTTCACAATGCCGCCCGGCAGCATCAGCAGGCCCGACACGGTAACAGAAAGCCCCAGGCCATTCTGGGCAAACTGCGGCAGCAGGTACATGGCGGCCAGGGTGATGCCAAAGTTGAGCATGACCAGCACGGCCGAGGTCCTAAACTGCGGGTTGCCAAAGGCTCGCAGGTTAAGGACGGGGGTCTGGCTGCTCAGCTGGCGACGCACATAAGCGATAAGGGCCACGACGCCTACGACCAGGGCGCAGATTACGCCCGCCGAGGCCCAGCCCAACAGGCTGGACAGGCCAAAGCCCAAAACGATTCCGCCAAAGCCCAGGCACGACAGCACGCAAGAGACGCCGTCGACCGCGGGGCGCGTGAGCTCGTAGGGGCTCACCAGGTACTTGGCGGTAAAGAACAGGCCCACCGCCAGGACAATCGCAAAGATAAAGAAGAGAGCTCGCCAAGAGAAAAAGCCCAGGATAACGCCAGAAAGACAGGGGCCAATGGCCGGCGCGAACATGATGATGAGGGTCATGAGGCCCATGGCGCCGCCAATTTGGCTGGGCGGGAAGACCTCGAGTACCACGGCGAACATGATGGGCAAGACCAGGCCGGTGCCAATGCCTTGGATCAGGCGGCCAACCAGCGCCACGGGAAAGCTCGGCGCAAAGCCGCTCATCAGCGACCCAATAAAGAACGCGCCCAAGGCAAACAGCGTAAGCGAGCGGGTCTTGAACCACTTCATAAGGATGCCGGCAAACGGCAAAACCAGGCCAATGACCAGCATGTATCCAACAACCATCCACTGCGCGACGGCGGTCGTGATGCCAAAGACGCGCGTGAGCTGCGGCAGGGCGATGTTAAGGGCGCTCTCCGAGAACATGCCCACAAATCCACCCAGGTAAAGGCCCATCATGGCCAGGTGCGGGTGCTCGACGTGAACGCGAGCGCTGCTTTGAGAAGAACTCACCGATAGATCAGATCCTTTCTGTTGGACCGCAGGGCCGCCGCGCGCGGCGGGGCAGGCCCGTCTTGGCCGTGGGAAATTACGACGCGTGCGTTTGTTCCCCAATTCGGCGAATCGTATCGGTGAT
>CAVEMP010000101.1:4302-5433 GCA_963616835.1 uncultured Oscillospiraceae bacterium | reverse complement strand
CTATCGCTCGGGTATCATCGCGTTGACGTGGAAGGTGTCGCCCTGCACCAGGGTGGCCAGGGTCCCGCCATAGCGCTCGACCGTCAACCGCATACTGCGAACCCCAAAACCGTGGTTGACCTGGTCTTTTTTTGAAGTGGCGAGAAGCCCATCGCCGCCTGTGACCGGCGCGGCCGCCGGCGCAAACCGGTTCTCAATGTGGATCGACACCACGCCCGCGGCCCGGCGCACCACCACGCTGATCGAGCGACGCTCGGCGTCGTCAATCTTTTCGGCGGCTTCGATAGCGTTGTCCAGCGCGTTTCCAAAGAACGAGTAAATCTCGGCCGCGCTCATGAACCCCAGCGCCGCGCCATCGGCCACGACGGAAAGCGTGATGCCCTCACGCACGCATACCAGGCGTTTCTCGGTCAATATCGTGTCCAGCGCGTCGTTTTGCGTTCTCACCGAGCAGTCGTAGACGTCGACCTCGCGCGCAATGTCGGCCAGCGCGGCGGCATCAACCGCTTCCCCGCCGGGTGCCTGCAGGTGGCGGATCTGGTGGCGAATGTCATGACATTTGATGTTGATGGCCTCGATGTTCTGGCGGCTGGCCTCGTACTGGCGTTCGCGCTCGGCCAGCACGCGCTCGGTCGTGGCGGCCTCTTCGCGCAGGTGGCGACTAACAAGAAGCTCGTACTCAAGCGCGTAGGTCATGACGCACAACAGGCCGTGCACGCATCGCAAAGCCGCCACCATATAGACCGGGATGCCCTGGTATTCGGTTAAATTCTTGATGACCAAATCAAACCCAATGACTCCCAGCGCAACCACAACCATGACGGCGAGAAGAGCCGGCTCGTTGATCTCTTCCAGACCGCGGCGGCTCAGCCGACGTGCAATCAGCAGATAAAACGGCAGGTAAACCACCACGCTGCACAGCGCATTAAGGGGAATGCGCCCCACGTCCAGCTGTGCTGTTAGCTCCACGCCCGTGCCAACCTGCAGCGTCCACAGCAGCTCGAGCAGCCCCGAGGCAAAGTTTTGCACCGCGTACCCGGCTGTGCAGCAAAACAGCGCGGTCCACGGGCTTGCTTCAAACAAAAACGTAACGGCCCAGGTAAAGTACCCAATTATCAGCGAGAAGAACGC
>CAVEMP010000101.1:0-4029 GCA_963616835.1 uncultured Oscillospiraceae bacterium | reverse complement strand
CCTACAAAGTTGGCCAGGCGCTCAAGCGCGGCCCGGCGCTGCGAGCGGCTAAAGAACTGCTCGCTGCCGTCGGTCATTGTGACGCTGGCCTGCCCAATGTTGGTGACCTGCCCCATGTTGACCAAACAGCCGGCCGAGATGCGCAAAAACAGCGAGGCGTCCAGCTTTGCCTCGGCTGCCTTCAGGCTGCCGCGCTCGGACAAAACCGAGCCGTCCGCCAGGTGGTATTGCACGTCGTGGCGCAGCAGGTCCACGTAAAGCACGTCTCGCATAGAAACAACCCGCAGGCCAGAGGCCGTGGGCAGCGCAATCGTGGCCGCGTGGTTTCGCTCCATGATGTGAAGCGCGCGGTCCATGCGCATGGCAAAGTCGGGGTAGCTCACCGGCTTGACCACAAAATCCAGCGCGTCCACCGAGTACCCGCGCACCGCATACTGCGCCAGGTTGGTCACAAAAATCAGCGGCGTCTGGGTGTCGTAGCCGCGAAAGATCTGGGCCGCCTCCATGCCGTTGATGCCGGGCATGTCGATGTCCATAAAGACCAGGTCGGCACTGTGGGTCGAGTTGATGAACTCCAGGGCAGAGGGCAAGACGGTGACGGCAAAGTCCAGGGTCGCCTCGCCGCCGCTCGCCGCGCCCGCCGAGCGGCCCGCTGCCCTCGAGCGCCCCTGCGCATATCGCCGCAGGTAAGAGGCGAGAAGTTCGCCCTCTTCTGGCGTGTCCTCGACTATCAAAACTCGGTACAGCGTCAAACCGGCGCCCTTTCTACAAATAACGTCACTAACCCTTACCGATTCTGTCACCAACCGCCGCCCGCCGCCATCTGAACCTACCCTGAACCTGTACGAATGGCGCCTTTGCGCCGCAAGCGGACGTTGGCGAGACGCGCCGCGCCCACAGGGAAGAGAGGAACAACATGGCACGACAGATAAGCACGGCCCGCAAGGTAGGGCGGGTGATCAAGAGTATCGTCAAGATCGCCGTCGTATTGCTTCTGGTGATCGTGATGGTCGCGGCAAACACCGTGCTGCCGGGTTATTCTCGCATGGTCGACTCGCTCCTTAGCGGTTTTGACCAAAGTTGGGACAACTCCTCGGCGCAAACCGACGGCCTTGACCTGCAGTACAACAAGGCCGATTACACCACCGAGACCATTGCGGACGCCGAGAAGGCCCTTGACCAGCAGCTTGCCGCCGAGGGCGTCGTTATGGTGCAGAACGACGATGCGTCCCTGCCGCTGGCGTCCGGCACCACGTTGAGCTTCTTTAGCATCAATTCTCGAAGCTTGGGCAGCTCTCAGTCGATGCTGTCGATGATGACCGGCAGCTCGTCTACCAGCGACGCAGTTAACTCGGCCCTGGCCGCGCACGGCCTTAGTGCCAACACCACGCTGCAGGATTTCTACACTAACGGCGCCGGTAAGGACTACGTCCAGGGCGCGGGCTCGGTGAACTTTGGCGACAATGAGGACTTTTCGCTTAACGAGTGCCCTCTTAGCGTGATGCAAGACGCCGGCGTGCTGGACTCCTGCGCCGGCACCACGCCCGTTTTTGTCATGAAGCGCGTGGCCGGCGAGGGCCGCGACGCGCCTCGCTCGATGTACAACCACGCCACCAAGGACGAGGATAAAACCAAGAACTACCTTGAGCCCGATTCCACCGAGCTCGAGATTCTGCGCTACATCAACGACAACTACGACAACGGCATCGTGATTGTGAACTCTGCCGTTGTGGTCGAGCTTGATTGGCTGGAGCAGTTCCCCAACATCAAGTCTGTCCTGCTTGTGCCCTCTACCGGCACAAACGGCATGGATTCACTGGCGGGCATTCTGGCGGGAGACGTCAACCCTTCGGGCCGCACCGTCGACACCTTTGCCGCCGACGCCTTGAGCTCGCCTGCTGCCCAGAACTTTGGCGACTACCAGTACGTTGACCAGGACGGCAACCTTACCAAGTACAACTACGTGAGCTACAACGAGGGCATCTACGTAGGCTACAAGTACTACGAGACCCGCTACGAGGACGCCGTCTTGGGCCAGGGCAACGCCGGCGACTACTCCTATGACCAGCAGGTTGTTTACCCGTTTGGCTACGGCCTAAGCTACACGACCTTCGAGTGGTCGAACTTCTCGACGGCTTGGTCGGGCAAGGACTGCATCGCCACGGTGACCGTCACCAACACCGGCAGCGTGGCCGGCAAGGATGTCGTCGAGCTTTACGCGCAGAGCCCCTACACCGATTACGACCGAGCCAACGGCGTCGAGAAGGCCGCGGTGCAGCTGGTTGGCTACGCCAAGACCAAGCAGCTCGAGCCGGGCGAGTCCCAGACCGTGACCGTTACCTTCAACGAGTCCGAGCTCAAGGCCTATGACGCCAACGGCGCCGGCACCTACATCCTGGACGCGGGCACCTATTACGTCACCGCCGGCCGCGACGCCCACGACGCCGCCAACAACGTCTTGGCCGCCAAGGGCGCAGCCGTGACCAGCGGAAGCGCCGCGATGTGCGCCACCTACGTGCCTGCCAACACCACCGTTGACACCACCACCTACGCCACCGACGACTACAGCGGCGAGAAGATCACCAACCAGCTGAGCGACGCCGCTCCCGACGGCACCCAGCTCACTCGCGCCGATTGGGAGGGCACCTTCCCCACCCACGACGGCACGCCGCTCGAGGGCACCGTTTCTACCTGGGGCAACGAGATTAACGGCACCATCGACGGCCAGCCTGCCTCGCTTCTCTATACCAAGACGGCCAGCGCAGATCTTCTCGCCAAGTTGGACTCCACCGACTCTGGCAACCCTGTGGATGACTCGACCTTGACCGACGAGCCTGTCTACGGCGCCAACAACGGCCTTTCCCTCATTGACCTGCGTGGCCTTGACTACGACGACCCCAAGTGGAGCGACCTTCTGGACCAGCTGACCCCCGAGGACTACGACCTGTCCATTGCTCGTGGCGGCTATGGTACCGAGCACCTGGACTCTGTGGGCAAGCCGTTCAACGTTGACGCCGATACTGCGTCGGGCCTGATCTACGGCGGCACGGGCTACACCTTTGCTGGCCCGCTGATGCTGGCGCAGACCTACAACCAGGACCTGGCGCTTGAGTACGGCAACCTGATTGGCAACGAGGCCCTGCTCGGAGGTGCCACCAACTGGTACGCGCCGTCGATGAACATCCACCGCACGCCGTTCTCGGGCCGCAACGGCGAGTACTACTCCGAGGACAGCTTCCTTTCTGGCAAGACTGCCTCGCTGCAGATTTACGGCGCTGCTCAGAAGGGGTTCTTTGCCACCATCAAGCACTTTGCCTTCAACGACCAGGAAAACCACCGCGGTGACCGCGAGGGCCAGTACTCCATTGCCACGTGGCTGGGCGAGCAGGCCGCGCGCGAGATCTACCTCAAGCCCTTTGAGATGTGCATGAAGGTGGGCGACGTCGAGCTTAACTACGTCAAGACCAACGACGACGGCAGCTACCAGAACGCGACCACCACGATCCGCGCCTGCCAGGGCGTAATGACCGGCTTCAACCGCGTTGGCGCCACGTGGACCGGCGGCTCGTACGAGCTGCTTACCGGCATCGTGCGCAACGAGTGGGGCTTCGACGGCTGGATCATTACCGATAACGCCAACACCGGCGTGTTTATGGACGCCGCGCAGATGATCCGCGCGGGCGGCGACAGCAAGCTCACCTATGAAGACCAGGCCTCTTCTATGGGCATGTGGAGCTTCGACAAGACCAACAAGGCCGACTACCACTACGCTCGCGAGGCGCTGCACCACCTGCTGTACCTCACCGCCAACGGCAAGGCGATGAACGGTGCAATGCCCGGCGGCGTGCTTAAGTACGGTATGACCTTGACCGGCAAGGTGCAGATCGGCGCCAATGTGATTGGCGCCGCGGGCATCGGCCTCATTGGCTTCACCGCCTGGCGTAACCACGTCAAGCGCAAGGCCGAGCGCGCCGAGTAGCGCGTCTTTAGGCTTCTAGCGTCATCCTCCCCGCTGCGGGCGGGCGCCAA
>CAVEMP010000100.1:3402-5624 GCA_963616835.1 uncultured Oscillospiraceae bacterium | reverse complement strand
GTCGTGTGGTCGCACAACCCGCTGCCGTGCTGGCCCTCGCGATAAATGTGCAGCTCGCATGACACACCAAGCTCCATTGCACGAGCCGCAAAGCGCGCTGTGTCTATCGGGCTCGTGAGCCCGTCCTCGTACGTGTGCCACAAAAAGAGCGGTGGCATCAAAGCGTTGGCGTGCTCGACAAGGTCCACTCGGGCGCGCTGCGCCTCGTCTGGGTCGGTCGTCCCACAAACGGCGAGCGCCGCGTACTCCTGCAACGCGTCGTCGCCCTGATCGAGCTCGCGAAGCATGGGATAGCAACCTATCACACCGCTCGGCCGCGCCGCCTCGCCAAAGTCCTGCCAACGCTGCGCCAGCGAAACCGCCACATGCGCTCCTGCCGAGAAACCCATGACAAAGACGCGTCCCGGGTCGACCCCAAGCTCGGCGGCATGTTCGCGCACGTAGGCCACGGCACGCGCCGCCTCGCCAACCTGCGCGGGATAGCATGCCGCGAGGTTTGGCTCCGGCATCTGCCTGTCTGCCTCGGGCGCCCCTAAAAGCACCGAGTAGAGCAGAATAAACACCTGGTAGCCCATGCCGAGCCACCGCGCGGCAACCGGCTCTGCCTCGCGATGCGCAAGCGCGAGATACGCCCCGCCCGGCGCCACGATCATCGCCGGCCGCGCCTTAACCTCGCCTGTCGAGATGTGCGGGTCGATCGCCCACCCTTCCAGCCGCGCGCCGGTCTTCTCGTTTAACACAACACAAACCTGCTGCATTTCTGCACCCTCCACTTACTGGTTGCGGTAATCGTTGGGCGTCTGGCCCGCGTACTCGCGAAAGCGCTTGTAGAACTGGGTGAGGTTGCTCACGCCCACCTCGGCCGCGACCTCGGCCACCGTGAGCTTCGTGCCTTGCAACAGCATGGTCGCCCGCTTCATGCGCTCCTCGTTGACAAGCTGCTTGAAGGTCTGCCCCGTCTCGTGGCGCACCGCGGCGCTTAGGTAGGTCGCGTCGTAACCTAGCGCCGCGGCCATCTTCCCAAGGTTTCCCTCCCGGTAGTTAAGTGCCACGTACTCGCGAATACGGCCGATAAGGTCTTGGCGCCCCTCAAGCTCGGCCTGCGACCTGACGTCTGTCTCGTAGGTGCGAATCAGGTGCGTGAGCAGGGCCTCGGCAAGTGAATCGATGATGTCGTCCGAGCCGGCGGCCGGGTCGAGCTTCTCGCAAAGAATCCGGTCCACCAGGCAGCGCGCAAGCTCGTCGTCACGCGACTGGTAGACACGGCTCTCCATGTGGGCCGACGTCCGCGTGCTAAGCGCAAGCGCGAACTTCGAACCAAGGCGCGTTGCCGTCTTAAGAAAGTGCTGGTCAAAGAAGCGGTCGTTGAGCACGATGTTCACCGCGAAGTCGTTGGGCCCCGTTGCCTCGACGCCGTGGGGAACATGCCGGTCGGCCACCAGGCAGTCGCCAGCGCTTAACGTGACGGGTGCGCCGTCTACCGTCATCTTGAACTCGCCCGCGTAGCAGTAGGTGAGAAGAACGTACTGGTAGATGTGCTCGGGCGTGGCCACGGCGTTGATGCCGTGGATCGAGACGGCGTGGCAGCTCCCGCCAAACTCGCGCTCGGCCGTGAAGATGTAGACGGGTCGGTTACCAAAGTTGACAACGGGGTACTTTGAGCGCATGTGCGCGATGACTTCCTCCTCGGTCACGTTGGGGACATCTGAGGATTCGCGCACGACAACTTTAAGTTCTTCGAGTTTCATTTGCATCCAAAATAATGATAGTGACCTACGCAAGAATTGCTATTGCCGCACATAAACCAGCAAAACTAAGGTTGATTTGAAAGCAAGAAAGAGTATAGCACTAAGGAGTCTTCATGGATGCGCCTTGGATTTTGGGACCAGAATTCGACTACGGTGAGAAGGACGCCGGCTACTACGTCGACCATCGCAACCACGTGCTGTGGACAAACTTTGAGCTGGCGTCGGCGCCCGCCGCGGCCGAGCTTTGCATCGCGGTTCTGGGCTTCGCAGATGTGCGCATCAACGGCCGACGCCTGGGTGTTGAGCTTTTGGGCGCGTGGACGAACCCCACGAAGACCATCTATCACGACGTCCTTGACGTGACGTCGTTCCTAGTTGCCGGCGAGAACCGCATCGAGGTCGAGCTTGGAAACGGTTGGTACAACCCGTCGCCGCTCACGCTCTTTGGCAAGTACAACCTGCGCGAGCGACTGG
>CAVEMP010000100.1:0-3115 GCA_963616835.1 uncultured Oscillospiraceae bacterium | reverse complement strand
GTCATGGTCACGGGTACGGTGGAGCTCTACCTTGACGCGCCTGTCGGCACAACCGTACGCGTGAGCTACGCCGAGGATCTTGACGAGGCGGGAAACCCCTGCTACGACACTAACTACGCGGGTCTTGTGGGCTTGCGTATTCCCACGGGCGACATCGTCCCCGGCGGCGAGGGTGGCCCCGCCACCGGTCTTGAGCAGGACGTCATTGTTTGCGGCGAGGGGCCATGCAGTTTCACTGGGCTCTTCTCGACGCACTCGTTCCGTTATGCGTACATGGAGGGCGTGCCCGCCGAGGCCGTCGCCTCTTTTTGCGCGTTCCCGGTGCACACCGATCTTGTTCCGGCGGGCATTTTACGCTTTGACCACGCGTTTTACCAGCGGCTTTACGACGCCGCGTTTGCGACCAAGCTCAATAATGTGCACGGCTTGTGGGAGGACTGCGCCCGCGAGCGCTTGGGGTACGGCGGCGACATGGTGGCGCTTGCGCACTCTAACTTCATGGCGTTTAACTGCAGCGATTTGATTGTGCGCACCTTGCGTGCCTTCCGCGATGACCAGACGGCCGCCGGCGGCGTACCCGAGACGGCACCCTACATGGGTATCCAGTCCAACGGCACGGCCCCGGGCGAGGGCCCGCTGCTCTGGCAGCTTGCCTACCCCTATTTGGCTGTTATGGCCATTCGCTACTACGGCCTGCGCAACGAGGTCGCCGTTGAGTGGCCCTACATCAAGAAGTTAATGGATTACCTGCTGGGCTGGGACCCCGCCGAGCTTGCCCAACACTGCTTGGGCGACCACGGCAGCGTTCAGACCGTGGGTGCCTTTGGAAGCGGCACCCCCGACAAAGAATTCGTGGGCTGGTGCTCTATTCTGTGGATGGCCCAGCTGGGCGCCCAACTCGAGTGCCTTATGGGCGACGACCAGGGCTACGGCGAGAAGGCCGCCCAGCTCAAGCCTCAAATCATCGAGCGCTTTGTCCACAACGACGGCTCTTTTGGCGACGGCACGCAGACCTCTTACGCCTTTGCGGGCGCTCTCGGCCTGGCCGACGCCCAGCAGATGGCCGATGCCCTTGCCGCCAAAATCGCTGATCAGGACGGCGTTCTTCTCACCGGCATCTTTGGCACGATGCTTGCGTTTGGGCTGCTCCATGCCCATGGTCATGACCGCGAGGTCGAGGCCTGGCTGCTGCGTCGCGGCGAGCCGAGCTTCTCGCATATGCTTGCCAACGGCTCGGGCGCTTTGGCCGAGGAGTTCTACACCAAGCTCTCGTCGCTTAACCACGCGATGTTCTCGAGCTACCTGCAGTGGATGTACCAGGCGCTCGGCGGTATCGAGGTGGCCCCTGACGCTGTGGCCGGCGACCACGTGATCGTCGACCCGTACTTCTCGCCGCAGCTTGAGGGGTGCGAGGCGTCGTGGGAGGGCCCGAGTGGGCGCGTCGATGTCGCGTGGCACCGCGCTGCCGACGGCGCACTTTCGCTGGATGTGCGCACGACCGGCAAGGTGTGCGCACAAATTTCTCAACGTGTGCTTGCGATGCCGGCAATCACCATCACAAAAAATGACACTCAGCAACACGAGAGCTGACATTGCCGCACCAAACTGCCACGCAATATGGTTATCTCAGCAAATGCAAATGTCTAGACAGCATTAGAATTACAGGTAAAGAAGGAAAGGAACAAGCATGGCAGACAACGCTAAGATCGCAGCCGACGTCCTTACCGCCGTGGGCGGTAAGGACAACGTCGCCTCCGTCTTGCACTGCATGACGCGCCTGCGTTTCCAGCTAAAGGACCGCAGCGTTGTATCTGACGACACGGTCAAGGCCGTCAAGGGCGTCATGGGCATCCAGGAGAAGGGCGGCCAGTACCAGGTCATCATCGGCACCAACGTGCCCGACGTCTACGACGAGATCGTTGCGGCGGGCGTGAGCGCCGGCGGCTCGGTCGACGAGAACCCCGATAAGGCTCCGGCCGAGAAGACCCCTCTTACCGCTAAGGGCGTGTGTGACGCCATTCTCGATTACCTCTCTGGCTCTGTCGTTCCCCTGATCCCGATCCTTATCACCGGCGGCTTCTTCAAGACGCTCTCGACCCTGTTGGGCTCCACGATGCTCAACCTGGTGGCCGACGACTCGAACTTCGTGTTTGTGTGCAACATGGTCTACAACGCGGCGTTCTACTTCATTCCCGTGGTCTCTGGCTTCGCCGCTGCAAAGAAGCTGGGCGCCAACCCCTTCCTTGGCGCTCTTATGGGTTGCATCCTGATCGAGCCCAACTACGTGGCCCTTTCTGCTGCCGAGGGCGCGAGCCTCGACGTCTACGGCATTCCGGCCCCGACGCTTTCGTATGCCCAGACGCTGATCCCGGTCCTTCTCTGCGTCGCCGTCATGGCCCCGCTTTCTAAGTTCCTTGACAAGAAGCTCCCGCAGTCGATCCGCACCGTCTTTGCCCCGTTCTTCACTTTTGTGATCATGATGCCGATCGCGCTTTGCGTGCTTGCGCCTATTGGCAACTACATTGGCAACGGTATCGCGGTCTTCTTCGAGTGGCTCGCTTCCACCCCGTTTGGCGTGTTGGCCGTCGCACTGATTGCTGCTACCTGGCCGGCCCTTGTCCTTACCGGCATGCACGTTGGCCTTGCTGCAATCGCTTTGGCCCAGTATGCGCAGGTTGGTTCCGACTCCGTCGTTCTTATGGCGGCGACGATTCAGGCCTTCACCGCCTCTGGCGTTGGCCTTGCCGCGTGGCTCAAGATGCGCGACCCCGAGCAGAAGAACCTCTGCCTTGGCTACTTCCTCACCCAGTTTGTCGGCGGTGTTGGCGAGCCTTTGCTCTACGGTGTGTTCCTGCGCTATAAGCGTCCTTGGATCGGCGTCTTTGCTGGCGGCGCCGCGGCCGGTCTCTACGGCGGCCTTACCGGCGTGAAGTTCTACGCAAACGCCAACGGACTCTTCTCGTTTGCTGCCTTTGCCGGCGGAGATGCGTCCAACTTCATCAACGGCTGCATCGGCATCGTCATCGGCTTCGTGGTCGCTTTCATCGTCACCTGGTTCTTTGGCTTCACCGACTCCCAACTCGACGGCAAAGAATAACCCTCCCAGCCCCGGCGC
>CAVEMP010000099.1:0-15091 GCA_963616835.1 uncultured Oscillospiraceae bacterium | reverse complement strand
CTGGTAAAAGACCCGGCAACGGTCGAGATCGCGCACAAGGGCACCGTGGCCGAGACCATCGAGCAATTTGTGCTGCCCGTCTCTCTTGAGGCCAAGAACGCCCTTCTCGCCACAGTTCTTGAGAGCGAGGGGCCAAGCCGCGCCATCGTCTTCACGCGCACCAAGCACCGCGCGGACGCCTGCTGCCGCCGTCTGCGCAAGGCAAGCATCACCTGCGCTCCCATCCACGGCAACCGCAACCAGAACCAGCGCGAGCGCGCCCTAAAGGAGTTCCGCGACGGCAAGGTCGACGTACTTGTGGCCACCGATGTGCTGGCCCGCGGCATCGACGTCTCGGACGTGCGCTATGTCGTGAACTTCGACGTGCCGGCAGACCCCGAGGACTATATCCACCGCATTGGCCGCACGGGACGCGCCGGCGAGACGGGCTGGGCCCTTACCTTTGTGACCGTTAACGACGCCGAGGACCTCTTGAGCATCGAGAAGCTCATGGGGCTACAGGTACCAGCGTACGAGCCCAAGGTCGCGCTCGAAACGGGCGAAGAGCCGCCTGCGCTCGAAGTGCTGCGAGCCAAGACTCCCGCAAAGGGCCGCCGCAAAAAGAAGAAGCCGGCAGCCGGCGAGAAGGGCGAAAGCGTCCGCGCCAAGGAGCCTGCCAAGAACTCCACAGAAAAGTCTGCCGAGAAAACTGACGCTAAGAAGCGGCCCCGCCGACGCCGTAGCCGCACAGACAAGACCCACGGGGACGCCAAGCTGCAAAGATCCGCCGCACCCGCCGAG
The DNA here is from genome assembly GCA_963616835.1 of uncultured Oscillospiraceae bacterium. Lineage (GTDB taxonomy): Bacteria > Actinomycetota > Coriobacteriia > Coriobacteriales > Atopobiaceae > Paratractidigestivibacter. Next base: position 14,311 of record CAVEMP010000099.1, on the reverse strand, counting down.
TCGCGCAAGCCTGCAAAGCGCCGCCGTGTAGGCGACCAGATGGGCCGTCAACGCGGCGTCCACTAAACCAAATCGCCCGCGCGATCGCAATGACCGCGCGGGCGATTTTCATGCGTGTTCTCAAGAAGCCCTAACGGCCCGTGATGGCCTTTCTCAGCATCAAGACGTAGGCCTCGGCGCCCGCGGGGCGCAGGTGGGTTCCGTCGTCCCAGAAGTACTCGTCGTGGCCGGCGCTCTCGGCGTACCAGTCGATGATGCTCACGTTGTCGTACTGGGCCGCGATCTCTTTGAACAGCTCGTTGTTGATGTCTTGCAGCGCCAGCGGCACGCGCACGGTGCAGATGTAGATCTGCTTGTTGGGGTCGACGGCCGTGATCAGGTCGCGCACGTCGTCCTCGCGCGCCACGCCATTGTCGCCAATAGCCCAAACCACGATGTCTTTGTCGTAGCCGGCGGCCTGGCAGGACTGGTAGACCTCAACGCCGGTGTAGAGCTGGCGCCCAATGGCGGCGTCCATGTAACCGTTGGGGAAGTACTTGTAGAACTGGGTCTCGGCGCCCTTGGGCACCGAGTCGCCAATAACGATGACCGAAGCGTCGGTCGCGCCGGTCGAGACGTCGATGGCATGCGAGGTGTTGTTGATCGTGTCGGTGGCCTGTGCAAACGCGGTGCCGGCAAAGTAGGTCTGACTAATGTCGAACTTGCGGTCCTGTGGGGTCGCAGTCTGCTCGGCGACCTGTTCCATCATCTCTTCTGGCACCTGGACAGCGGCGGGATTTTGCGTCTCGGCCGAGACAGGCGAGACAAGAAGGGCAACGACGGCCACAGCAGCCACGACATCGGCGAGAAGACCGATGGAAAGGCGAGCCTTCACGGGTCCAAGCTTGAGGTGCTTGCCCTCGGCGACGTTGTTTCTCGGCGCCTCGAACAGGCGATACATGACCTCGGACAAGGCGAGAATGCCCACAAATTCCAAGGCCCACTGCCACCAGGCAAGCTCTGTCGTTCGGGTGGCCGGGTTAAAGACGATGAGGATTGGGTAATGGCAAAGGTAGGCCGCAAACGAGCGCTTGCCCAGCACGGCCAGGGGCTTGGCGCCTAAGATCTTGCCCACAAGACTGCCGGGATTAGAGAGACACGAGACACACAGGCCGGTCAATACGGCGGCAAGAAGAAATCCGCCGCGATAAGAGAAGCTCGAGTAGCCGTCGACGACAAACGAAAGAACAACAAGGCCTGCAAGGCTTACACCAGCCACAACGTCATAGGCAATCGCGGGCAGCTCTACCTTGTGGCCCTTGAGCTGCCAGGAAAGGCCGCGCCCAGAGGTGCCAATAGCAAAAGCAGCGCCCACCAAAAACTCCGCCGCGCGGGTATCGGGGCCGTAGTAGATGCGCGACGTGTCGGCCTGCGGGTTGTAGAGCAGGGCCATGGCCAGCGCAGAAATCACGGCCAAAACTACCGTGACCACCGTGCTCTTGCGCCGCGAGTTGGTCGCGCGAATGACAAAGAGTAAAACGACGGGCCACACAATGTAGAGCTGCATGACAACGCCCAGGTACCAAAGGTGTGTCAAGGGAGAGGGAAGTCCAGCCGCCGCAAAGTAAGAGACCTCGCGCACAATATAGAAGATGTTCTCGACAAAGAAAACAGCGGGTAGCGCGTCTGACTTCACCTTAGACAAAAGGTTGGTCGCAAAAAAGGCGCACAGGCCCGCTGTTAGGCCCACAACAAAGAGTGCCGCCGGCAGAAGCCTTTTCACCCGGCCGAGAAGAACCTGCCCATAATCAAAGCCCGCCTTGCTCTGCGCCTTCTTAAGGACCGAGAGCGTAGTGAGGTAGCCGGTAAGCGCCAAGAAAACAGTGACGCCAAAGAAGCCTCCGGGAAGCCAGGTGGCGTTTGCGTGGTAGACCACGACGCCCAGGATGGCAAGAAGGCGCAATCCGTCTAGGGCGTCAACGCGCGTGGACGCTTTGGACGTGGTGGAGGCGAAGCGATTTGACACGATTTTCTCCGTAAGAAGACGTGGGCTTGGTAAAGTTTCAGCCTTTGAATTATAGGCACAGCATGCGCGTGTGGGAGGTAGGTATTCGCTTGCATCTGCCGGTTGCAGAGTAATTCTAAAAATGTGAACGCCCGCGTTTGCCCGTATAATGAAATGCTGTTTGAACAACGACGGGGGCGGCCGCCCCCGCATCAACATAGACAAGGTGTTTGGCTTTGATAGCTCTTGCCGATAAGATCTCTAAGTCCTTTGGCGGGCGCGTGCTGTACACGTCCGCGTCTTTGCAGCTCAATGCGGGCGAGCGCTGGGCGCTGGTTGGCCCCAACGGCTCGGGCAAGACCACGTTCCTCAAGATTTTCATGGGCCTCGAGGCGCCCGACGAGGGCACGATTTCTTTTGCCAAGGACACCTCGATTGGCTACCTGGAGCAAGAGACCAAGCTCTTTGGCAACCGCTCGGCCTTGCAGGAAGTCATCGAGAGCGCGCAAGAGATCAAAAGCGTCGAGGCGCGCGTCGCCGAGCTTGAGAACCTCATCTCATCCACCGATCCGGGCCGCGAGCTCGACCGCCTTCTTGAGGAGTACGGTCACGCCCAGGACCGCTTTGAGCGCCTGGGCGGCTACGAGCTAGAGAGCCGCGCCCGCCAGATCCTTGCCGGCCTGGGCTTTCCCGTTGAGGACTTCGACAAGCCGGCAGAGGACTTCTCGGGCGGCTGGCAGATGCGCATCTCGCTGTCCAAGCTTTTGCTTCGTCACCCCGACCTGCTGATGCTCGACGAGCCTACCAACCACCTTGACCTCGAGAGCGTCAAGTGGCTGGAACAGTTCATCGCCAACTACGACGGCGCCGTTTTTCTCGTCTCGCACGACCGCGCCTTCATGGACGCCTGCGTGAGCCACGTGGCCGCCGTTGAGAACCGCCGTATCACGACATATACGGGCAACTACTCGAGCTATCTCAAGCAACGCGAGGACAACCTCGAGCAGATGCGCGCCAAGCGTGCTGCGCAGGAGCGCGAGATAGCCCACATGCAGGTCTTTGTCGACAAGTTTAGGTACAAACCCACCAAAGCCGCCCAGGCCCAGGAGCGTATGAAGAAGATCGAGCAGATCAAAAGCGAGCTCGTGATCTTGCCCGAGGGCACCAAGAAGGCGCACTTCCGCTTTCCCGAGCCTCCGCGCACGGGCGACATGGTCTTGAGCATCAAGGGCGGCGCCAAGTCCTTTGACCAAAACTTGGTGTGGAAAGACGCCGACCTTACCCTTTATCGCGGTGACCACGTGGCCCTTGTTGGCCCCAACGGTGCCGGCAAGTCGACCCTCATGAAGGTTATCAACGGCAAGCTGGGCCTTGACGCCGGTACCTGCGAGATGGGCCTCAACGTCACCCAGGCCTACTATGCGCAGCACCAGCTTGAAGAGCTCAACGAGTCCAACACCGTCATGGCCGAGGTAGACTCGGTGGCTCCGGGCTGGACAACTTCTGAGGAGCGCCGCCTTCTGGGCGCCTTCCTCTTCCACGGCGACGACGTCGAGAAGCGCGTGGGCGTTCTCTCGGGCGGCGAGCGTGCACGTCTGGCTCTGGCTAAGATGCTGGTGGCCCCCAACCCGCTGCTTCTTTTGGACGAGCCTACCAACCACCTGGACATCGACTCGGTTGACATCCTTGAGCAGGCCTTGGTTGAGTTCCCGGGCACCATCGTCTTGATCTCGCACGATGAGCACCTGGTGCGCGCAGTGGCAAACAAAGTCGTGGACGTGCGCGACCACAAGGTCACGCTCTACGACGGCGACTACGACTATTACCTGTTCAAGCGCGCCGAGCTTGAGGGCCGCGCCCTTGAGGTCGCGAGTGCTGCGCAGGCGCCGCAAGCCGCCCGCAAGGGCGCCCAGGCTACCGCCTCGCCCGCCGCTCCTGCCGGCCGCAACGTTAAGACCAAGGAGCAGCGCCGCGCCGAGGCCGAGGAACGCAAGCGCAGAAACGAGGCCCTTAAGGGCGAGAAGAAACGCCTGCGCGAGGTTGAAGCCGCACTTGAACCCGCCCGTAAGCGCTACCAGCAGCTTATGGACCTCATGGCCGACGAGGCGCTGTACAACGACTCTGCCAAGTTCGACGAGTGCATGAAGGAGTACACGGCGCTCTCGAAGAAGATTCCGTCCCTTGAAGAAGAGTGGCTGGAACTCTCTGAGCTGATCGAGGGGGCCGCAAATGCCTAAGGCCTTAAAGCTCTCTTCGTACGTCATGCGCCTGCTGGCCTGGGGCCTGTGTCTTCTCACCGTGCTTGACGCGCTGGGCAACTTCCGCTTTCGCGCCGCGCTTTTGGGCGTGAACGGGCTGGTCACAAGCCTCATCCCGCAGGCAATCTCGGGCCTCTTCGTCTTCCAGACACCTTTTGGCGGGGCCTTTCGCGGCGACTTTGCGCTTACCTGCGTCTTGTTGCTGATTGTCGAGTGGCTCTTGGCCAAGGCATCCACGTCATGGCGCCGCCACCCCCAAGAGGGGAGGCGCATTGCTTTCGACCGATAGGATCATCTCAATCGTTGTCTCGGTGGTGCTTGTCATGTTCTCGGCCATCGTGCACGAGGTCGCCCACGGCTGGGTCGCCCTTAAGTGCGGAGACCAGACGGCCAAGCGAGCCGGTCGCCTGACCCTTGATCCCCGGGCGCACCTGGACGGCTTTGGTTCGATCGTGTTGCCGCTGCTCATGGCCGCGATGGGCGGGCCCATGTTTGCCTTTGCCAAGCCCGTGCCGTACAACCCCTATAACCTTAAGCACCGCGACCGCGACGAGGTCTTTGTTGCGGTGGCAGGCCCTATCTCCAACATCTTGCAGGCACTTCTCGGCTGCGCGATATTGGCACTTGTCTACACCCCTCTGACCAACGCCTACGTCAACGGCGTCCTACCGTACGACGTTGTGCGCTGGGCAATTCGTATCCTCACCACCTACATCTACGTGAACCTGTGCCTGGCCTTCTTCAACCTCATCCCATTGCCGCCGCTTGACGGCTCCAAGGTTGTTATGCCGTTTCTTAAGGGCCAGGCGCGCGAGAAGTACTATGCGCTGCAGGCCTATGCCATGCCGATCCTGCTTATCCTGCTCTACGGCTTGCCGTACCTGCTGCCCATCGATCCCTTGAGCATCTACCTGGACTTTACCGCCGGCAACCTCTATGACCTGCTCATCTCTGTGGCGGTGGGGTAGATGAGCTACAAGGTTCGCACACAGGCCTACTCGGGGCCCTTCGATCTTTTGCTGCAGCTGGTCAACCGCCAGAAGGTGACCATCGGCTCCATCTCTATCTCTGAGGTTGCCAACCAGTACCTGGAAGAGGTCGAGCGCATGCAGGACCTCGACCTCGAGGTAGCGAGCGATTTTGTCCTGGTGGCGTCGACGTTGCTGGACATCAAGGCGGCCTCGCTTGTGCCCAACGAGCCCATCAAGAAGACCGATGACTTCGACGATGACGACGAGCTAGAGGGCCTAACGGCCGACGAAGCCCGAGAGGTACTTATCGCGCGCCTGATCGCCTACAAGCAGTTTCGTGCGGCGGGCGCTGCCTTGGGGGCCCGCGCCGAGGCAGAAAGTCGCATGATACCACGCACCGTTGGCCCCGATCCCGATTTCCTGGGCCTTATGCCCGATTACCTAGAGGGCATTTCTCTGCGCAGCCTGGCCGTCATCTGCGCCGACATCGACAGCAAGCGCGAGACCTTCCTCTTAGAGGCCGAGCACATTGCACCGCGCCGCCTGCCGGTGGCCTTGACTACGGCCTCGGTCGACCGCCTGGTGCGCGGCCGCGGTAAGCTGACCTTTAGCGAGCTTTTGGACGGCCAGGACTCGCCCGAGATCGTAGTCGTCAACTTCCTGGCCATTTTGGACCTCTTTAAGCGCGGGATGATTAGTGTCAAGCAAGACGAGATCTTTGGCGAGATAGAGATCGAGCACATCGAGGGCGCCGAGGCCTTTGAGCTTGACGACTCGGTCTTAGCCGAGCTTGACGAGGACTGGGCCGATGCCGAAATCCAAAGTGCCGCCGAGGCCAAAGAGGCCCTCCAAAGGATGGCTGCCGAGACCAACACTCAAGGGGAGTAGCCCATGGAAGATTTAACTAAAATCGATTCAGGTAGCTTGAAGGGTATGCTCGAGGCGCTGCTTTTGGTGTCTGACGACTCTGTCTCGGCCATTGACCTGGCCAAGGTGACGGGCGCTGCCCCCGGCGAGGTGGCAGGCGCCTTGGCAGAACTCTCTGCCGAATACTCCGACGCCAACCGCGGCCTCCAGCTGCGCGAGGTTGCCGGTGGCTGGCGCCTGTTCACGCATCCTGCCTACCACGACCAGGTGGCCGACTACGTTGTCTCTTGGGACACTCGGCGCCTGTCGCAGGCCGCGTTAGAGACCCTGGCCGTCATCGCCTATCACCAGCCGGTCACCCGCGAGGGCGTGCGCGCCATCCGTGGTGTCAACTCAGATGGCGTGATCGGCTCGCTTAAGGAGAAAGGCCTGGTGCGCGAGGTAGGCCACGAGCCCGATCGCGCCCGTGCCGTCCTTTTTGGCACCACACGCCAGTTCCTTGAGCGCTTTGGCCTGCGTTCGATCAAGGACCTGCCGCCCCTTGAGGATTTTGCCCCAGACGAGGAGTCCAAGCGCTTTATCCGCGAGAGGCTCTCGGGCCGCCAGATTTCTTCGACCCTGGAAGAGACGGCCGACGACCTTGACGAGGAGAGCGAGCTTCTCGCCGACGATCAGCCCACGGAGGACAACTAGCCATGCTCCAAGACGGCGAGAAGATCGTGCCCATGCGCCTGCAGCGCTTTCTTGCGCGCGCCGGTGTTGCCAGCCGCCGCGGCTCAGAGCGACTGATGACGCAAGGCCGCGTGCGCGTGAACGGCCAGGTTGTGACCGAGCTGGGCAGCAAAGTCGACCCCAACTGCGACGTGGTGACCGTGGACGGCATCGAGTGCTCGATTCACCAGAAGCCCGCGTATCTCATGCTCTATAAGCCAGCAGGATACCTCACCACCATGAGCGACCCCCAGGGTCGCCCCTGCGTGGCAGACCTTGTACCCACCGCTGACTACCCCGGCCTTTACCCGGTGGGGCGTCTTGATTTTGACACCACGGGCCTTCTGCTGTTCACCACCGACGGTGATGCGGGCCAAGAACTCTTGCACCCCTCGCATCACGTGACCAAGCACTACGTGGCCCTGGTCAAAGGCGAGCTCACGCGCGAGCAGATTGCGCGCCTTGAGGCCGGAATCCAGCTGGAAGATGGGATCGCGGCTCCCGCCAAGGTCGAGATATTGGGGCCGAGAAGCCCACTGTTCAAGTTGGTGGCCCCCAACGGCGCGGGCACAGACCGCATCGGACGTCCCAACCAGGTAGTGGGCCTTACTATCCATGAAGGCAGAAAACACCAGGTCAAGAAGATGATGCTCGCCGCCGGGCATAAGGTCTTGCGCCTGCACCGCGACGCCTTTGGGCCCCTCACCTTGACCAATGTGGCCGAGGGCTCGTGGCGCGATCTTACGCAAGCCGAGGTCGACGCCGTCATGGCCGCCTGCAACAGGGGCTAAATACACGTATACTCAAAGGTTGCCAAACACCTTGAAAGGATAGATATGATCGTCGCTATCGACGGGCCCTCGGGCTCGGGCAAGTCATCCATCGCTCGCGCCATTGCCAGGGAGTGCGACCTGGTATTCCTTGACACCGGTGCCATGTATCGCTCGGTTGCCGCCGAGTGTCTCTACCAGGGCATCGACCCCGAGGACGCTAAGCGCGTGGCCCAGGTAGCCCGCGATATCAATATCGAGTTCGCGGCTTCCGAGGACGGCCAGAAGGTCTTTGCCAACGGCCGCGACGTGACGAACATCATCCGTACGCCAGAGGTCGAGCTTGCCGTCTCGCCCGTCTCGGCAAACCCCGCCGTGCGCGAGGTTATGGTTGAGCTGCAGCGCAAGGTGGGCGAGGGCGGCAACGTGGTTGCCGAGGGCCGCGACATTGGCACCGTTGTCTTTCCGGCGGCAGACGTCAAGGTGTTTCTCACTGCAAGCCCCGAGGCCCGTGCACGTCGCCGCGCCGTGCAGCGCCTGGGCAAGAACCTGGCAACCGAGCCGCACGTCTCGCCAGATCCCGCCGAGGAGCAAAAGATCTTGGCCGACCTCAAGCGTCGCGACGACTACGACTCCAGTCGCGCCACCTCTCCTTTGAAGCCAGCAGACGACGCGTATATCCTGGATTCGTCTGACATGACGTTTGACCAGGTAGTCGATAAGATTTGCTCGCTTAACGACGCGCTTGCCGCCCGTCGCGACCGCTAAACGCAAGACCCAAGGAGACCCCGTGGCCCAAGAAAGTGTCCAGACCAAGACCAAGAAAGATGGCGAGAAGCTAAAAGCTTTTGCCGGCAACATCTACGAGGACTACTACGACCATGCTATGGCCGATTTCCCCTGGACAGCTCGTGTGCTCATGCAGATCGTCGTAGCCGTCTGCTACGCTTTCACCAAGCTCATGTGGCCTTGGGAGGTCAAGCATGCCGAGCTTTTGGCTAAAGACTCCCGCGGCCGTGTGATCATCCAGAACCACGAGTCGATGCTCGAGCCGGTGATCATGGTTGTCGTGCTGTGGCGCGCAGGCGTCCACACGCGCATCATCTACAAAAGCGAGTTCGACAAAATCGGCATTGTTACTTGGCTTTTCTCGCGCGTGGGCGGATTTCCCGTCTCGCGCGGAACGGCCGACATGAAGGCCATCCGTCGGGCGCGTGCCGCCTTGCAGCGCGGCGAGTGCCTGCTGATCTACCCCGAGGGCACGCGTGTGAAAAACGACGCCGATGCCCAGATTCACGGCGGCTATGCCTTAATCGCGCAGCTCGCCAAGGCGCCCGTGCAGCCAACGGCCGTCGTTGGTGCCCGTAGGCTGCATTTTCGCAAGCGCGTGAAGCTCGATGTGGCAGAGCCCATCGAGTGGTCTGCCATGCAGGCTCCAAAGAAAAAAGAACAGCTGGCCCAGATGGAGAAGCGCGGTATGGATGAGGTCTTTGCTCTACGCGACAACCTGCGCCGTGCCTATCCCGAGTTGGAGGGGTAGGGCATGACTAAGGTTGTAATCGCCAGCGAGGCCGGCGCCTGCTACGGTGTCGAGCGCGCCCTGCAGATGGTCGAGGCCGCAGCTGCAAAGTCGCAGGTGGGCGTCCACACCCTGGGTCCTTTGATCCATAACCCGCGCGTTGTGGCCGAGCTTGCCGAGAAGGGCGTGAGCGTTGTCTCGAGCCCGGACGAGGCAGCAGGGGAGACCTTGCTTCTTCGCACCCACGGCGTCACGCCGGACGAGCAGGACTATGCACAGAGCCTGTGCCACGAGGTCTTAGACGCCACGTGTCCCTTCGTTAAAAAGGTGCATCTAGCTGCGGCTCGTTTGTATAAGGAAGACTACCAGGTAGTGGTTGTGGGTGAGAAGGGCCACCCCGAGGTCGAAGCCACCTTGCCGCATGCCCCGGGTGCCGTGGTTGTAGGCTCGGCCGAGGAAGCCGCGGCTCTTCCCGAGTGCAAAAAGATAGGAGTCGTGGTCCAGACCACGCAGTCGCGTGCCAACCTCGAGAAGGTTGTCGCCGCGCTTCTCGGCCGTGCAGAGGAAGTGCGCGTGGTGAACACCATCTGCGAGGCCACCTCTGGCCACCAGAAGGCCTGTGCCGATCTCGCCGCCCAAGCAGACGTCATGGTCGTCATCGGTGGGCGCATCTCGGCAAACACCACGCGCCTGGCCGAGATTTCTACCGAGCTGTGTCCCTCGACGTATCACATCGAGGGCGCCGACGAGCTGGACAGCTCTTGGTTCAACGGTGCCGAGCTTATTGGCATCACCGCCGGAGCCAGCACGCCCGCCAGCCACATCGAGGCCGTTCGCGCCGCAATTGAGCAGATCGTGGGTGCCAACGCCTAATGGCCGAGCAAAAGCGAGCCGACTACGCGTCAACAAAAGAGCAGGTCATCGGTGCCTGGGTAGCAAAAGTCGAAGACCAAAGCCCTGCTTGGGAGGCCGGTATCGAGCCCGGCATGCGGATCGTCTCGGTAAACGGCATGGCGCCGCGAGACATCATCGACTGGCGCTGGGAGGCAGACGGCGGTTGGTGTGAACTGGAGGTCTTTGACCCTACCGACAACACCACGGCCAGCTGCGAGCTTTACCGCGAGCCGGGCGAGGACTGGGGCATCGAGTTTACCGATGTTCTCTTCGACGGCATCCAGACCTGCGTCAACGGCTGCGTCTTCTGCTTCATGGCGATGCTTCCCAAGGAGGCCCGCGCCTCTCTTACCCTGCGAGACGACGACTACCGCTTGTCGTTTTTGCAGGGCAACTTCGTAACCCTCACCAACGTGAGCGACGCCGATGCCGAGCGCATCATCACCCACGGCCTGTCTCCCATGAACGTCTCGATTCATGCCATAACGCCCGAGGTTCGTCGTAAGATGATCGGACCCCACGCCGCCCGTGGAGTCGAGGTCCTGGAGCACTTGTGCGCCGCCGGCATCGAGGTCCATGCCCAGATCGTGCTTTGCCCCGGTCTCAACGACGGCGAAGAGCTACATGCCACGCTCGATTGGGCCGAGAACCACCCGCAGGTCACGAGCCTGGCCATCGTTCCCATGGGCTACACCAAGCACTCCAAGCGCTTTAATCGCAGCTTCTCGGACGACGTCGAGGCTAGCCGCGCGGTCGTGCGCCTTATCGAGCCCTACCAGGCCCGTTCCCGTAAGACGCGAGGTATTACGCGCTTCCAGCTTTCGGACGAGTTCTACGTGGACGCCGATCTTGAGGTCCCGCCCGCCGAGACCTACGACGGCTACCCGCAGTTCTATGACGGCATCGGCATGTTGCGCAGCTTCCTCGACGAAACCGCCTTGGTGGTGTCCGAGCGCGCCGATGAGTGCGCCCTTGTCCAAAAGACCCTGGCGGACCGCAACCTCGAGGTCCTTCTCGTTTGCGGAGAAGCCGCCGAGAAGACCATCCGCGTCTTCGGTGACTTAGCCAGCCCGGCGGGCCGCATCCGCGTGCAGGCCATCCGCAACGACTACTTTGGCGGCGACGTCAACGTCACCGGCTTGATCGTGAGCCAGGACCTTCTCGCCCAGCTAGACCAGGATCTCTCGAACACGATCGTTATCTTGCCCGAGGTCATGTTCAACTTCGACAAGCTCACCTTGGACGGCGACACCCAGGCCCACATCATCGAAGAGATCGCAAGACGCGCCGGCCGTACCCTCATTAGTGAGCCCAGTCCTGGAAAGCTTTTGGATTGTCTGGTGGACGAGCTGGCTTAAAGTAGACGCGGCGAGAAGACCTGCTAATATTCAATCTGTATGCCTATTAGCAAGGAGAACCCATGTCTAAGCCCGTCGTAGCTGTTGTCGGCCGCCCTAACGTCGGCAAGTCTACGCTCGTCAACCGTCTTTGCGAGAGCCGCGAGGCCATCGTCCACGAGTCTCGCGGCGTCACCCGCGACCGCTCTTACCACGACACCGATTGGAACGGACGCGCCTTCAAGCTGATCGACACCGGCGGCATCGAGTCCATCAAGTCCAAGGACGTCTTTGCCCCGCGCATCCGCGAGCAGGCCCTTCTCGCCTGCCAAGAGGCCGACGTCATCGTCTTTTTGGTCGACGGTGCCGTAGGCATCACCGACGAGGACGAGGAGGTCGCCCGCATTGTGCGCAAGGTCGACAAGCCCGTCTTCCTTTGCGTGAACAAGAAGGACAACCCCGCCCGCGACAACGAGAACCTGTGGGACTTCTACTCCCTGGGCTGCGGCGAGCCCATGCCCATCTCGGCCACCCACGGCCACGGCACCGGCGATCTTCTCGACCTCATTGTCGAGGCCCTGCCCGAAGACGACGGCATCGACGAGGACGAGGGCGTGCTTTCGCTGGCCATCGTCGGTCGACCCAACGCCGGCAAGTCTTCTCTGGCAAACCGTCTGGCCAACAAGAAGCGCTCCATCGTGAGCGACGTCGCCGGTACCACGCGCGATGCCATTGACACCATGATCGAGTGGCAGGGCCAGAAGATCAAGCTCGTCGACACCGCCGGCATGCGCAAGAAGAGCCAGGTCCACGAGGACATCGAGTACTACTCGCTGGTCCGTGGCCTGCAGGCTATCGACCGCTCCGACGTTTGCCTGTTGGTGGTCGACGCCACCGTTGGCATGACCGAGCAGGACCAGAAGGTTGCCAATATGGCAGTCGATCGCGGCTGCGCCGTGGTGGTCCTTATCAACAAGTGGGACCTGGTCGAGACCGAGCAGCAGCGCGACAAGATCGTCCAGTCCATCGAGAAGCGCCTATCGTTTGCCTCGTGGATTCCCTGGATCAACATCTCGGCCATGACGGGCCGTGCCACCGATAAGGTCTTGAAGCTGGCTGTCGACGCCGCTGCAGCGCGCGCCCGCGAGCTTAAGACTTCCGAGCTCAACGACCTTCTGCAAGAGATTCGCGAGGGCGGCCACACCAGGTCCGAGAAGGGCCGCCGCCTGAAGCTGCAGTACGCCACCCAGACCGGTTCTAAGCCGCCCGTTATCTCTTTCTGGTGCAACGCGCCCGATCTGGCCGACGACAACTTCCAGCACTTTGTCGAGAACCGTCTGCGTGCCCGTTTTGACCTTAAGGGCACGCCTATTCGCATGAAGTTCCGCCTTAAGTACGACAAGGATGAGCGCTAGTGATTTTTGTTACCGCGGCCGCAGCCGTTATCTCGTTTTTAATCTGCGGCATTCCGTTTGGGCTTCTTATTGCCAACATGGAAGCCGGTGTTGACGTGCGCAAGACTGGGTCGGGAAACATCGGCATGACCAACGTGGCCAGAAGCGTTGGCAAGAAGGCCGCTGTTATGACGCTGCTGTGCGACCTGGGTAAAGGCCTGGTTTGCATGGTGGCTGCCCGTTATGCCATCGCGGCCATCTGCCTGAGCGGAGACGTCGCGGCCTTGGATCACACCACGGCCTTTGGCGCGTCGATGTCGGTCGTCTACATGGCTTGTGTCTTTGGCCACATTTTTTCTCCGTACCTGGGCTTTCGCGGTGGTAAGGGAATCTCTGTTGGCTTTGGTGCGGCGCTGGGCCTTTACTGGCCGGTGGGGGCCGGCCTTATGGCGGTCTTCCTCGCCTTTGCTGTGCCCTCGCGCTATGTGTCGTTGGGGTCTGTTTGTGCCGCTATTTCGCTTCCCATCTGGTGTGCCGTTTTTGGTTTTCCGCCTGCCTCTATCGTGCCTGTGGCCATGGTTGCCGCAGTCGTTATCTGGGCACATCGCGGCAACATCAAAAATTTAATGTCTGGCACCGAGAGAAAGTTCGCCTTCCGTCGCAACGATAAGGGCAAGCGTGAGTAGCGAGTTTGCCAAGATCGCGGTCATTGGCTCCGGCTCTTGGGGCACCGCCTTCGCGGGCCTTGCGGCAAAAAACGCGTCGCAGGTCGTTTTGTGGTGCCGCCGCCAAGAGACAGCCGACGCCATCAACACCGCCCATGTCAACCCCGCGCACCTCACGGGCTACGGGTTGCCCGTCAACGTATGCGCCACGGCCAGCTACGCCGAGGCTCTTCTCGATGCCCAAGCCGTGGTCTTGGCCCTGCCGTCTCTTTATTTGCGCGCCGCCTGTAAGGCGATCGCGCCCCACCTGGACGCCGAGGTGCCCGTCGTAGTCCTTACCAAAGGCATGGAGGCCTCAACGCACAAGCTCATGCTCGACGTCGTGGCCGACGAGCTGGGCAGGGTTTCTCGCTTGGCCGTTCTCTCTGGACCAAACCACGCCGAGGAGATTTGCCAAGGCCAGGTTTCGGCGGCCGTCTGCGCCTCGTCTGACCTCGAGTGCGCCAAGATGTTTGCCCGCCTGGCCTCCAGCCCGTGCTTTAGGGTCTACGTGAGCCAAGACGTCACGGGCGTCGAGGTCTGCGGCACGGTGAAAAACGTCATTGCCATCGCCAGCGGCGTTGCTGCCGGCCTTGGTGCGGGCGACAACACCTTGGCCGTTATCATGACGCGCGGCATCGCCGAGATAAGCCGCCTGTGTTCCGCGCTTGGCGGCGATCCCATGACGCCGATGGGCCTTGCCGGCATGGGCGACCTGGTTGCCACCTGCACGTCTGAGCACTCGCGCAACCGCACCTTTGGCCAGGCCATCGTGCGTGGCGAGAGCCTGGCGCAGTACGAGCAGCGCACCGGCATGGTCGTCGAGGGTGCCCGCGCCGCCGCTAATATTTTGGACCTGGCGCAAGAGAAGAACATCGAGGTGCCCATCACCAAGGCGGTTC
>CAVEMP010000098.1:0-6894 GCA_963616835.1 uncultured Oscillospiraceae bacterium | reverse complement strand
AAAAAAGGCTGGAAACTTCTATGGATATGTGCACGCTTGGCATTGGCAGCTGCGTGGTTGCGGTTCTTCTTGGCACCTTGGCCTGGTTCATGGCAAAACAGCAGCCCAACCGCATTGCCAACGGCTTTGTGGTCGAGGTCGCTCTGCTCACGCTGGCAAACGGCATCGCGTATTACTCGTGGGGCAGGCAGATGACCGACGACCCCGGCGTGATAAACGAGACCCTCTTGGGCACCCTTGTCACCGTGATCTACTTTGTGAAGCTGCTGGTTTACGCCGTGCTGGGCGTGGCGCTTATCGCAAACGGCATCTACACGGTGCGCCGTGAGGGCAAGAGCTTAACGCACGTGTTGCCGCTGGCCTGGGGCGTACTGCTGCTGTTTGACGCCTGGTGGTTCTTGTTTGGACTGGGCGCCGGCTCCAGCGGCTCTGAGTTCTTTACCGATGCTGTGACAGTTGTATCTTTGATGCTTGACTACATTCCGTTTGCCCTTGTGGGCGCCTGGTTTTCAAACGATATTTGCTACAAATCGAGAAAGGCGCCCGAGACCGAGTACATCATCGTTTTGGGCTGCGGCCTTATGAAGGACGGCACGGTGACGCCGCTGTTGCGCGGGCGCGTTGACGCCGCAATCGCAGCCTGGGAAGCCGGCGGGCGCGCGGCCAAGATCATCACCTCGGGCGGCCAGGGTGCCAACGAGGTTATCTCAGAGTCGCAGGCCATGGCCAACTACCTGCTGTCTTGCGGCGTGCCCCAAGATGCGATTTTGCTCGAGGACAAGTCGACCACGACCGAGGAGAACCTGGCCTTCTCGCAAGCCATCATGAACGCACGCGGAGGGGCTTCTCACTGCACGATCGCCACCAGCTCGTACCACTGCCTGCGCGCGGCCATGTTTGCCCGCCGCGCCAACATGAACGTGAGCTGCGTGGGCGGCCGCACCGCCGGCTTCTACTACCCCGCCGCATTCTTCCGCGAGTACGTGGCCTTGATCGTGCGCAACCGCTACGCCGTGGCCCTCTTCTTCGTGCTGGTCATCATCCGCTACGCGCTGATGACCACCGGCATCCTGCCACAGTCGATCTTCTAGCGGCCGATTTTTCTCCCCGGCGCCGCCCGGCCTTCTCGCCACAATGATGGGACCTAAATCGCAGATTGTGCCTCGATTGAAGCGCTTTATCTGCAATTTAGGTCCCGCTATCGAACGTGGGGGCGACGGGCTAGCGAATCGCGTAGACGTGCGCGGCGTAGGGCGCCAGGGTGACGGTGCGGGTGAGGGCGGCGGGGGCCTCGGGCTCGTTGGAGATCACGAGGTCGCTGGCGGTCCAGGCGACGTCGGCGGGCAAGGTGAACTGGGCTTCGTCGTCGGTAAAGTTACAGAGAACGACCAGCGTCTCGTCATCGGTGCGGCGAAGGTAGGCGTAGACCTTCTCGTCCGCTGGCGCCAGGTCTACGTACACGCCGTCGGTGACCGAGGCGCGCTCGTGGCGCAAGGCAATAAGCCGCTGGTAGAAGTAGTAGACAGACTGCGGGTCTGCCTTGGCGGCCTCGACGTTGATGTGGTCGCAGTTGGGGTTGGCCTCAATCCAGGGCTCAGCCGGCGAGAAGCCCGCGGCGGGACCTGCGTTCCACTGCATGGGCGTGCGCGAGTTGTCGCGCGACTTTAAGCGGAGAAGTTCCAGCGTGTCGGCAGCCGAGAAGCCCTTGCGCTCGGTGAAGTCGCGGAAGGTGTCCAGCGCCTCGACGTCGCGGTACTGCTCGATCGACGTGAAGTTGGCGTTGGTCATACCAATCTCTTCGCCCTCGTAGATGTAGGGGGTACCCTGAATGAAGTGCAGGCAGACGCCCAGCATCTTTGCGGACTTCTCGCGCCACTGCTCGCTATCGTTGCCAAAGCGGGTGACAGCGCGGGCCTGGTCGTGGTTAGACCAGTAAAGGCTGTTCCAACCGCCGCACGCGGCCATCTTGTCCTGCCACTCCCCCATCACGCGCTTAAGATCGGGCAGGTAAACGCGGGTAGTGGCGTACTTTCCGTTCTCGTCGTAGTCCAGGTGCATGTGGTCAAAGTGAAAGACCATGTCAAGCTCGCCGCGGCCCGCACCCACGTAGTCCATGGCCTGGTCGGCCGAGGTGTGGGGTGCCTCGCCCACGGTCATGATGCCGGGGTAGCAAGAAAGGACCTCGCGGTTCATCTCTTGCAGGTACTCGTGCACGTGGGGGCCGGTGGCGCAGCCGGCGTAGTAGCTGCCGTAGGCCTTGTTCTGGATCACGGGGCCGTCGGGCAGCGCCGGGTCCTTAGAGATCAGCGTGATGACGTCCATGCGGAAGCCGTCGATGCCTTTGTCCAGCCAAAAGCGCATCTCGTTGTAGACGTCCTGGCGCACGGCCGGGTTGTCCCAGTTAAGGTCGCACTGGCCTTCTGCAAAGCAGTGCAGGTAGTACTGGTCGACGCTCTCCACGTACTTCCACGCCGGGCCGCCAAAGCTCGAGCCCCAGTTGTTGGGAATCTCGTCTCGCCAGATGTAGTAGTCGTGGTAGGGGTTGGTGCGGCTCTTGCAGGCCTCCTTAAACCAACGGTGCTGGTCAGAGGTGTGATTGACCACCAGGTCAAGAATGATCTTGAGGCCCTTCTCGTGCGCCTCGGCCAACAGCGCGTCAAAGTCGTCCATGGTGCCCAGCGTGGGCTCGACGGCGCGGTAATCGGCGATGTCATAGCCGTTGTCCACCTGCGGAGAAGCAAAGATGGGGTTCAGCCAAATGACGTCGACGCCCAGGTCTGCCAGGTAGTCCAGCTTGCTGCGGATACCGTTGAGGTCGCCCACGCCGTCGCCGTTAGAGTCGCAGAAGCTCTTGGGATAGACCTGATAGACAACGGCGGACTTCCACCACTCGGGGTTACTCGTCGTCATCGTCCACCTCCGCGGCCAGGTCGTTGGCATACTTGATCTCGCTTTGGGCGTCGGCCACGATCTCGCGCACGCGCTGGGGCGTGAGGTAGTCGTCGGCGGGCTCCAGGGCAAAGACCAGGGCCAGGGGCAGGTTCATGCCGCTCACCACGTGGGTGTGCGGGCGGCCAACATAGCGGAAGAACTGCTGGTTGACGCTGCCGGCGTTGAGGTCGGTCAAGACAATGGCCTCGGTGTCTGCATCCAGGGCCTCCATGACCTTGTCGACGGCGGCGTCGCACGGCTCGTTGTCCATGTAGGCAGACAGGGCCACGCACTCGGTCGCGCCGCCCGAGACAAAGTCCAGTGTGTCCTTGAGGCCGGCGGCCATGGTGTGGTGGGATGCCAGGATAAGAGTTCTCTTCATTGCGGGTTCTCCAAGAAAGAGGGGTTTACAGGCGAGAAGGACGGCGACGCAGGACCGGGCGCATGCCGGGGCCGCGCCGCCGCCAAATCAAACGAAGGCCAGGTTAGACGGCCAGGATGCCAAAGAACGAGCAGACCAGCGAGATGGCGATGATCAACAGGATGAGCTTAGTGGGGGTCCACTTCTTGTTGCCCAGCAGCTTGTAGACAAGCACGGTGAGAAGAACGGGCAGCAAGGACGGCATGATCTTGTCGATGACGTCGGTCTGCAGGTTGAGCGCAACCTCGCCCACCTGGAACTGGAGGGCCGTCGAGACCTTGACCGAGGTAGCGATAAGCGCACCCACGACAGACAGGCCCATGATCGAGGCCGCCTCGGTGAAGACCGAGAGCTTCTCGCCAAGTTCGGTCACCAGCTTGGTGCCCGAGGTGTAGCCCACCTCAAAGAGCTTGCGCTTGACAAACCAAAAGGCTACGTTGCAGATGAACCACACGATGGCGCCCAGGGGGTTGCCCTGCTGGGCCATGTAGCCGGCGATCGAGCCCATAATCGTGGGCCACAGAACCCAGACGATCGTGTCGCCAACGCCCGAGAAGGGGCCCATGAGGGAGGTCTTCAAGGACTGGACGGCCTCCTTGGCGGCAATGCCGTCGCGCTCCTCGGTGGCGGTGGTGGCGCCCAAGATCATCGAGGCCATGCAGGTAGTGGCGTTGAAGTAGTTGAAGTGGTTGTTGAGAGCGGCCTTGTACTCTTCGTCGTTGGGATACACCTTGCGAAGCACCGGCGCCAGGGCCCAGGCCACAGCAGCACCCATCTGGGACTCATAGTTAAAGATGTTGCAGGCCATGAAGTTGTAGCGGTCGGCGGCCTTCTTGAGGTCGGCATTAGTGACCTGGTAGCGGCCGTCTGCCGCGGAGGCGTTAAGCTCGGTCTTCTCGTTACTCATCAAAGTCATCTCCCATATCAGCAGCATCGGCGGTGGCGGTCACGGCAGGGGCGGCCTCGGCCTTGTTGACCTCGGTCGTGAAGTACCAGAAGGCGGCGGCAAAGCCCACGATGGCGATGCCCAGAACAGGGACGCTCAGGTACGCAGAGAGCACGAAGCCGATCAAGATCATGGGGAGGAACTTCTTGACGGGCATGTAGCGCATCAGCATACCAACACCCACAACAGGAAGCATGCCCGCGGCGATGGAAAGGCCGTTGGTGACCCACTCGGGGATGAACTCAAGGACAAAGTTGACGACGGTGGAGCCAAAGAGGATGACAAGCAGGGTGGGGACCAGGGTCTGCAGCGAGCAGATGATGGGACCCAGCCAGGCAATGCGGTTCATCTTGTCCCACTCGCCGGCGTTGTTGTAGTCCTGCATCTTGTGGGCCACGAAGTTGTTGACAATACGCACCAGGACCTCGAGCTGGATGGCGAGAAGACCCACAGGCAGGCCGACGGCGATAGCCGCGTCGGTTCCGGTGCCGGTGCGCACGGCGATGAAGGTGCCCACGATAGTGGCCAGGCCGTAGTTGGGGGCCGAGGCGCCGCCCAGGGCCGCGACACCCAGGCTCATGAGCTGGAAGGTACCACCAATGACCAGGCCGGTATTGACGTCACCCATGATGAGGCCGGTGATAAGGCCCACGATGACGCCAAACCAACTCATGACCACGGGGCCGTTCTGGTCGATCGTCATGTACCCGGCAACCAGAAGCACGAGCACGTCTTGCAAGATTTCCATTGCGCGTTCCTACCTTTCCTTGGCGCTTTTATCGGCGAGAAAACCGCAGGTTAGAAGGCCTGCTCTTCATCGGTGGGCACGTACTGGATGACCACCGGCACGCCGCGGGACTTGATGGTCTCAAGGTCGGAGCGCTCCTTGGCATTAAGGGCGACGAACTTGGTCACGGGCTCGCGGTCCTCTTCGTTGAAGATGATGCCCAGGTCAACCTTGGGGATCTCTACGCCGCCGTCGATCAGGCGGATGAGGGTCTCGGGCTCCTTGACCAGGATCAAGACGTTCTGGCCGTCGTACTTGCCGGCGGCGAAGTTGGTCACAGCAGTGTCGACGCTAATGACCGAGACGCCGGTGCCCGCGGGCTTGGCCATGCGCATGCTGGCCTTGATGGCCTCGTTGTCGCACAGCAGGTCGTCGACGACCATGAAGCGCTTGACCTTGAAGGCCGGAGCGACCTGGTTGACCACGATGCCGTGAATGAGGCGCTGGTCGATACGAGCGAGAACTACCATGGAGGGTCTCCCTTCCCTCGTGCGCCGGGCGGCGCAGTTTAAAGTACGTATCTGCAAGATTGGTATCGTTACCAATTTGATGCACAAATAGGCGCACTAAGGCCTTGGTGTTGCGGGTGCAAGGTCGTGCGGTGATGCGTTGGGTTGTGTGGGTAAAGCGGGGGGCGTGCGGGCCGCATCAGGCGATGTTGCCGAGAAATGCCTGGTCGCGCGGGGTGTTACGTAGAAGAGCGGATGATAAGGTCGAGGTTGAGCTCGTGCTTCACGGGCTCTAAGGGCTCATCGTCGTCTAGGCCAAGCTGGCGAACGATCTCTTGGGCCACCAAAGTCCCCATCTCTTGGATGGGCTGGCGGATGGTCGAGATAGGAACAGGCGCGATACCCGCAATAGGCTGGTCGTCGACGCCAAAAATGGCCAGCTCATCGGGCACAGAGAAGCGGCAGTGCATGGCCTCGAGCTCGATACCCACGGCCACCTCGTCCGAGCCTGCGATGATGGCATCGGGGCGCTCGGGCAAAGAGAGGATGCGCCTAAAGACGTTGCGGCCGTCTTCCAGGGTGTTGACGCCCTCAAAGTACCAGTTTGGGTTGGCCTCAAGGCCGCGGGACTTCAACGCGTCCACGTAGCCGGTGTAGCGATCGGAGTCCAGGTCAGAGCCCTTGGGCTGGACCTTAAGCCCGGTAAAGCCCGTGCAATAGGCGATCTTTTTGTAGCCGCGGGCAATGAGGTACTGCGTGGCGCCGTAGAAGCCGTCGTACTGGTGGCCGATCACCTTGGACAGCTCGTTAGAGGCGGTGTACTCGTCGCAAATGGCCAGAGCGCCGTACTTAGCGTAAGAGGTGATGGTCTCCCATTTGTTCTCGAGCGAGCACAAGATCAGGCCGTCGGCGTGCTGCATCTTAAGCAGGTCCAGGGCGTCCATCTCGCCTTCCTCGGTGCCTTGGGTCTGCGAAATAAGGCTGCGGTAGCCGGCGCTGCGGCAGGTCTTCTCGATAGCATCTACCAGGTGCGCAAAGAAGTTGTTCTTGATGCCGGGGATGGCCACGGCGATGTTTCCCGAGCCCGAGCCGCGCATCTGGCGGGCGGCCTGCAGGGGCACATAGCCAAGCTGGTCCATGGCAGCCAAAACCGCGTCGCGCTTCTTTTGCGAGACGTGTGGCTTGTTGTTGATCACGCGGGAGACGGTGGTGACAGACAGCCCAGACAGCTTTGCGACGTCTGAAATCGTTGCCATTGTCTTCTCCCCTCGTAATCGCGTTGGTGACTGAATATAGAATAACCTGATTGAAAATGACGTCAATTGAAAATTGGTATCGTTTTCAATTTTCGCGTCAATTT
>CAVEMP010000097.1:9957-17515 GCA_963616835.1 uncultured Oscillospiraceae bacterium | reverse complement strand
CGTAGCCGGGGTCGGCGATGGACTGGGCCATGAAGGGGCTGATGGCGTGGTGCATACCGGTCATGACCAGGTAGGGCATGACGCCGGCGAGAAGGGCGACGGCCACGGGGCCAGCGGTGGAGCCCAAGAAGACAAAGATGCCCGAGATAGCAGAGCCCACGTTGTAGCCAAGCGGGCCCAGCACGGTGAAGCCCAAGATCATGGTGAGGCCCATGGTAAGAGAGCCAACAAGCACCGGGCGCAGGATCGACGGGATGACCTTGTTCAGGCCCTTCTCGATGAAGTAGGCGGCCAGGGCAATGAGAAGCGCGGGCAAGAGCTGCTGCTGGTACTTGATGAGCTCGAGCTGGAAGCCCAGAAGGTCGATCGAGCCCTTCTCGGAAACCAGGGTCATGAAGGCCGGGGTGAGCATCGAGGCAGCGCCGGCCATGGCGTAGATGGGCGTGGAGCCGAGCTTGGCCGCGGCACCCCAGGCCACGAAGATGGGCATGAAGTAGAACGGTGCGTTGGCGACCCAGCCCAGGACCGTGTAGGTGCCGGTCTCGAGGAAGGCAGGCCACGCGTAGCCAATGAGCAGCAAGATGACCTTGAGCATGCCGCCGCCAATAAGGCCGGGGACAAGCGGGGTCACGGCCGAGGCGACGTAGCCAATGACGGCATCCAGGACACCCTTGGGCGTCAGGGCCTTCTTGCCCTTGGGCTCGGCCGGCTTCTTCTCGCCGTCTGCCGACTTGGCGCCCTTGGCGGCCTCGAACATCGAGACGGCCTCTTTGTAGACGCCGATGACGTTGCCGCCCAGCACGACCTGCTGCTGGCCGGCCGCGTTGATGACGCCCAGGACACCGTCGATCTTCTTAATGGCCTCCTGGTCAGAGGCGGAGTCGTCTGCCAGGACAAAGCGCAGGCGGGTCGCGCAGTGGGTGACGTCGGTGATGTTGGCCATGCCGCCGGACGCGGCGATGATCTGCTCGGCAACGCTCTTGTGGTCCATTGCCAGATCCTTTCCTTGGTGGGTGTGCTTGCGTGCGCGGCTGGCCAGCTCGCTTGTTGCTGATGTGAATTCTACGCGACGGCTGATGGGCAATAAAACGAATTATTATCGTTATAGATATTCGCATTTCTGTTTATTTGGCGAGGAGAACCACAATGACGCGTGACCTTATCGACACCTTCTTGGCGGTCTATGAATGCCGCAACCTCACGGCGGCGGCACGCAGGCTCTTCTCGACGCAAAGCACGGTGAGCCACCGAATCGCGCTGCTAGAAGACGAGGTTGGCTGCGCCCTGTTCGCGCGCGGGCGCGGTCAGCGAAGCGTCGAGCCCACCGGCGCGGGCGAGCGCTTTGTCGAGCTTGCGCACCAGTGGCTGGCGCTCTTTGACGCCACGGGTGCCGTGGGCAGCCAGGCCTCGCGCACCGAAGTGGTGATCGGCGGCGCGGACCTCATCAACAACTTCACTTTTGCGCCGCTTTACCACTCGATTGTCGAGCGCTACGACGGGCTGCGCCTGCGCATGAGGACCCACCACTCGGGCGAGCTGTACGAGATGATCGAGAACCGCGGCGCCGACGTGGGCTTTGTCTTTGCGCGCCTGAACTACCCCGACGTGGTGGCGACCCCTCTGTACAAAGAAGAGATGTACGTCATCTCGAGCGCCAAGAGCGGCTACGGCGAACACGTGCGGGCAGCCGAGCTTCCCGCCGAGGCCGAGATCTACCTGCAGTGGAGCACCAACTACGCCATCTGGCACAACCGGCTTTGGCCGCAGGGGCGCCACCTGATCCACGCGAGCACAGGCACTCAGGCGCTTGGCTTCCTGGACGTGCCGGGCCGCTGGGCCATCGTGCCGTGGAGCCTCTACGAGTCGCTGGGGCAGCGCGGCGACCTGGTGCTTTCTGCGCTGGAAGAGCAGCCGCCCGAGCGCACCTGTTACCGCATCATGCGCCGAGGCGGCAGCGTGGCGGCGCGCGCCGAGGCCGTCGAGGCAGTGAACGCCGAGGTAGACCTGTACGTACAGACGCTTATCCAGACTACGGCGGCGATCAGCGCGCCGTAGGTGGCGAGAAGGACGAAGCGGTGACGGACGTCGCGGCGGCGGTCGGCTAGCGGCTGCGGGGGGCGGCACCCGCCCGTGCGACACGTGCCGTTTACCCGATTTGGCGTGGCCCCTCCCCTACAGGCACGCTAGTATAGGGGCACATCTTAAGGGGGTATTCAGACATGTACAGCGTGACCATCATCGACGACGACCGCGCGCAGCGCGAGCTTCTCGCCGCCATGGTCATGCGCTCCCCCGTCGCCGCTCGGCTTGAGTTCATGGATCCCGCTGCCGCCGCCACGGACGCCGCCGGCCCCCTGTCTGCAGACATTGCCTTGGTCGACATCGACCTGGGAGAAGACCTGCCCTCGGGCATCGACCTGGTGCGCGACACGGCGGCCAATAAAACGCAGGTCATCTATGTTACGGGCTACGTCGATTACGCCTCGGACGTCTATGAGACCGCCCATGTTGGCTTTCTCATCAAGCCCGTTGACCAGCGGCGCTTAAACGGCGCACTGGAGCGCGCCGTCGCTCGCCTGGACCAGGACGCAGCCGGCGATTTTGTGGTGCACACGGGCGGCTCGACCCTGCGCGTCGCGCCGCAACGCGTGGCCTACATCGAGAGCAACCGCCGCAAGCTCCAAATCCATGAGGGGGAGCGGGTCATCGAGACGTACGGAAAGCTCTCGGACGTGGCCCAGGCGCTGCCCGCCGGGTTTGCCCGCTGCCACCAGAGCTTTCTTGTCAACCTGTCCTGCGTCGAGGCGATTCGCGCCAGTGAGCTGGTCTTAACCGATGGCACCCTCCTGCCCGTGAGCCAGCGCTGCCGCAAGGACCTGCTGCGCGCGTTCACGCTGCACGTGGGCCGCGAGCTTTAGCCCCGGGCGGCCAAGATGGACGGGACGCTTGTCTACTGGGCGATGAAGCACGCGGTAAGCCTGTGCCTTGGCTGGGTGCCGTGCCGGCTGGTGGGCATCCGTCGACCGGTGCTGTATTGGGCGCTCTTTACGGTCGTCGTCTTCTTGCCGGATCTGGGCATTGTGAGCCAAAACGTGGCCGCCGCGCTCGCCGTTGTCTTTCTCTTTATCGTTTTTCCTGCGGCTTTTTGCCGAGTGCGCGGGGCGGCGATGCGAGGGCTTGCGGCGTTTATGTGCCTGTCGATCGCCGTGCTGGGCGAGGTCGTTGGGTCTGCGGCCTACGTCTTGCTGTTTGGCGGGGCGATAAACGACGCGGCGGCGATCGCGGCGAATCCCTGGGCCGTCGTGTCTGTGCAGGTCCTGGACATGGCCTGCGTGCTGGGACTTGCGCGGCTTTTGGCGCCCGTCACGCGCGGAATCGCGGCAAGCCAGATGCCCGGAGCGGCGCGACTGGCCGCGTGGGTGATGCCGGCAGGGTTTGTCTCGATGGCGATGCTGCTCACGATGGGCGTCAGCTGTTTTCCGGCAGACACGGCGCTGTTAGCGCCCATCGTCTTGCTTGCCGTCGCGTGTTTGGCCGTCAACGTCTTAGCCCTGCGGGCCATCGTTTTGGCGCGGCAAGAGGCCCAGGAGCGGGAGCGGGCCGCCGCGCTTGAGCGCCAGATCGACGCGTGCCTGGCCAGCTACGCCAAGCTTGAGGCCCAGGCCACGCGAGCCGCTCGCCTGCGCCACGACGCCAGGAACCACATTGGCGTGTTGCGGGGCCTTGTGGATGCTGGCGAGAAGGACGCGGCGCTTGCGTACGCTCGGGCACTGGCGGACGAGTACGGTGACGGGGCCGACGTCGAGGTCGCAGGCGGTGGCGGCCGATGAACGCGCACGTGATTTTGGCCTGCGCGGCCACGGCGGCGCTGGTGGCATCGGGCGTCTTTTTGTGGCAACGCCTGAGCGGGCTTGAGGCGCGCAAGAAGCTGGTTTACATGCTTGTTCCCGCAGCTCAGGCAGCTATCGTTGTCTATGCCGCGATTGCCGCGAGCGTCTACGCCGACGCTGTTGTTGTGTCGCTGGCAATATCTGCCTTGGGCATTATCCAGGCGGCCCTTGACCCGCTGTTGGCCCGTGGGCTTGCCGCGGCCGAGAGCGCCAAAGAGGCAACGGGGCTGGCCACCGCCGCAGAGTCGCAGCTCTCGGCACAGCGGGAACACCTCGAGCGCTCCCGCGCCGGGCAAGCCGACCTCGACGCCCACCGCGCGCAATTGCACACGCAGTTTACGCAGGTGGCAGACCTGCTTGAGGCCGGCGACGTCGACGCGGCCCGTGCCGCGCTAGACAGCGCCGAACAAGCCATCCCCACCCGCGGCAGCCACCTGTGCAGAAACGCCGCCGTCGATGCCCTGCTGCAGAGCAAGCTTGCGGCCTGCGAAAACGCCGACATCACCCTTGACCTGCGCATTGGCCTGGGCGAGGACCTGTGCGTCCCCAACCTTGAAGCCTGTGCCATCCTGGGCAATCTCATCGACAACGCCATGAACGCCTGCGCAAATCTGCCCGCCGGGCGCGACCGCCGCATCACTGCAGCCGCCCGCCAAGAGCGCGCGTTTCTTGTCATCAAGGTAGAAAACACGTGCGACCCGCACGTCGCCGTCAAGCCCGCCCGTCGCGCGACCAACCTCGATCTGGTCAATCTACCTGCGCATGGTTGGGGAACCGGCATCGTTGCCGCCCTGGCCGCCCGCCACAACGGCACCTTTGAGACCCAACAGGCAGACGGCTTCTTCACCGCCGTCGTCACCATCCCCACGGTCTAATCCGGCCTGCTGCCAAACGCAATTTACGATATTGGGAAGCCGAACCGCCACAAAGCGAGTTTCCTCGCCTCGCGGCCAACAAAACCCCAGTTGGCAAAAGCTCAAAAACGCCGTCAGCCCTCTCGACGCCGGTTCGGCTTCCCAATATCGTGTTTTTCCTTAACGGACAAGCCTAAACAAAGAGCTGCGCGCGGGAGAAGAGGGCCGCGTGGCCGCACAGGGTGGTGCGCCCGCCGCCGTAGACGCAGCGCAAGACGCCCCCACGAGCGGACGCCTGGTAGGCCAAAAGCTCACGTTTACCCAGCTCAGAGGCCCAGTAGGGCACCACATGGCAGTGTCCCCGGCCGCAAACAGGGTCCTCGGCCACGCCCAACTTAGGAAAGAAACTGCGCGTCACACAATCAAAGGACTCCCCCTTTGCCGTGACGTGCACACCCAAGCCGTCAAGCTGCCCAATAAGCCCCAGGTCGGGACATAGCTCACGCACCTGCTGCTCGCCGGCAAGCACACAGACCAAATCGGCGCCCAGGTAAGCCTCGACAGGACTCACGCCCAAGGCCCGCTCCATGGCTCCGCTTACCTCAACGGGCACCAGGTCAAAGGACGGAAAGTCCATCGCCAGCTCGTCGCCCGAGGTATCCACCGTAAGACGACCGCTCAAGGTCTCGAACTCGACCCGCGCAAGACCCGGCTCAACATAGCGTGACAAGACAAAAGCCGTGGCCAGCGTCGCATGACCGCACAACTCGATCTCTCCCCCAGGCGTGAACCAGCGAAGCCGCCAAACATCGCCCTCACGCACGGCAAACGCGGTCTCGGAAAGGTTGTTTTCTGCGGCGATGCTTTGCATCAGTTGGTCTTTGGGCCACGCGTCCAGCACACAGACCGCGGCGGGGTTTCCGCCAAAGACCTTGTTCGTAAAGGCGTCCACCACAAACTGTTCCATATCCAAGCCCCTCTTCCAAACAGCCTTGCCAAACCTAAACCAACAGGTAGAGTACACAGTTGAGGCTCACCGCCGCAACGGTGCACACGATTATGGGGCGCCCGCGCCAGGCCAGGATAGCCGCCAAAAGCGCGCAGGCCGCGCCCGCCGCCGGCCGAGTTGCGTCGACGCAAAACACGCCGGGAAACACCAGTGCCGCAAGCGCCGAATAGGGCAGCAGCTCAAGAAAGCGACGAGCCCTCTCGCCCAACGCAAAACGACCCATCAAAACTGCAGGCAGGGCGCGCGGCACGTAGGTGACCAACGCCATCGCCGCAATCAGGGCGTACACCTCACCCACGCTCACGATGCGTCTCCTTCCGCAAAATAGGTCGCGGCCCAGGCGCAGCCCACCATGGCGACGATCACCGCCCAGCTCGACGGCAACACACAACCCAACGCCGTGCTTACCGCCGCCGTAAGGACCACTAGCCCGGCCACCGCCCGCGACCCCTTTGCCACTGGCGCCAACAGGGCCAAAAACGACGCATAAAACGCCACGCCAAAACCCTTGGCCACAAACTCCGGCAAGAAGTCACCCACAAACGCTCCGACCGCCGTCGAGCCAACCCACACCAGGTAAAGCGCCGTGTTTGCCCCCAATAAGAACCACACGTCCCCGCCGCCAGAAAGCGAGAAGACCGCAAACGACTCGTCGCACAAGGCAAACGAGGACAGCAGTTTAAGACCCAGCGGGGCCCTTCTCAGCCGCTCCATTACGGCGCTTCCCATCACAAAGTGACGAAGGTTGACGAGAAAGACCGCGAGGATGATCGCCGCGGGCGCCGCCGCCCCCAACATGCTCACGGCCATCAACTGTGCCGAGCCGGCCATCACCAGGGCAGACATCGCAACCGCCTGCGCTTGGTCAAGCCCAGACTGCAGGGCGATAAGCCCAAACGAGATGCCCACGGGAACAACGCCCAGGCAAACCGGCCCGGCGCTTCTTGCCCCACGGGCAAACGAGGCCGTATCCATGCGACACCCCTTTCTTCTTGACTACCATCCCCTATTATTGAAGTGGTTGACGCATAAGTGAAATTGATGTTTGGCATGCACGCATGCAGGGGGCTTATATAGATGGAACGCTACATCGCATTTCTCAAGGTGCTCGAGACGGGCAGCTTCACCAAGGCAGCGGCCCTCTTGGGCTACACGCAGCCCGCCCTAAGCCAGATGATCGCCTCGCTAGAGAAGGAGCTGCAGGTCAAGCTGCTGCGGCGGTCACGCACGGGCGTCTCGCTCACGCCGGAAGGGGCCCAGCTGCTGGCCCCCATCCAAAGCTCCGTCGAGCAATACCTTGCGATGCGCCGCGCGGCCGATGAGGTCCGCGGCCTGGAGCGCGGCCTGGTGCGGATCGGTTGCATCTCGAGCGTCTCGTGCCACTGGTTGCCGCAGGTCATCCGCCGCTTTTGGCAAGACCACCCCGGGGTGCAGGTCGTCCTTCACCAGGGCGACTACACAAGCATCCCAGAGTGGGTGCGCGAAGGCAGAGTTGACTTTGGCTTCGTGAACCCGGCCGCAGTGCGGTCGATGCCCACCCTGCCGGTCAAAAGCGGCGAGTTTCACGCCGTTGTGCCCAAAGACAGCCCCCTGGCCAAACAGGACCACGTCACCTTGGAGCAGCTGGCCGCGCAGGACTTCCTGTTGCTCGAAGAGGGCGACTACAGCGAGCCCCTCGAAGCCTTTAGCGCCCAGGGCCTCACGCCGCGCGTGCGCCTTCGTATGCACGACGACTACTCGATTCTCTCGATGGTCGAGCAAGGCCTGGGCGTCTCGGTCTTAGCCGAGCTTGTGCTGAGAAAAAC
>CAVEMP010000097.1:2002-9612 GCA_963616835.1 uncultured Oscillospiraceae bacterium | reverse complement strand
TACGGGAACGTCACCGTGATCGTGGTGCCCTCGCCAAGCTGGCTCTTGAGGTTGACCTGGGCGTCGTGGAAGGCAGCGGCGTGCTTGACGATGGCCAGGCCCAAGCCGGTACCGCCCATGTCGCGGCTGCGGCCCTTGTCCACGCGGTAAAAGCGCTCGAAGACCTTCTGCTGCGCGTCGGCCGGGATGCCAATACCGTTGTCGCGCACGCGGATGGTGGGATGCCCACCCACCGGCAGCACCCACACGTGCACCGTGCCGCCAGGCCGGTTGTAGCGAATCGCGTTCTCTACCAGGTTGCTCACCAGCTCGTCTAGCAGGTGCGCATTGCCCTGAATGACCGAGGGCACGCCCTCTACCCGCAACGACACCTCATGGCGCTGCGCCTTGCCGGCAAGGCGGCTCTTGACGTCTTGGGCCACGGTGAGAAGATCCACCTGGTTGTTGGGGCCAAACAGGGCATCGCGCTCCCCCGCCCGCTCGGTCTCGTCGAGCTTCGACAGCATAAGGATGTCGGACACCAATGCAGACAACCGCTGCGCGTCTCCGTAGATGCGCCCGGCAAATTCCTGCACGTCATCGGGCTTGCAAATGCCGTCGCGGATAAGCTCCGACGCGCCAGAGATCGACGCGATGGGTGTCTTGAGCTCGTGCGTCACGTTGGCCGTGAACTCGCGGCGCATGTCATCGGCGTCCTGGATGGCGCTCATGCGCTCCATCAGCTCGGCGTGCTGCTCGTTTAGGCGGCTGACCAGCGGGTCAAGCTCTTGATAGGGAGACTTTGCCTTCTCGGACGCCGGGTCGATCTCCAAGATGGGCCGCACAAAACGGCGCGCAAGCGTGCGCGAGACAACCCAGCTCGCCGCGATCACAACAACTGCCAGCGTGGCCAAGACCACCAGGTCGCGGGCCAAGAAGCTCACCGCGCCCGCCCGGTCGACAGACAAGCGCAGCACGTCTCCGCACTCCAGGCGCCGCGCGTCGTAGAGGCTCACGTAGCCCACCGTCTCACTCGAGCGCTCGGAAGACCCCGTGCCGTCTGCCAGCGCGGCCACAAACTCCGGTCGGTCGGCGTGGTTGGGCAGGGTCGACGCCGCGGCCGTGCTGTCGTAGGTCACCGTGCCGTCGGGCGAAATCAGCGTCACGCGCGTCGTGCCCATCGAAAGCGAGGCCAGGACCTGCGGGTCGTCGTCTGTCTGGTCAAGCAGCGAGACGAGCGTCTGGCACTCGGCGGCCAGCTGGTCGTGCTCGTCGTCCAAGAAGGCCCGCTCGTAGACGTAGGCAGAAGCCGCCGTGACCGCAATGGCCACGGCGGTGCAGGCGGCCACAAGGGCCACGAACATGTTGTGCGAAAGCGAGACCTTGGTGGGCTTTGCGGCCTTTGCGGGCTTGCCGCCCTCCCCGTGCCGGGCGTTCTTCTCGGCCCCTCTACCTGCGTCGCGTCCCAAAAGACCGCCTATCCTCGAATTCGGTACCCAACGCCGCGCACGGTCTCGATCAACTCGGCGGCGTCCCCCAGCTTAGCGCGAAGCTGCTGGATATGCACGTCAACGGTGCGGCTTCCGCCGTCAAAGTCCCAGCCCCAGACGCGCTGCAGCAGGGTCTCGCGAGAAAAGACGACGCCCGGCGACTTCATCAAAAACTCAAGCAGGTCGAACTCGCGCATGGTAAGCGACACCTCGGCGCCCGCGACCGTGGCCTCGCGGCGGTCGGGCCACACGCAGACGTCGCCCACAGTGACGCAGGTCGCCTGTTCTTGGACGGCCTCGCGCCCGGCGCGCCGCAAAAGCGCGCGCGTGCGGCTGACCATCTCCATCATGCCGTAGGGCTTTGACAGGTAGTCGTCTGCGCCCGAGTCCAGCGCGCGCACCTTATCTAGCTCGGTGTCCTTGGCGGTAAGCATCATCACCGGCACGTTGGAGAGGCCCGGCGTCTTGCGAACGCGGGCCAAGATCTCCAGGCCATCGGCGTCGGGCAGCATGATGTCGAGAAGAACCGCGTCGGGCAAGCGCTCGGCGCAGGCGCGGCGAAACTCCGCGTCGTCTGCGCAGCCGCGCGCCTCGATGCCGCCCTGGCCCAGGGCATAAACCGTGAGCTCGCGCAAGTTTTTGTCGTCTTCTACGTAGTAGACCACGCCTGATGCTGCCATGTGCCAAATTCCCTACTGCTCGGAATCGATCTGCTGAGATGCCTTTTCCTCAATTTTATGCTCACCGGTCACGCGGAAGATAGCCCAAGCCGCAACTCGTTTGGCAAGGTCGCCAATGCGCTCGAAGTACTTGGCGATCATCAGCAGCTCGGGCAAGAAGCGCGCCGAGGCCTTGCCGTCGTGGATGAGCGTCAAGAGCTTGTCGGCCGTCTGGCCGTAAAGCGCGTTCACGCGGTCGTCGGCCTCGATGGCCTCCTGCGCCAGCTCGACGTCGCACTCAAGGAAGGCGCGCACGGCCTTGTCGACCATATCGGCGCAGGTCTCGCTCATCTCGGTGAACTCGGCGGAGTACTTGGCGCAGGTCTTCTGGGGCACCTCCTCGACGAGAAACACGGCGTCGCGGGTCATGCTGTCGATGTGGGACAGGTCGCTCACAATGCGGAAGGCGCCCGAAACCAGGCGCAGGTCGTCGCCAATAAGCGGCTGCTGCAGAAGCATCGCGTCAAGGCAGGAGTCCTCGATGGAGCTGCGCAGGCGGTCCTCGACCTTGCGGCCGCCGGCCACGCCCTCGCGGGCACCCTTATCGCCGGTGGCGGCAAGGCCCGCGCCGCGCACGTCGGCGACGCACTTCTCTTGCAGGCGGCCGATAAGCTCCTCGATGTCGTTAAGTTGCTTGGAGAACTTGGTGCGGGTCTGTACAACCATCAGCTGAACCTTCCTGAGAGATATTCTTGCGTGCGCTGGCACTGGGGGTTGGAGAAGAGGTCCTTGGTGGGGCCGGCCTCGATCAGCTGGCCCAGGTAGAAGAAACAGGTCTTATCGGCAATACGGGTGGCCTGTTGCATGTTGTGGGTGACGACGACCACGGTGTGGTCGACCGCAAGCTCGCCCATGAGCTGCTCGACTTGCAAGGTCGAGATGGGGTCAAGGGCGCTCGTGGGCTCGTCCATAAGCAGGACCTCGGGGTTGGTTGCCAGGGCGCGCGCGATGCACAGGCGCTGCTGCTGGCCGCCCGAAAGGCCTAGGCCGCTCTTGTCGAGCTTGTCCTTGACCTCGTCCCAAAGGGCCGCGCGGGTAAGGCACTCCTCGACGATCGCGTCGCCTTCTTGGCGAGACAAGCGCTTCATGCGCGCGGGCCCGTACAGCACGTTGTCGCGGATGCTCATGGGAAAGGGATTGGGGTGCTGGAAGACCATGCCCACGTGGACGCGCAGGGCGTTGGCGTCGCACGAGAAGATGTCGCGGCCACAAAACTCAATCGTGCCCTCGGTGCGCACCGATTCGACAAAGTCGCACATGCGGTTAAAAGTGCGCAGCAGGGTCGACTTGCCGCAGCCGGAAGGGCCGATGAAAGCCGTCGCGCGGTTCTGCGGGATCTGGAGATTGATCTTCTTCAAGGCCTGGAAATCGCCGTAGTACAGGTCGAAGTCGCGCACGTTGATGGCAACCGGGGCGTCGTCGATGCTGCGGTGGTCTTGTTGGTTGAACTCTTTATCCATGCCCATCGCTTAACCGAACCTTCCCGTAAGGTAGTCGACCAGGCGCTGGTCCTTGGGGTTGCCAAAGATCTGGCGCGTGGTGTTGTACTCGATCATGTCGCCCACGTAGAAAAACGCGGTGTAATCCGAGACGCGCGTGGCCTGCTCCATGTTGTGCGTGACGATGGCCACGCAGATGCCCGAGTCGGCGATGTCGCGGATCGTCTCCTCGACCGCAAAGGTCGAGATGGGGTCAAGCGCCGAGCACGGCTCGTCAAAGAGAACCACGTCGGGCTTCATCGCCAGGGTACGGGCGATGCACAGGCGCTGCTGCTGGCCGCCAGAAAGCGCAAGAGCGCTGCGGTCGAGCTTGTCCTTGACCTCGTCCCACAGGGCCGCCTGGCGCAAGCTCGTCTCGACAAGCTCGTCGGCCTCGTCCTTTCCGGCCACACGGCCGTGGCGCTTGGGCGCAAAGAGGATATTCTCGCGAATCGACTTGCGAAACGGGGTGGGCTGTTGAAAGACCATGCCAATGGATTTTCTCAGCTCAAAGAGGTTCTCTGCGCGCGTGTTGATGTTGTGGTCGTGGTAGATGATCTGGCCTCCCACCACACAGCGAGGAATCTCGATGTTCATGAGGTTCAAGCAGCGCAGGAAGGTCGACTTGCCGCAGCCGGAAGGGCCGATCAAGGCGGTCACCATGCCCGCGTCAAAGGCCAAGCTCGTGGGGTGCAAGGCCTCGTGATTAAGGTTGTACTTGACGGTGACGTCGCGGGTCTCTAGCAGGTGCTTCAAAGGGGCCTGCGCCTCACCATGGATGTGCGTGTTGTTCATAGGCATTTGTCCCTACTCGCTCGTCATCTTCTTGGCCAGGGCCTTGCCGGCCACGCGCGCCAAAACATTGAAGAGAAGCACGCAGATGATCAGCACCGCCGCAGTGCCCCAGACAATGGCGTCGTTGCCGGGCGAGGGCTCCATCTTGAGCTTCCATATGTGGACGGCCAGAGTCTCGGCGGGACGGAAGATGTTCCAGGGGTTGCGCGGGCTTGCCAGGTTGGTGCTTGCAAAGTTGATGTTGACCGCGGCCGAGCCCGAGGTGAAGATCAGCGCCGCTGCCTCGCCAAAGACGCGCCCGGCCGAGATGACGATGCCGGTCACGATGGCGGGCATGGCCGCGGGGAGAAGAACGTGCAGGGTCGTCTCCCAGCGGGTGAGGCCCATGGCAAGGCCGGCGTCGCGCTGGCTTTTGGGGACGTCTTCCAGGGCCTGCTGGATGACGCGCACCAGGATGGGGATATTGAACATGGTGAGGGCCATGGCGCCCGCGATGATCGAGATGCCCCAGCCCAGGGTCACGACAAAGAAGAGGCTGCCGAACATGCCCACGACGATCGACGGCAGGCTCGAGAGGGTCTCGATCGCGGTCGAGGCGGCCTTGGTCACCCAGTTGTCGGGCGCGTACTCGACCAGGAAGATGGCCGCGCCCAGGCTGATGGGCACGCTGATGAGCAGGGTGATGACCAGCATGTAGAAGCTGTCGAAGAGCTCGCTGGAGATGCCGGGGTTCTGGGTAGCGGTGGGTGCGGTGGTAAGGAAGCCCGGGGTCAGGGCGCGACCCAGGCCCTGGACCAGGATGAAGCCTACGATGGCGGCGAGAAGGGCCAGGACAAAGGCGACGACGACGGTCAGGATGCCGGTGGCCACGCGGTCCTGGCGGCCGATCTTGGCGGCGTGGGCGTCCAGGTCGATGCCCAGGTCGAGGGCGCTGGCGGGCGCGGCGGCCGGGGTCGCGGCGGGCGCGACCTGCGCGGTCTTCTCGCCGGCGTCCTTCTTTGCGGCCGCGAAATCAGAAGCGCTATCCACGGTCCTTCGCCCCCTTCGAGCCAATGAGGTGGATGATCAGGATAAAGAGCAGGCTCATGCCCATGAGCAGAAGGCCCAGGGCCCAAAGCGCGTGGTACTGGACCGAGCCGGTGGTCGCGTTGGCAAAGCCCGAGGTAAGGGCCGTCGTCAAGGTTGCGGCCGGAGAGAGCAGGCCCGCGGGCATGATCTTCTCGACGCCGCCGATGACCATCTGGACGGCCAGGGTCTCGCCAAAGGCTCGGGTCATGCCCAGGATGACGGCGGTCATAAGAGAGGGCAGGGCCGACTTCAAGACCACGTGGTAGACCGTCTGCCAGCGGGTACAGCCCAGGGCATAGGAGCCCTCGCGGTACTGGTTGGGGACGGCGGCCAAGGCGTCGATCGAAAGCGTGGTCACCGTGGGCAAGATCATGACGGCCAACACGATGGCACCCGAGAGGATGCCCGCGCCGGTGCCCGCGGCCTCGCCAAAGATCGCGCGCATGGCGGCGTTCACAACGGTGAGGCCGATCAGGCCATAGACGACCGACGGGATGCCTACCAGCAGCTCGACCAGCGGCTGAAAGACCTTGCGGCCAAAGCCGGGGCGGACCTCCACAACAAAGATCGCGCTGCCCAGGGCGATGGGCAGGGTGAAGAGGGTCGAGAGGACCATGACGCCAAAGGAGGTGACGATGAGCGGCAGGGCGCCGTACTTGCCGTCGGAGGGGACCCAGCTGGTCCCGGTGAGAAAGTCGACGATGCTGATCTTGTCGACAAAGAACGCCGAGAGGCCCTGCTGGGCGACCATCACGATCAAGGTGACCACGATGACGGCGACCAGGGCGACGCAGGCACCGGTGATGGTGAGGCCCACGTTCTCTAGGCGGCGTTTTGGCAACAGTGTTTTTGCCATTGGGCAAATGCCCCTTTCAACAGAGAAAGGGTGGAGGGCCAAAACGTAAGGTCTTGGCCTTCCACCATGCGGGAAGAGAGAGCTACTTGGTGGTGACGTTGCCCTTGGCGTCCTTGGTGACCTTCATGTCAGAGGCGGGGATGAAGCCCTCCTCCTCGACCAGGGAGCCCTGGACCTCGTCGGACATCATGAAGTCGATGAAGGCCTGGGTGGCCTCGTCGGCATCGGCCGCGGTGTACATGTGCTCGTAGGCCCAGATGTTGAACGCGCCGCTGGCGACGTTTTGGGCCTTGGGCTCAACGCCGTCGACCTTCAGGGCCTTGAACTTGGTGTCGTCAAAGTAGGAGAAGGCCAGGTAAGAGATGGCGCCGTCGGTCGCCTGGATCTTCTCGACAACGGTGCCCGAGGAGTCCTCCTCGGCCACGGGGGCAAAGTCGTCGGGGGCCTTCTCGCCACCTAAGACGGCGGCCTCGAAGGTGGCGCGGGTGCCGGAGCCGGCCTTGCGCTCGATGACCTGGATCTTGCCGGCGGTGCCGCCTACCTCGGACCAATCGGTGATCTTGCCGGTGAAGATGCCCTTGAGCTGCTCGGTGGTGAGGTCGTCGACGTCGACCTTGGAGTTGACGATGGGGCCCATGCCCACGACGGCCACGGTGTAGTCGGTGAGCTTGGCGGCGTCGGTGGCGGCGAGCTTCTCCTCGGCAAAGACGTCGGAGCGGCCGATCTGGGCCTTGCCGTCCTTGACGTCAGAGAGGCCCTGGCCCGAGCCGCCGCCGGTGATGGCGACGGTCACGTCGGGGTAGGCGTCCTCGAACTTGGCGGCGGCGGACTCGACGAGCTTCTGGAACGAGGTCGCGCCGGAGCAGTTCACGGTGCCGGTGATCGAGGCGGCCTTCTCGGTGGAGTCGGAGGCGGAGCTGGAGGAACCACCGCAGCCAACGAGGCCGAGGCCGGCCACGGCGGCGGCAAAGCCGCAGGTCGCGGTGAGGAACTGACGACGGGAAACGCTAGAGAGCTCGGACATGGATCTCCTTCCAAAGGGTTGGGCGGGCGGCTTGTCGTGGGGCCGCTCGTCCGTGTCAGGAAGGATGCTAGGTTGTTTCCGGGGGCTTTCAGGCGTGCAAAGGGGATGGCTTACGGGGCGCTGACTACGGCTTACATTTGGCTTACTTGGGCTTACAATTCTCTGCGTTTAGGCCGTTTACCTGCGGGCTTACAATCGGGG
>CAVEMP010000097.1:0-1667 GCA_963616835.1 uncultured Oscillospiraceae bacterium | reverse complement strand
GGGTCTGCCACCACACCGCGGCCCAACATGACATGGCGAGTCGCGGGGTAGGCCTCGACCAGGGCGTCGAAGTCGGCCGGCATCGCGATATCGCCGTTGTACGCAACCGGAAAGAGACAGGTTTCCAGGGCCTGGCCGTAGAGGGCCTGGCGCGGCACGCCGCGATAAAGATCTGCCTGGACGCGCGGGTGAACAATAAGCTCTACCAGGGGAAACTCGCGGTAGAGGGCTAGGATCTGCTCGAACTCGTCGTCCGACTCGACGCCCACGCGGGTCTTGACCGAGACCGGCAGCGGCGAGCGCTCGCATATCTCGGCTAAAAAGGCGCGCAGCTCATCGGGGCGGCCCAGGAAGCCCGAGCCCTTGCCCTTCGAGGCCACCGTGCCCGAGGGACAGCCCAGGTTGAGGTTCACCTCGCTAAACCCCAGGTCGCGCAGCAGCCCCGCAGCCCACAAAAACTCGTCGGCGCGCCTGGTAAGCACCTGCGGAATCACATTGAGCCCCTGGTTGTAGGCCGCATCGACCTCCTTGCGGTCGCGCTTGCCAAACGAGGCCGAGCCTGCGCGCGGCGGCGTGAGGAACGGCGTGTAGTAGCGGTCCATCTTGCCAAAGCACTCGGCATGAACCCGGCGAAACACATGCCCCGTCACGCCCTCCATCGGCGCCAACGACAAAATCACCGCTTCTCTCCCCTCTTCGCGCGCCCGCAACCCGCCCATTGTTCCACATCCCGCGCCAAATTCGTGCCCCGAACCATTCCCAAAATCAAATACGCGACAAATGTGCCAACGAAATCGGGATGTCCGAGTAGCCAAGAAAACAGCAGGTCCCTGACCTGCTGTTTTCTTTTCACAAAGTGGGCCGATACTCGCCCTATTTGATTTCGTTGGCACACTTGTGACGTTTTTTCTCAAGGCAGTCGCCCGAGAGGGCGTTGAGGTCGTCGAAGAGCTTCTGGGCGCGGGCCTCCTGGCGCGGCGAGAGCACAGGCGCCTTGACGCCGCGCAGCATGGCCAGGGTCTCGGACACCCGCAGCAGCTTCGCGCGGTCGCCCAGGTGCGCGGCCGTCACGGGCAGCACCGCTATGCCGTCGCCCAGGAGGGCCGCCGTGCGCTCGGAGTCCGAGAGGAACGAGGACTCGTTGTCGTGGGCCATCTTGCTCTGAACCTCGAGGTCGACGCCCTCGTCCCAATACAGGTCGCAGTAGCAGCGGCGACGCCCGGCGAGCACCCGCGACCCGCCGCCCAAAAGGACCTCGTGGTTATGGACCATGCCCGTGTGCCCCAGCCCGCCGTAGGTCTTGGGCAGTGCGAGCAAAAGGCCGGCCTTCGACTCGAGGGGCGACGCCGCCCCGGGCACCACCAGCTCGGCCAACTTGAGCGCGCGGGCGCGGCCGCGCGGCGACTCGCTGAGCGCCGCCGTCGCCCTAAGCGAGCCGGCCGTGACCAGTGGCTCGCGGCCCCACAGGTCGTGCAGCCTGCCGCCGATGACGCAGGGCGACCAACCGTCGCGCCCAGCCGCCAGCCAGCGGCCGCTCGCGCTCTGAAGACGCGACTCGAGCCAATCGGCGAAGGCCCGCGGCGCCCGCCAGGGCGAGTAAGTCCCAAAGAGCTCCGAGGCGATCAACAGGCACTGGTTGAGCGGCATCGTGGCCGCAAGCTGCAGCA
>CAVEMP010000096.1:0-3043 GCA_963616835.1 uncultured Oscillospiraceae bacterium | reverse complement strand
ACGGGGACCACCACGACGCTGGGGGCATCGGTGTTGGCAAACGCCTTCTCGAGCGTGGGGATAAGCTCCTCGGTGGACTCGACGCGGTAGCCGTGGCAGTGCATGGACTCGGCGTAGGCCTTGAAGTCGGGGTTTGAAAACTCGACGCCAAAGACGTCGCCAAACTGCTCCTCTTCCTTCCACTTGATCAGGCCGTAGTGCGAGTCCTCCCACAGCAAGGTGACAAACGGCACGTGCTCGCGCACCGCGGTCTCGAGCTCCTGCGAGTTCATGAGGAAGCCGCCGTCGCCAGAAACCGCCAGCACGCGTTTTTGGGGATACAGCAGCTTGGCCGCAAAGGCGCCCGGCACCGCAAAGCCCATCGAAGCAAAACCGTTGGATATCAGGCAGGTGTTGGGCTCGTAGCAGGGGTACTCACGGCCGATCCAAATCTTGTGCGCACCCACGTCAGACACCAAAATGTCCGAGTGACCCATGACCTTGCGCATGTCGGCGATGATGCGGGCCGGCTTCATTGGGAACGAATCGTCGGCCGCCAGCCCGGCAAACTCGTCGCGCAGGCGCTGGCCCACGGCCAGCATCTCGACCGGCTCGGGCTTGTCCTCGCGCGTGGCCGAGCGCAAAATCTGGTAGATGCTGTCAGAAAGGTCACCCACGACCTCGACCTCGGGGTCGTACTCCTGGTTGACATCGGTGGGCAGCGCGGCCACGTTGATGATCGTCATCTCGTGCGTGTGCCACTTCTTGGGCGCGCACTCAACCAGGTCGTAGCCTACGCCAATGACCAAATCGGCCATGTCAAACGCATCAATAATGTAATCATGCTGCGGGATGCCCACGACGCCCAAGCTGTAGGGGTTGTCACAGGGAATGATGCCCTTGGCCATCATAGTTTGAACCACCGGGATGTGCAGGCGCTCGGCCATGGTGGTCACTGCCTGGGCCGCTTTGCCTCGAACAGCTCCGGCGCCGGCCAAGATCACGGGGTTCTTTGCCTGCGAGATAAGCTCGGCCGCTCGCATGACCGAGGCGGGGTCGGCGTACTGTGCGGGCGCCTGCTGGCGACGCAGCGGCTTTGCCGGGCTGGGCATGTGCGCGATGTTCTTGGGAAAGTCGATGTGCGTGGCGCCGGGCTTGCCGCTCTCGGCGTACTTGAAGGCCAGGCGGCAGATCTCAGAGATCGTGTCGGGCCTCATGACGATCTTCGAGCGCTTGGTGATAGGCGCAAACATCGAGCTTAAGTCCAGGTACTGGTGGCTCGTGAACTGCATAAGCTCGCTCGAGACCTGCCCGGTGATGGCCACCAGCGGGGCGCCGTCCAAAAAAGCGTCGGCCACGCCCGTAACCAGGTTGGTGGCACCCGGCCCCAAGGTCGCCAAGCACACGCCGGCGTGCCCCGTCAGGCGGCCATAAACATCGGCCATAAACGCCGCGCCCTGCTCGTGGCGAGTAGGGATAAAGTGAATCCCTGCCTCTTTGATGGCAAACATCAGGTCGAGGTTCTCCTCGCCGGGAATGCCAAAAATGGTGTCCACGCCTTCTGCCTGCAGGCAGTCGACAAGAACCTGAGCCGTGGTCTTGGTCTGGGTGGTCTTGGTTTTAGCTTGAGCCATAACTCCTCTTCCTAAGCAACGCATACAGCCAAAGCGAGAATAGCCCGCGCAAAAGACCAGCGGGCTACCGTCGTGTTATCAGTTGATTGCAGTCACAAGGCCACGGCGAGAAGACCGCGGCACTCGCGCCCGCCGCTACTTCCAGCTGGCCTCCAAAATCGCCAGCACGTCGGCATGCGAAAGCGGCGCCGGGTCGTGCCCAAACAGGGCCGCGTTGGTGTCCAGCGCATTGGCCGCGATGTCAGAAAGCTCGTCTTGCGTGATGCCCCAGTCGCTCATCTTAAGGTCGGCCATGCCGCAGGCCTCAAACAACGAGTCCAAGGCGGTGAGAAAATCCTCGGGTTTCTGGGCATCCGCGTGCCCCATGAAACGAGCCATGTTGACGTAGCGCTCGTCACAGGCGTGGGCGGCGATCATGTGGGCGTGGTAGGCGTGGGCGATCATGATAAGGCCGGCACCGTGGGGCAGGTCG
The DNA here is from genome assembly GCA_963616835.1 of uncultured Oscillospiraceae bacterium. Lineage (GTDB taxonomy): Bacteria > Actinomycetota > Coriobacteriia > Coriobacteriales > Atopobiaceae > Paratractidigestivibacter. Next base: position 958 of record CAVEMP010000096.1, on the reverse strand, counting down.
TGGTGGTGAGCGCTCATGCCGTGCTCGGTGCCGTGACAGCCGCAGCAGCCGCTGCACACCATGGCGTAGCCTCCCAGGGTGTTGGCAAAGGCCAGCTCACTACGGGCGTCGATGTTGCTGCCGTCGTTCACGCAAGCGGCAAGCGAGGCCGACGCACGCTCGATGCCCTCGCGGCATATCATGTCGCCCATGAAGTTGTGGTTGTTGGCGATGTAGCACTCCACGTTGTGGAAAAGCGCGTCGAAACCCTGGAACGCCGTCAGGCGCGCGGGCACGGTAAGCATGAGCTCAGGGTCCACGACGGCCAGCACGGGCAGAAGGCGCGGGTCACCCAGGCGCAGCTTCTCGTCGGTCTCCTCAAAAGAGATGACGGCGCCGGCGTCCACCTCAGATCCCGTGCCCGCGGTGGTGGTCACGCACACCAGCGGCAGCGGGTCGCTCTCGATGGGCAGGCCCTTGGCGGTGCCGCCCATCACAAAATCCCAGATATCGCGGGGCACGGCCACGCCGTCTGCCCCAACAGCCACGTTTGCAGCCGCGGCGCAGATGCCCTTGCACCCGTCCATGACCGAGCCGCCGCCCAGTGCCACCACAAAGTCGCAGCCCTCGTCATAGGCCAGACGGGCACCCGCGTTGACCGTCTGGCGCAGCGGGTTGGGCTCAATACGGTCGAACAACACGTGACTCACGCCCGCGCGGTCAAGCTCGGATTGGACACGGGTCAAGTAGCCATTGGCCTTCACCGATTTGCCGCCGGTGGTAACAAGGAGCGCGCGGCGGCCGGGCAGCTTCTGGTCGCCCAACTCGCTCAGCTTGCCGGCGCCAAACAGAACCCTGGTCTGCGCAAAGAACGTGTACGTGTTGCTCATGAGTCCTCCCCCATTTGTCGTGGACCCAAGAAGAATACCGCAGGCAGGTGGCGAGAAGACCAAGAAGCCTAAATCAGTTGGAACCCGGC
>CAVEMP010000095.1:9573-10822 GCA_963616835.1 uncultured Oscillospiraceae bacterium | reverse complement strand
TCGCGGATCTTCTGCAGGCAAAGCTGCCGGTTGCGGTACTGGCTGCGCGACTCGCGGCTCACTACGGTGATGCCGGTGGGCACATGCACCGTGCGCACGGCCGAGTCGGTCGTGTTCACGCACTGCCCGCCCGGGCCCGCAGCGTGAAACGCCTGCACCTCACACTGCACCGCCAGCTTGTCCAGCGGCAGCCGCGCGAACTCGGCGTAATCGCGATATGTCAGATTTTTAACATCCATGCCAACCATCCTAGCGCAGGTCGCGCGATCGACGAGCGTTAGCGACCCCAAAATGTTAGGTGCATTCCTCCCTTAATACCGAACTCAGACGATCGCTTCTCACCAACGAATAGAATGGCGGTGCAGCAGGAAAAGGTGCTTGCGTTTGGCGAAGGAGCAGCAATGTCGCAGCAGTTTCATGAGTTGATTTTCCTCGAGCCGGTGTTTCACGAGAAGATCTGGGGAGGCCGCGAGCTTGCCGACGAGTGGGGCTACGACATCCCCGACGGGCCTATCGGCGAGTGCTGGGCCATCTCGGCACATCCCAACGGCGACTGCCGCGTGCACGGCGGGGCGTTTGACGGCAAGTTCCTCTCGCAGGTGTGGAACGAGGCGCGCGAGGTCTTTGGCCAGGTGCCCGACGGCCGCGGCGGGCAGGCCCGCGAGTTCCCGCTGCTGATCAAGATTTTGGACGCCAAGGACGACCTCTCGGTGCAGGTGCACCCCGACGACGTCTACGCCGCCGAGCACGAGAACGGCTCGCTGGGCAAGAAGGAGTGCTGGTACGTGCTGGGCTGCAAGGAGGGCGGCACCATCATCGTGGGCCAGCGCGCGAAGGACGCTGCGGAGTTTCGCGCCATGGTTGGCGAGGGCCGCTGGGGCGAGCTGTTGAACGAGGTGCCCATCCACCCCGGAGACTTCTTCCAGATCGACCCCGGCACGATTCACGCCATCAAGGGCGGCACCGTCATCCTAGAGACCCAGCAGTCAAGCGACGTCACCTACCGCGTCTACGACTACGACCGCAAGCAGGCCGACGGCACCTGCCGTCCTTTGCACATCGAGCAGAGCGTCGAGTGCGTGAACTTCTTCGCGGCCCCTGTGACCAGCGGAAAGATCGCCACGCCTGTGATTGGCGGCATCCAGCACCTGGCCGACACCGACCGCTACATCGTTGACTTGGTGAGCGTCGACGGCGAGAAGGTCTTCTCGTCCATCCCCACCTTTAGGTGCGTGAGCGTCATCGAGGG
>CAVEMP010000095.1:0-9279 GCA_963616835.1 uncultured Oscillospiraceae bacterium | reverse complement strand
GCCGGTTTAGGCTAGCCGCGAACGCGGGCAACGGCCTCCATAGCGCCCTTGCAGGCCTCGGTGACCGGGGTGAAGTCGCCATTGGCAAAGAGACCGGGCTTGACCATCCAGGTGCCGCCGCAGGCGATGATGGACTTGGAGGACAGGTACTCCTCGACGTTTGCCGTGCTCACGCCGCCGGTGGGCATGAAGCGGTGACCCACAAAGGGAGCGCACAGGGCGTTGATGGTGTTCAGGCCGCCGTACTGGGCTGCGGGGAAGAACTTGGTAACGTTAAGACCCAGCTTGCGGGCGGCGGTCACCTCGGAGGGGGTCACGGTGCCGGGCAGCACGGGCACGCCCAGCTCGATGCAGTGGGCCACGACCTCGGCGTCAAAGCCGGGGCTCACGATGAACGCGGCGCCCGCGGCCACGGCCTCGTCGACCTGCTCGACAGAAAGCACGGTGCCGGCGCCCACGCAGATCTCGGGTACCTCGTCGTGCATGGCCTTGATGCACTCGGCGGCGCAGGCGGTGCGGAAGGTCACCTCAGCAGAGGGCATGCCGCCGGCGACCAGCGCGCGGGCCATGGGAACGGCGTCCTCGACCTTATCCAGAACAACGACGGGCACGATCGCCAGCTCGTGGAGCTTCTCGTAGAAATCCTCGTACATGGGCAAATCCTTTCTTGGTGGGTCTTCTCGCCATCTGCCAATGCGGCGAGAAGACCTTGTTATTGGTTGAATCTTTGATGCGCGCTGCGACTAGCGGGCCACGCGGGTGGCGCCGCCAGAGGCCGCGACACCGGCGATCTCGGCCTCGGTCACCAGGTTGACGTCGCCGCGGACCGACAGCTTAAGGACGCTGGCCGCGATGGCGTAGTCGATGGTCTTCTGGCCGTCGTAGTCGTGCAGCATGGCGTGCAGCAGGCCGGCGTTGAAGGCGTCGCCGCCGCCCACGCCCTCAAGGACGTTGACGTCGTGCATGGGGCTAAACCAGTGCTGGTCGCCCTCGGCCACGTAAAGCATGCCCATCCACTGGGAGTGCTCGGTGCTGGAAACGTTGCGCACGACGGAGGCCACGGTCTGGCACCCGTACTCGGCGCAGATCTGGCGGGCCATCTCGACGTAGGAGTCGCGCTCCTCGATGCCGTGGGCCAAAGAGCCAGAGACGCAGGTCATGCCCAGGGCATAGGGGGCGTCCTCGTCGTTGGCGATGCAGACGTCGACGTAGGGCATGAGGCCCTTCACGACCGACTGGGCCTTCTCGGGCGTCCAGAGCTTGCCGCGGTAGTTGAGGTCAAAGACGGTCTTGATGCCCTTGGCGCGGGCGGCCACCAGGGCCTCCTTGCAGGCGACGGCCATCTCGTCCGAGACGGCGGGGGTGACGCCGCTCACGTAGAAGACCTCGACGCCGTCGAGGATGGCGTCCCAGTCCAGGACCTCGTGGGAAGCCAGGTTCATCGCGGAGTACTTGCGGTCATAGACGCAGCCGTTGCCGCGCTGAGAAGCGCCCAGCTCGAAGTAGTAGGTGCCCAGACGGTCGCCGTCGCGCACGACGCGGGAGGTGTCGACGCCGTAGGCCACCAGGCCGCGGAGGGCACAATCGCCAATGCGGTTGGCCGGCACGACCGAGACGTAGGCGGCCTTGTCGCCCTGGTAAGCCAGCGAGACGGCCATGTTGGCCTCGGCGCCGCCGTAGCGGGCGTCGAACTCGGTGGCCTGCTCAAGGCGCAAGTGGTCCTTGGGAGAAAGACGCATCATGATCTCGCCAAAGGAAAGTACGAGGGGCTTGTCGCTCATGTGAACCTCCAAAACGTTGCCGTTACCTTTACGGAATCGATTTACGAAATCGATTACATTGCTTTGGCGATATTGTATACTTGCGCCACCGAGAAATACAGTGATTTTTCGCGTGCGGTTTGGATTTGCTGGCAGGAGGTCACGCGCATGGCTCGCGTAAGGATCAAAGACATCGCGCAGGAGGCGGGCGTGAGCCCGGCCACCGTCTCGCGCTACCTCAACAACACACCCGGCGCCATGACCGACGAGACCCGCGCGCGCATCGCCGAGGTCGTCGAGCGCACGGGCTACCGGCCGCTTGCCGCCGCCCGCAGCCTGCGCACCGACCGGTCGCACCTGTTGGGGATTGTGCTGGCGGACATCGTGAACCCGTATTCTTCTGCCATGATCGAGGCCCTCTCGGCCGAGGCGGCCAAGGTGGGCTACACCTTAATGACGGCCGTGAGCTCCAACGACGGCGCGGCCGAAGCCTCGGCCATCGAGCGCCTGTGCGCGGCGGGGGCGGATGCCCTGGTGGTCAACACCTGCGGCGGCAACGAGCACCTGTTGCGTACCACCAACACCCGCGTGCCCGTGGTCCTTCTCGACCGCGACTGCACAGGCGGCGGGCTGGATTTGGTGACGTCGAACAACAGCGAGCTTATGGACGCGCTGGTAGACGAGCTGTGCGGCTGCGGGTGCGAGCGGTTGGTTCTTCTCACCGAGCAGGACCGCACGAGCTCGGTGCGCCGCGAGCGCGAGGGGCGGTTTTTGGACCGCGCGGCCGAGCGCGGCGTCACCGGGCAGGTGGTCGAGCTTTCGGCCGACAGCAATAAGGCAGCTGTACAGGTCAAAGGGGCTGTTGCGGGAGACGGCGAGAAGTGCGAGGGCGAGGCGGCGAGCCGCGGGCCCGTGGGGTTGATCGCCGTCAACGGCCTGGTATTCTTCCGCTTGATTGAGGCCTTCCAGGATTCGCAGCTGCGCGGCCAGTGGGGCAAGGGCGCGGGCGCGACCGGCGCGGACCGCAGGGCCGCCGCGGGCCTCCGGACCGCCCCCCTCTTTGCCGCGACCTTTGACGATTACGCCTGGAACCGCATGTTTCAGGGCGGGGTGACCACAGCCGCTCAGGATGTCGAAGCAATCGCCGCCGCCGTGATGGAGCGCGTGGTGGCCCGCATCGAGGACCCCAGCCTTACGCCGCAGCGCGTTCAGATCCCCGGCCGCATCGTCCGGCGCGCCTCGACCGGGGCCTAAAAAACAAATCGCGAGTTTTTGCACGACCAAAACTGACTTTGGAAAGTAGCTGGGGCTTTTGCAGCGGCGTTTTCCCAGTTGGCCGCCGGCCACGACGGGTTGGCTACTCACCTCGCGGCGTTTTGGTCGTGCAAAAGTTCCGGGTTCTTCTCGCCACAAAAGCCGCGGCGACCTTCCCGCAACACGCGGCATCGGTAAACGGTAGGTTTTGGGCGATAAGTGGTCAAATCGTGGGGAAACGCAGATTCTCGGCCTATAGGGTGAACGTTAACCCTATACTACCAATCAACCCGCTTTGCTTGCCTTTTCCATGGGCGGGTTCCACAGCCGAAGCCGGTTGTTTCTCGCGGTGTGCTCCAGGATACATGTCCCGTCCCATGAGCACCTAGTCACCTTCCCCCTCCGAGAAACAGCCGGCTTCTTTTTTGTCTCGAGCGCTTCTTGGCGCCCATCCATGGGCTGCAAAACTGGTTTACAATAACATATACCACACAACGCCACCAGCCCTCAAGGAGACCCCATGCCCCGCCAGCCGCAGGCCGCGAAAAAGCGCGTCACCATCAACCAGATCGCCCAGATGGCGGGCACCTCCAAGACCACCGTCTCTTTCTACCTCAACGGCAAGACCGACCGCATGTCGGCCGAGACCCAAGAGCGCGTGCGCCGCGTGATCGAGCAGACCGGCTACGAGCCCTCCCCTCTTGCGCGCGGCATGAACGCTAAGGAAAGCAAGCTCGTGGGCGTGATCATCGGCGACATCACCAACGCCTTTGCCAACCAGATCGTCAAGGGCATCGACGAGGTCATCTCGGCCAAGGGCTACCGCATGCTAGTGTGCAACTCCAACTTCGACAAGCAAAACGAGATGGCCTATATCGACCGCCTGCTGGCCCTGGGCGTCGACGGCTTCATCGTGCAGCCCACGGCACAGTTCAAAGAGATCACGCGCCAGATCGAGGACGCCGGCAAACCGCTGGTCTTCATCGACTCGAAGCTCTACGACTTTGCCTCCAACTGGGTCAAGACCGACAACTACGAGGCCTCCTACCAGGCAATCGAGGCTTGTGTCGAGAAGGGCTACCAGCGTTTCTTGGTAATCACGGCAGAGCCTGGCCTGATCTCTAGCCGCGTCGAACGCATGAGTGGCTTTGTCGACGCGCTTGAGAACCACGGGCTTTCCTACACGCAGCTCACCATCGAGGGCGACTCCGTGGACGAGCGGAGCCTTGCCGCGTTTCTCGCGCAGAACATCGACGGCTCCACGCCCACCCTGGTCTTTGCCCCCAACTGCTGGGCGCTGCCCGACATCTACCGCGGTTTTCGCACGTACTACCCCCTCATGCCCGACCGCGTGGGCCTTTTGGGCTTCGACAACACCGAGTGGGCCAGCGTGGCATCGCCCGCGGTCTCGGTCGTGGTGCAGCCGGCGCGCGAGGAGGGTGCCACGGCGGCGGCCATCCTGCTTGATGCGATTGCTGGTGCGGGACAGATTGATCCGCACCAGGTCCTGGACTGCGGCGTTCAGTGGGGCGATACCACGCTGTAGCGAGAAAAACTTCCCCAAACCGTAATGGCGAGAAGCCCGATCCTGGGGTTTTGCGAAATCGCATGTCGGTTGGGGGGAAGATACCGTAACTAAACCGTTTTACTGCCTATGCGACTCTTTTGCGAGAATTCCGCTGTCGTTTGTCGATATTTCCGCAGTTCTTAGTTGACAAAACCGGTTTACTACCCGAGACTAATCCGCGAGTTGCAAACACAGGCTTTCAAACCAGATTGGAAGTACCAAATGGCAAACGTACTTGATAGCTTTAACCTTGACGGCAAGGTCGCCCTGGTCACCGGCGCGACCTACGGTATTGGCATGGCCATCGCCGAGGCCCTCGGCCAGGCCGGCGCCAAGATCGCCTTCAACGCCCGCCACGCCGACAAGGTCGAGCAGGCAGAGGCCCACTACCGCGAGGCCGGCCTCACCGCCAAGGGCTACGTGTGCGACGTCTGCGACGAGGCTCAGGTCGCAGATCTTCTCGCCAACATCAAGGCTGACCTGGGCAGCACCCCCGATATCCTGGTCAACAACGCCGGCATCATCAAGCGCATCCCCATGTGCGAGATGAGCGTCGACGAGTGGCGCCAGGTCGTCGACACCGACCTCACCGCCCCCTTCATCGTGAGCAAGGCCTGCATCCCCTCGATGGTCGAGAAGGGCCACGGCAAGATCATCAACATCTGCTCGATGATGAGCGAGCTGGGCCGCGAGACCGTCTCCGCCTACGCGGCGGCCAAGGGCGGCTTGAAGATGCTCACCCGCAACATCTGCTCGGAGTTTGGCGAGGCTAACATCCAGTGCAACGGCATTGGGCCGGGCTACATCGCCACCCCACAGACCGCTCCGCTGCGCGAGCGCCAGGCCGACGGCAGCCGTCACCCCTTTGACGCCTTCATCGTGAGCAAGACCCCGGCCGCCCGTTGGGGCACGCCCGAGGACCTCATGGGCCCGGCCGTGTTCCTGGCCTCCGACGCCTCGAACTTCGTCAACGGCCACGTGCTCTACGTCGACGGCGGCATTCTCGCATACATCGGCAAGCAGCCTCAGTAGTTGACGCTGCGGTCGCGTGGGACAGCGCATCTTGCCGCTCATTCGTCGGTCGCGTACTTAGTACGCTTCCCTCCTCTTTCACGGCAATCTGCACCGCCCCACGCGCCCTCGCTGACATTTTTATAACCAGCACTTCTCCCTCATTTCAGACGAAAGGAACGAACCATGAAAATCGCTCTTATCAACGAGAACTCCCAGAACGCCAAGAACCCCATGATCGAGGCTGCGCTTAAGAAGGTCGTCGAGCCTATGGGCCACACCGTCTACAACTACGGCATGTACGCCGACGCCGACTCCAAGCCGCTGACCTATGTCCAGAACGGCATCCTGGCCGCCGTGCTGCTCAACTCCGGCGCGGCCGACTACGTGGTGACCGGCTGCGGCACCGGCGAGGGCGCCATGCTGGCCTGCAACTCCTTCCCCGGCGTGTTGTGCGGCCACGTTGCCGACCCTCTGGACGCCTACACCTTTGCGCAGGTCAACGATGGCAACGCCGTGTCCATGCCCTTCGCCCTCAAGAACGGCTGGGGCCAGGAGCTTAACCTTGAGTACACCTTCGAGAAGCTCTTTGGCTTTGGCTCGGGCAACGGCTACCCCGCCGAGCGCGTCGAGCCCGAGCAGCGCAACAAGAAGATCCTGGACAGCGTGCGCGCGGTGACCATGCGCCCGCTGGTCGACGTCCTGGGCGAGATCGACCAGGACCTGGTCAAGGGCGCGCTTGCCGGCGAGCACTTCCAGGAGTACTTCTTTGCCAACGCCACCGACGAGGCCATCATCGCCAAGGTCAAGGAGCTGCTGGGCCTCTAAGGTCAACTCCCCTACCCCCTACACGGGCCGAGTGCCGCGATTCAACCGCGGCACTCGGCCTATTTTCGTGCGCATGGCGACGCGGCATAGAAATCCCCCGCTCTTTCGGTCACTTTTTGCCTTGAAAGTGACCGAAAGAGCGGGGGATTTGGGTTGGCGGGGTCAGGCGGCTAAAGTTGCCAGCCGGCAGACTCCTTTTGAAGCTCAACCATATGAGCAAACTCGCCACCTGCGGCCATGAGCTCGGCGGGGCTGCCTTGCTCTGCCACCACACCGTCCTTAAGAACGACAACCTTATCGGCGCTCTCGACCGTGCGCATACGGTGCGCAATCACGATGACGGTCTTTCCCACCAGCAGGCGGCTCAACGCCTCCTGTACCTGCGTCTCGTTCTCGACGTCCAAGCTTGCCGTCGCCTCGTCGAGAAGGACGATCGGCGCGTCCTTGAGCAACGCCCGGGCGATAGAGATGCGCTGACGCTCTCCGCCCGAGAGCTTGGAGCCGTCCTCGCCGATCATCGTGTCGTAGCCGGCCGGCATGCGGCTCACGAACTCGTCGCAGTTGGCGGCGCGCGCGGCAGCCAGAACCTCCTTGTCGGTGGCGTCACGCCGGCCCAGGCGGATGTTGCCCATCACCGTGTCGTCAAAGAGAAGGACATCCTGGAACACGATGGCGTAGTCGCGCAGAAGTACCTCGGGGCCTACGGTGGCCACGTCCACCCCGCCCACGCGCACCGCGCCCGCCGTGGCGTCCCAGAAGCGCGCAGCCAGGCGGCTCACCGTGGACTTGCCAGAGCCGGAAGGTCCAACAAGTGCTGTGACCTGGCCTTCCTTTGCGGTAAAACTCACATCGCGCAGGACCTTCTCGCCAGCTCGGCCGTCTGGGCCCGCGCCGTAGCCAAAGGCCACGTGGTCGAACACGACATCGTGACCGGTGGGCGTAAACTGCGCGGCACCTTCGGCAAGCGGCTCATCCATAATGGCGCGCATACGCTTGGCCGAGCCCTCGGCCATGAAGAGCTCGGCGATGAGCACGAGCGCCTGGTCGAACGGCGCGTAGATGCGGCTCACCATGAGCAGATAGGCGAACATGACCATGAAGTCGATCTGGCCCGCGGCCAGCATGGACGCGCCCGTTACCAGCGTAGTCGCGATGCCCAGACGCAGAATTGCGTAGGCCGAGTTGACGATAAGGCCGTTTGTTAGCTCTCCGCGGGCGGTCTCGCGCTCGCTCGCGTCGATCGTGGCGGCAAGCCCGGCCAGGTAGTGGGCTTCCTGGTTGGTGGCGCGGATCTCGCGCGCGCACTCGAGCGTCTCTTGAATAGCCTCCGTCACGCCCACCTTGGACGCACGCACGGAGTCGACGATGGGTGCCATGGGACGTCGCGTGGCAAACAGCAAGGCAAAAGCCACCGGCACGCTCCAGAACGCAGCCAACGAGAGTTGCCAGCAGAAGAAAAGCGACCCTACAAAGACGATGGCGCTTGCGATGACGGCGCCCCACAACTCGCCCAGCACGTGGCTGTACGCATGCTCCATGGTCTGAACGTCGCCCATGATGGTCTCGGTAAGATCGGCAAGGTCACGGCGGCCAAAGAACGACAGGGGTAGACGGCGCAGGTGCTCGGCGATGGCGATGCGCTGGTTGCCGCTCTCTTCGTAAAAGACGCAGTAGGTGTTGAGGTATTGCTGCATATTGGATGCAAAGAGAAGGACGGCGAAGACGAGAAGCCCCAGGCAGAAGGGCGCGGCGCTAGGCGGCGAGCCGCCTTGCGTCAAGTGCGCTACGAACCCGGACATGGCGTAGAAGAGAAACGCCATGCCGCCCATGATCACGATGTTTGTCACGGTCGTCCAAAAGATACCGCGGCGCACGCCGACGATGGCTTTATCCGAGAGGAAGTACTTCTCTTTAAGTGAGGCGAACATCAGGCCTCGCCTCCTTTGCTCGAGCTTTCGATTTTCCAGCTGGCGGCGCACTCGTAATCGACCCACATGCGCGCGTAAAGGCCGTCGGCTGCCAGAAGCTCCTCGTGACGGCCCTGCTCAGCAACGTGGCCGTGGTCGAGCACCACGATCTTGTCGGCGCCCACAACGGTAGAGAGCCGATGCGCGATCATAATGACCGTGCGACCAGCGGCCAGGCGCGAGAAAGCCCGCTGGATAAGGATCTCGTTCTCGGGGTCCGCGAAGGCCGTGGCCTCGTCCAATACCACGATGGGCGCGTCTTTGAGGATTGCGCGGGCCAGCGCCACGCGCTGAACCTCGCCGCCTGAAAGGTAGGCTCCGCCGGCGCCGAGCATGGTGTTCGCGCCTTGCGGGAGTTTCTCGACAATATCGTCGCATTGAGCAGCGTGAAGCGCAGCCATGACCTCGCTATCGGTGGCGTCCGGGCGAGCGGCGCGAACGTTGTCGGCCAGGCTCTGCCTGAAGAGGCGGTTTGTCTGGAAGACGAATGCCACCTGGTCCATGAGCTCGTGCGGGTCCATGTCACGCACATCGACGCCGCCCACGCGCACGCTGCCGCCGTCGACATCCCAAAAGCGCGGGACAAGCTGGGCGCAAGTGGACTTGCCCCCGCCCGAGGGCCCCACAAGGGCAAGCGTGGTGCCCGCCGGGACCTCAAAGCTCACGTGGTCGACGGCCGGGTTCTCGGCGCCGGCATAAGTGAAGGTCACGTTATCGAAAACGACGTCGTTGCCCGCCGGGTGGCGCGGCGTCGAGGGCACAGACAGGGGCTTCTCGGCCAGCACGCCGCGCACGCGCCCAAGCGAGTCGCCCGCCATCTGCGAGGCCTCGCTGACGAACATCAGCTTGGCCATGGCCGTCGGGATTACCGCCGAGAAGATCGCGTAGAACG
>CAVEMP010000094.1:0-3014 GCA_963616835.1 uncultured Oscillospiraceae bacterium | reverse complement strand
AGGCCGAGAAGAAGACCACCTTGCCGCAGCTCAAGGAGGATCGCGTTGTCGAGGCTATGGGCGCCAAGCTCAAGCTCGATGAGGTCCCCGAGAACTACAAGAACGAGATCTTCAACGAGATCGCTCAGGAGTTCCTGGGCCAACTCCAGCGTCAGGGCGCTTCTCTGGACATGTACCTCAAGGCTCGCGGCGTCAAGGCCGACGACTTTATCGCCGACCTGCGCGTCCAGGCCGAGGAGCGTGCCCGCCAGTCCCTGGCTCTTGATGCCATTGCCGCTAAGCTCGGCTTCGAGGCCACCGATGAGGACGTCGAGAATGAGTTTGTCCGCGCCGGCGTCGACAAGGTCAAGGACGCTGTGAAGCAGTGGAAGAACCAGGGCCGCCTGCCGGCTATCCGCGACTCCATCAAGCGCACCAAGGCTCTTGACTGGCTTGTCCAGAACGCTACCGTCACCATCAAGGACGAGGTTGCCGAGCGCGCCGAGTCCGAGAAGGCTGACGACGCCGAGTAGTTTCCAACTCGCGTAAAGGCTGTTGTTATTTAGATGCCCCAGGTGAGTTTCTCGCCTGGGGCTTCATGTCAAACTAAGGGAGTTACCATGCACCACCCCACAAACATCCCCCTGATTCCCTACGTCGTTGAGCAGACCCCGCGCGGCGAGCGCAGCTACGATATCTATTCTCGCCTGCTTAACGACCGCATCATCTTCTTGGGCGAGGAGGTCACGCGCGACTCTGCTAACCTCGTCATTGCCCAGCTTTTGCACCTCGAGAGCCAGGACCCCGATAAGGACATCTCGCTCTACATCGACTCTCCCGGCGGCGACGTCTACGCTGGCCTGGGCATCATTGACACGATGAACTTCATCAAGCCCGATGTCTCGACCATCTGCGTGGGCATGGCCGCCTCTATGGGTGCCGCTATTCTGGCTTGCGGTGCCAAGGGCAAGCGCCTGGCTCTTCCCAACTCCATGGTCTTGATCCACCAGCCCAGCTCTGGTGTTCAGGGTCAGCAGACCGATATCCAGATCGTGGCCGACGAGACGCGCTGGATTCGCGAGCATCTCAACCAGATGCTGGCAGACGCCACCGGTCAGCCTATCGAGCGCATCAACGCCGATACCGAGCGCGACAACTATATGCGCGCGGCCCAGGCCTGCGAGTACGGCCTTGTGGACAAGGTCATCTCTTCTCGCGCAGAGCAGACCGACGCCGAGGCCTAGAGGAGTCGCCTTTTATGCCTAACGACAACAACTACGGCCAGTTTGACGACGGCTCCATCCGTTGCTCCTTCTGCGGCAAGACCCGCGACCAGGCAAGCAAGCTCGTGGCCGGCCCCTTGGGCGTCTACATCTGCGATGACTGCGTTCGCGCTTGTCAGCAGATCATCAACGACGAGTTCGATGACCCCCAGAAGGAGGCCGAGCCCCTCTCGGTTCCCGAGGACTCTGCTTTTAGCCTGCCCGAGCTGCCCACGCCGCACCAAATCTACGACGAGCTTTCGCAGTACGTCATGGGCCAGGAGCAGGCCAAGCGCGCGATGAGCGTCGCCGTCTACAACCACTACCGCCGCATTCTCTCGGGTAACGACGAGGTGGCCGAGGGTGGCGAGGAGGTCGAGATCGCCAAGAGCAACATCTTGCTGCTTGGCCCCACCGGTACCGGTAAGACCCTTCTCGCCCAGACCTTGGCTCGCTTCCTTGAGGTCCCGTTTGCCATCGCGGACGCTACGACCTTGACCGAGGCCGGCTACGTGGGCGAGGACGTCGAGAACATCCTGCTCAAGCTGTTGACCGCCGCAGACGGCGACGTTGAACGTGCCCAGATCGGCATCGTCTACGTGGACGAGATCGACAAGATCGCCTGCAAGGCCGAGAACCTCTCCATTACCCGTGACGTCTCGGGCGAGGGTGTGCAGCAGGCCCTCTTGAAGATCCTTGAGGGCACCGAGGCAAGCGTTCCTCCCCAGGGTGGACGCAAGCACCCTCAGCAGCAGCTCATCCACATTGACACCACCAACATCCTCTTCATCTGTGGCGGTGCCTTTGTGGGCCTGGACAAGATCATAGCCGACCGCATTGGTAAGAAGGGGATTGGCTTCAACTCCGAGGTGGGCAAGTCTAACAAGGCGACGTCTGACGAGCTGACCGAGCAGGTCATGCCCCAGGATCTGCACAAGTTTGGCATGATTCCCGAGTTCTTGGGCCGTATCCCGGTCATCACCTCGACCCGCGAGCTTACCGAGTCTGACCTCGTGAACATCTTGACCACGCCGAGAAACGCCCTGGTCAAGCAGTACCGGCGCCTCTTTGAGCTTGAAGGCGTGGAGCTTGAGTTCGAAGACGACGCCCTTGAAGAAATCGCCCGTCAGGCCATCGCCCGCGGTACCGGCGCCCGCGGCCTTCGTGCCATCTGCGAGGCAACTCTCCAAGACACCATGTTTGACCTCCCCAGCAACCTCGACGTCAACCGCGTCGTCGTCACCAAGGATTCCATAGGCGGCAAAGGCGACCAACCCCGTCTAATTACCAGGGCCCACGCCAAACACTAGAAGAATCCAACCCCCCAGCACGTTAACCCCTCTTCTAATTTCTCTTTCCGTTCACTGCCCGCATGAGCAGACGTTATTGGAAAGAGCTAGAAGAGGGGTTATTTAATAATTGATGTATTTGCTCTGAGTCTTATGCCGTAACCCTCGCATCGGGGCCTCCCGGTTTTGTCTCCACGCGCAGTTCTGCATGAGCCGAACGTGACTTAATGTCACGTTCGTGCGAATCAGGACTGTTTGAGCATGGAGACAAAACCGGGAGGCCCCCGGCAACACCTTACAGGTTATGCCCCCCAAGGCGACTATACAACTTGATGATCGCCTCTCGCCGCTTGCTCTTACCGGGGCACGTCTTGTCGAAGGCCGGCATGATGCCCTTGTAGAGGGCGATGACCTGGGCGCGCTTGGCTAGCCCCTTGACGGTGGCTCGCGAATCCTCAAGCTGGGCGCGAATCTCCTCGATGTA
>CAVEMP010000093.1:0-6147 GCA_963616835.1 uncultured Oscillospiraceae bacterium | reverse complement strand
CGGGTCGTGCAAAAACTCAAGATTGCTTTTTGCGGGAGTCCTTAAGCGTCAAAAGCTTGCCCCAATCGGTCTCAAGTTCCTGACGCAGGTCGTACTCGGCCTTGATTTCTTTGCTGGTTTTGGGCTTTCGGGGCTTTCCCAGGGCAATCGCGACGGCATCGGCGAAAGCGTCCCACCTGTATGTATCGAAAAGCGAGGTGCTGGTCGCAAGCATGACTCGGATGCCCATTTGCCCCAGAGCCGTTGCCCGGTCGAAGTCGGACACAAAGGAGTCCCATGAGTTATGGACCATCGCGCCTTGGCACTCTATGTCTAAACCCGCGTCTTCCCAAAACAGGTCGCAGTAGCAGTGGCCTCGCTGGGCAAGTGCCCGAGCGTCCTTGTCGAGTACAACCTTGGTGTTGTATTCAAAGTCGGAGTATCCCTCGCCGCCAAGCCTGCGGGGAAGGCCAAGGAGCATGCCGGCCTGCACCTCAAGCGGTGAGGCGGCATTGGGCTTCACGAGCTTGGCGACTTTGCACAGCTTGGCCTTGCCGCGCAGTGACTCGCAGTTTTGTGCGAAGGCGAGGATGTCTTCGGGTGTTGTGAGCGGGGCGCGCGTCCACAGGTTGGTGAGCTGGCCGTTTGAAAGGCAGGGTTCCCAACCGCCGCAAGATGGCAGCCTCTGACGGTCGACAAGCCCTTGCATAAACGACTTGATCGGGGCTGGTGGCTCATATATCGCGAACGAGCCGCAAAGTTCACTGACGATCATGAAGGTACGGGCCCAAGAGGCCCGCGCGGCAAATTGTTGCAAGGCAAACTCGGGTGAGCTGACCGTCAGTTCGTCGGTCAGCTCCTGGATTGATCCGTGCGGAACTTCGCCTGACCAAAGGCGCGGCCTCAACAGTTTAGAGGTCCTTCGTTTTGAGCTGTCGAATGCAAGGATGTCTACTGGCGCATCGAGACTTGGGGCCAAGACCATGAACTGCTCGCGTAAGGTCCTGGCCTGCCCGCAATAGCGATGCCACCTGGGACCGTCTGCAAAGCAGCCGCAGAAAGGTAGGGAAGAGTAAAGACCGGTGCGAAAAGACATGAGTTCGTCTTCTGCGACGCACCTGCGTAACAAGGGGCTATCCGCAGGTCCTGCGACCAGAAGGCGCACGACGGGTGGGGTTCGCCAGAACTTGAGGGCAGATATGTCGCAGATGCAGGTATCCATGGATAGACGCTAACACGGTGCAGAGCATATACACTCGACGTTTTGGTCTGCGGCCGACCTGATTCGCCGTGCGTTAAGAAAAAACCGGAGTTTTTGCACGACCCGATTGGATTTGTGCAAGTAGCTAAGGCCTTTGAAGGTGCATTTGCCCAGGATTTCGCGATCGGCAACTCGTGAAAACCAAATCGGGTCGAGCAAAAACTCCGGGTGGTGATTCAGTGAGCCTAAAAGGCGTCGATCTCATTGTCTTGTCACCTGTAAAGTCACGTGCCATACTGTCAATAGTTTGCAAAATAGGGTCGGCGGGGCCGGCCGCGGCAGGAGGGGCTTTTTATGGTGACAGACGAGATGCGTGCAGAGGTCGAGCGCCTTAAGCGCGAGCAAGACGCGGTGATCTTGGCACACTACTACGTGACGCCGGATGCCCAGGACCTGGCCGATTACATTGGCGACTCGTTCTTCCTCTCTAAGAAGGCGGCGACCTTGGACTGCAAGACGCTCGTCTTTTGCGGCGTCCACTTTATGGCCGAGTCGGCAAAGCTGCTGTCCCCTAGCAAGACCGTCCTTATGCCCGAGCCCTCGGCAGACTGCCCCATGGCCCACATGGTCCAGAAGGCAACCATCGACCGCGCTCGCCAAGAGTTTGGTGACGACTTGGCCGTTGCCTGCTACGTCAACTCGACGGCTCAAATGAAGGCCTGGTCAGACGTGTGCGTCACCTCGTCCAACGCAGTCAAGATCGTGCGCGCCCTACCTCAGCACAACGTCTTGTTCATCCCCGACATGAACCTCGGCCACTACGTGAAGCTCCAGGTACCCGAGAAGAACATCATCCTAAACGACGGCTTTTGCCCCACCCACGAGGCCATCGAGTTGGCAGAGATCAAGGCTGCCCGTGCGGCCCATCCTGTAGCCCAGGTCCTGGCGCACCCCGAGTGCGGCGACTGGGTGCTAAAAGAGGCCGACTTTGTGGGTTCTACCTCGCAGATTATCGACGCCGCCCGCGCCAGCGACGCGACCGACTTCATCATCGCCACGGTCCATGGCGTGGTCCACGAGCTTGAGCGCCAGACCACTGGCACCGGCAAGCGGTTCTGGTTCCCCGAGACCCTGCCAATCTGTCCCAACATGGCCCGTGTCACAGCCGAGAAGGTCCTCGCGTGCCTGCGCGACCGCTCGGGCGAGGTAAGGCTGCCCTCGCAAGACGTCATCGCCGGCTCGACCCGCGCGCTTGACCTCATGCTCGAGTACGCCAAATAGGAGGCCGTGCCCATGGCTGTGAAAACGATAGACGCCGACGTTGTGATTGTTGGCTGCGGCGTGGCGGGCCTCTACTGCGCCCTCAACCTGCCGCAGGCCTTGAACGTGGTCCTTCTGGCCAAGACGACCGTGGACGAGTGCGACTCGATGCTTGCCCAGGGCGGCATCTGCGTACTGCACGACGAGGGCGACTACGAGTCCTTCTTCGAGGACACGCTGCGCGCCGGTCACTACGAGAACCGCCTAGAGTCTGTCGACATGATGATCCGCGCAAGCCGTCCCATCATCGATGACCTGGTTAAGCGCGGTGTTCGCTTTGCTCGCACGGCCACGGGCGAGCTGGACTACACCCGCGAGGGCGCCCACTCGCGCCCGCGCATCGTCTACCACGAGGACATCACCGGCGAGGAAATCACGACGCACCTCTTGGCCTGCGTGCGAGCCCTGCCCAACGCTCGCGTGCTGGAAAACACCTGCATGACCGATTTTCTCGAGGGCTTCGACGCGGCCGGCACCCGTGTGTGCCGCGGCATCGTGGCCGAGGACGCCGCGGGCACGCGCCTGCAGATAAACGCCGAGGCCACGGTGCTTGCCACCGGCGGCGTGGGCGGCCTGTACAAGCACTCGACCAACTACCCCTGCCTTACTGGCGACGGTTGCCGCGTGGCTGCCGAGCACGGCGTGCTTCTCGAGCACATGGACTACGTGCAGATCCACCCCACCACGTTGTGGACCAACAAGCCCGGCCGCAGCTTCTTGATTAGCGAATCGGCTCGCGGCGAGGGCGCGATTCTTCTCAACGCCGCTGGCCAGCGCTTTTGCGACGAGCTGCAGCCGCGCGACGTGGTCTCGGGCAACATCTTGCGCCAGATGGCGGCCGATGGCAGCGACCATGTGTGGCTGAGTTTCGAGAACGTGGAACGCGGCGAACTAGAGAACCACTTTACCCACATCTGCGAGCAGTGCCGCCAAGAGGGTTACGATATCTTTCACGAGCCCATCCCCGTCGTGCCCGCCCAGCACTACTTCATGGGCGGTATCCACGTGGACAGCGACTCACAAACCACGCTGCCGCATCTGTTTGCCGCTGGCGAGACAAGCTGCAACGGGGTGCATGGCCGCAACCGCCTGGCGTCGAACAGCCTGCTTGAGGGCCTGGTCTTTGCCCAACGCGCGGCCGACAAAATCATGCGCGACCGCTTTGCGGCCGACTCTGCGGCCCATCTTGCCGCGGCGGCCCAGGCCCGTAGCCGCTTTGTGGCAGGCTCGCGCGACGTGACCGACGTGGCGCTGCTTTGCGGCGCCGACCTATAGGGACAAGGAAGGGACCAAGTCATGGCAGACCCCATGCTCCAAGCAAAGATGGACGCCGCGATCCGCGCGGCCCTTGAAGAGGACATGCCCTATGGCGATCTGAGCACCATGGCCGTCATGCCTGCTGCCCGCCGCGGTCGCGTGAGCCTGATTGCCAAGCAAGAGGGTGTGATCGCGGGCCTTGGCGTCTTTGCTCGCACCTTTTCCCTTATAGACGAGAAGACCCAGGTGAACGCTCTGCTCAAAGATGGCGACGAGGTTAGCTGCGGCCAGTTAGTGGCAACCGTCGAGGGAGACGTGCGCGTGCTGCTTGAGGGCGAGCGCGTGGCCCTGAACTTCCTGCAGCGCATGAGCGGCGTCGCCACCTATACGCGCCGCATCGCGCGCCTCTTCGAGGGCACCAAGACCCGCCTGGTCTGCACCCGCAAGACCACCCCTGGCCTGCGCATCTTCGAGCGCGAGGCCGTGCGCCTGGGCGGCGGCGGCCTGCATCGCGCGGGCCTCTCGGACGCTGTGATGCTCAAGGACAACCACATCGACGCCGCAGGCGGCGTGGCGGCAGCGATCTCCGCGGCCCGCACGACGGCCCCCTTCACCGCCAAGGTCGAGGTCGAGTGCGAGACCCTTGACATGGTGCGCGAAGCCGTGGCCGCCGGCGCAGACATCATCATGCTCGACAACATGGACCACGACACCATGGCCGCCGCCATCGCGATCATCGACGGCCGCGCCACCGTTGAGGCCAGCGGCAACGTGACCGCCCAAAACGCCGCCGCCCTGGCCGACCTGGGCGTCGACATCGTGAGCTGCGGCGCCCTCACGCACTCGGCCGGTATCCTGGACCTCTCGCTCAAGCATCTCGAGGTCTTCGAGTGAGCGCCGCCGGCGATAAGCGCCGCGAGGCTATCCTGGGGCTTCTCAGTTCTGCCGAGAAGCCCACGTCAGGCACCGCGCTGGCTCAGGCGGCGGGGGTTTCTCGCCAGGTCGTGGTCCAGGACATCGCGCTACTTCGCGGTCAGGGCTGGCCGATCAACTCGACCAACCGCGGCTACGTGCTGGAGCGCGAGGCCACCCGCCCCAGCCGCCTCTTTAAGTGCTACCACACCGTCGAGCAGACGCCCGAGGAGCTCAATCTTATCGTTGACCTGGGCGGACACGTGCGAGACGTCCTGGTCAACCACCGCGTCTACGGCCGCCTTTCCTGCGAGCTGGGCATTGCCAGCCGTCGCGACGTGCGCGCTTACATGGATCAGATCGAGTCGGGCAAGTCGAGCCCCCTCATGTTGATCACCAGCGGCTACCACTTTCACCACGTGACGGCCGAGTCCCAGGAGGTCTTGGACGAGATCGAGGCCTCCCTGTCTCAAGCCGGTTTTCTCGCCGAGAAGAATGCGTTTGAGCTGGAAGCCTTTGGGGAATAGGGTAGACTCCAGGTTGCTGAACGTTTGAACGTTTGAAATCGGAGTCACCTATGAGCGACGTTAAACCGTCCATTCCCCGCACGCCCGCGCAGGTCACGTTGCGCATTGTCTCGGTCGTCATGGCGCTTTTGGGCGCCGTGGTGGTGTTGGGCTCGGCCCTCGTGTTTTGGAACCGCGATCTGCTGGGCCTGGCCGATGAGCTTGTGTGGACCGTCTTTACCTACGGCGGCATTATCCTGGCAGGCGCGGCGTTGCTGCTGCTTACGGCCTGGCTGGGGCTCAAGGCGGCTGACGACTCGTCCCGTATTGGGCCCTACCGCGGCCTTTGCTATGCTGTGGGGCTTGTTACTCTTATTGCCATTGTGTGGGGCTGGGGGATGGGCATGTTCATCCTGTTCAACCCCATTGTCCTTGCCAGCACGGTGACCTACGTGCTGATCTGCTCGACCCTGGCCGATAAGGTGGCGGCCGAGCACCAGGCCGGCATCACCGGCGAGGTCTTTATGCGCACCGGCCACCAGCGTACGTTGCACCTGCTATGCGAGGTTATCGTAATGAAGGGCGTGCTGCTGGGCCTGTGGGTCTTTGGCGTCGCAATTGCTTATTACCTGGCTGGTAACGGCGGGATATCAGTAAGCGACTTGGGGATTAACCAGGGAAACATTGGGTCCTTCATGGTGTCCAACGGTATTTCTGCGGCCATTGACCTGGGGGCCGGCGCGCTGGGCATCTACGGGTCTAACCGGCCCAACAAGATCTTGCCGTTCTTAGCGATCAACGCGGTCGCGTTTTGGGTCGACTTGGTGGGGCTTGCAGCGGGCATTGTCCTGCACGAGTCGCTTGACGCCGTGAGCGTTCAGGGGCTTCTGGACATGCTTTACGTGGGGGCATGCGCATGGCTGTCCCTCAAGGTATACAAGCAGCCGGCGAGATAGGCGTCTCGCCGGCTGT
>CAVEMP010000092.1:0-5682 GCA_963616835.1 uncultured Oscillospiraceae bacterium | reverse complement strand
CGACCACGGTCACCGAGACCAAGACCGTCTCGAAGAAGGGCACCCCCTCCACCGGGGACGCGACCTGGAGCGCCGCTGCGGGTCTTCTCGCCATCTCCGCCGCCTTCCTGGCCGCCGCGCGCCTGTCTCGCCGCAAGAGCTAAGCTTTACCGCTCGTATGCACTTTCAAAGGCGACTCCGTCTGGGGTCGCCTTTTTTAATTGGCGCATGTTCTTTACCTGCATAGGTGAAGACTTCCTTTTGCTAGCGTCCGCGATGGTACTCGCGCTTTTGCTTGTACATGCACTCGTCCATGTGGCGCAGAAAGTCCTCGGGCGTGTCGCCAAGGTTGAGCTGGGCATATCCCATAGAGGCCTCGAGGGTGAACGCCTCGGCACCCGACTCATTGAGGCGCTTGAGTGCGTCGCGGATATCGGCCATGGTGACCAGGGTCTTCTCGATGTCTGCGTTGGGGAGAAGGACGATAAACTCGTCACCCGCGTAGCGCAGGGCCAGGGCGCCCTCGGGGATTGTTTGGCAGAGAATGTCTCCCATCACATAGATGGCGCGGTCGCCGGCACTGTGACCCAATGTGTCGTTGATCGACTTGAAGTCGTTGAGGTCGAACATGATGCCGTAGAGGGATTTCGCTCGCGTCGTACCCGTGCCAAGCTTTTCGAGCATGCGGTCGAGGTAGCGGCGGTTGAAGAGGCCCGACAGCGAGTCTCGGTAGATGTTCTCTGCATAAATCTGCATTTGGACAAAGGTCAGCGCGAGGGCCACCGATATCCACGACGTTGTGATTCCGTAGCATAAAAACTGGCCCACGACGCCCACCACACACGGCCCCACAAAGTATTGGATGGGGAAGAAGTGCAGGTTAACGTCTTGTTTTTGCGTATGGCGCACAATATAGGTGCTGTAGGCAAAGTAGAACATGAGCGAGACGTAGCCAATGGTGGCTCCGGGCCCGCGCTGGTAAACGTTGTCGCCCGAGATGCTAAAGAGAAAACCAGTGCCTAACAAGGTGGCCAGTACGCCTGCGACCTCGATCGCCCAGGGGATGATAAGGAACTTCGCGTCGCGGATTGTTCGGCTGCGATTTTGGAAGATGCGCATGTTTACGTAGGTGCCCCATAAAAGGCCAATGGACACAGTTCCCAAAAAGCACAGGCTGTTGGCCAGGTAGTTGATGGCGATAGCGCCGGGGAAGGCTTGGCCGTCGATCAAAAACGAGACGGTCTCTAAAATGGCGCCGGCGATATTGACGATACACATCGCGTCGTAGACGTGGTCTTGTGCGTGGGCACTCTCGCGGTTGCGGCGGCGGCAGCCCAAAAGGAACAAGATCATGAGTACGGCGATGCCGTTTGCAACAATGATTTCCTTCAAATCAATCACGTGCGCCGTCCTCCTAGCGTGCCGTTCGGCCGCTACGGCCGTATTTTGCGTCATTGATTTTTCAATAGAAGAATTGTAACGCCTAGCAGCGGTTTATTGGTACAAATTCGTTAACCTTGGGGGTGTGTAGAGATTTGTGGAAGGGATGTGCCAGCGGTGTTTTGTACCGAGTACGAGACAGGGCTTTTCGCGGTCGGGCGGCTAACGCTGACCTCGGATGGTGGCGCGCTTACCGGCTGCTGGTTTGAGGGTGGGCATCGCGGCCGCGGCAACGAGGACCTGGTCAAGAGGGATGGCCTGGCT
Organism: uncultured Oscillospiraceae bacterium; assembly: GCA_963616835.1. GTDB lineage: Bacteria > Actinomycetota > Coriobacteriia > Coriobacteriales > Atopobiaceae > Paratractidigestivibacter. Next base: position 3,999 of record CAVEMP010000092.1, on the reverse strand, counting down.
GTTTTTGACTCGGCTCGCTGTTGGCTTGACCGTTACTTTGCCGGGGGCAGACCCTTGCCGGACGAGTTGCCGCTGCGGCCCGCGGGCAGCGAGTTTCGTCAGCTGGTGTGGGCCGAGCTGCGGCGGATTCCCTATGGGCAGACGGTTTGCTACGGCGACATCGCGCGGGCGGTCGAGGTCCGTACAGGTCGGCGGACTTGCGCGCAGGCCATTGGCGGCGCGGTGGGCCACAACCCCCTGGGTGTCATCGTGCCGTGTCACCGCGTGGTGGGCGCCGACGGCAGCCTCACCGGGTTTGCCGGTGGCCTGGACGTTAAAGCGGCCCTTCTTTGCTTGGAAGGTGTGGGAGTCGAGGGTGCCGGACAAATGCCTACGTGCGTAGCCCGGGTATGTCACGGCAGCTAAGCGGAGTTTCTGCACGACCCGATTGAGTTTTGCCAAGTAAACAAGCACTCAGGAGCCGTTATCAACTGGGCAAATGCTGCGTTGAAGCGGGCAGCTACTCGCTAATTTCCAATTGGGTCGTGCAAAAACTCCGGCTGGTCAGAAGCGTGCTGGCTTTCGTGTTTCAAAGGATGCCAAAAAGGTGTCTTGCGGCGCGTGGGTGCTACAATCGGGCGCGGGTCGCGGGCCGGATGCCCGCCGCGGCCCGGTTTTTGCCCGCTGCGGCTCCGTTCTGCCCACCTCGCCACGTCACAAGAGAAAGGCCGCCTGCATGTGTGAACTCTTTGCCGTCAACGCGGCCAATCCCGTCGAGGTCAACGCCTATCTGGCCGAATTCTTTTCCCACAGCACCAAGCATAAGGACGGCTGGGGCATCACCTGGCGAGGAGACCGCGCAGTGCACTCCGCGGCGGCCGGGCCCAGCGAGGTTGGCGACGAGGACTCCAGTGTCTTTGTCCATCGCGAGCCTGTGCCCGCCTGGACCAGCGACTACATTCCGCACCTGCTTAAGACACCGCTTGCCGCTGCCATGCTTGAGGCCCACATCCGCCTTTCTACCTGCGGAAATACGGTACGCGAGAATTGCCACCCCTTCTTTGGCTGTGACGTCTCGGGCCGCGAGTGGACCCTCATCCATAACGGCATCCTTTTCAATGAACAGCTGCTGACAACCTACGACCTTAAAGAGACGGGCCAGACCGACTCGGAGCGCGCTTTGCTCTTCCTCTTGGACGTCGTGGACGAGGCCGCCGTGCGCTCGGGTGGGCTGCTCGACTTCCCGGTGCGCTTCCAGGCGCTTTCTGGCGCGGTGTCGCAGATCAGCAATCTCAACCGCCTGAATCTCATCATCGACGATGGCGAGTACACCTACGTCCACACCAACACCGATGTCGATACACTGCACTTTTGCCAGCCATCGGACGACGCTATTGTCTTTAGCACGCAGCCCCTGGGCGGCCCGGCTCAGGCTGACCTCTGGAAGCCGGTGCCCAAGAACCGCCTGATTGCCTACCGAAATGGCCGCCTGGTGCGCACCTCGACCCCGCACGGCTACGTCTTTTGCGAGGCCATCCTCGACCTGCGCCGCAAGTTTGGCGACGACTGGGCCAGCGTTCTTTCATAAAGCCGCGACAAGGTCGACGTCGCTCATCCTCGGCTGCACGCCTTGCCGTCCTATTGCACTACAATGGGGCAAGTAAACCCCAGGTCGCCACAGCTTGCGGCCGTAAAAGTCAGGAAACGCAGCATGGAAATTCCTCTACAGGACAACGCCGATCGCGAGGAACAACTGCTGGTTTTTGACTGTCTGGCCCGCAACTTCAAGAACGTCTATATGGTCGACGTCGAGAATGGTACGGCAAAGGTCCTCAAGATGGAGGACGAGTACTCGGACGATCGCCTGGCAGGGGTTATTGGCCAGGTGTTTCCTTACGAGGGGTTTCTTAACGCCTGGATCAAGGAGGCCGTCCATCCCGATGACCGCCAAACCCTAGCTCTATCCTTAAGCGTCGACCACCTGCGTGAGGTCTTCTCTGTTCAAGACGAGTACGTGGGCAACTATCGCATGCTGGTGGACGGCAAGACCGTCTATTACCAGTTTAGCCTTAGCATGGCAGGCGACAAGCAGCACGTAGTGGCCGGTTTCCAAAATGTCGACGACATCGTTCGCCGCCGCTTGGACGACGAGGAAAAGCAGCGCGAGAAGGACGAGGCTCACCGGCGCGAGCTTGAGGAGCGAATGGCCACCTTTGACGTCCTTACTCGCAACTACCGCAACGTTTACCAGGCCAACATCGTTGACGGAACGGCAAGGGTCTTAAAGGTGGCCGACGACTACGATCTAAAGAGCGTGGTCGACCTGCGCAACCAGGTCTTTGCCTATGACGACGTCTTGAGCCTTTGGATTGGCACTCGCGTTCACCCAGACGACAAGGACCGCATTCAACTGCAGCTAAGTACCAACAACATCCGCTTGGTTTTGGCCGGCGGCCAGACCGAGTACACGGGCACCTATCGCAGCCTTGACGGCGGCGTGATGCACAACTACCAGTTCAACGTGGTCAAGATGGACGACGCGGGAAACGTGCTGGTTGGCTTCCAGTTTATCGACTCGATCATCGAGGAGCACCTGGCCCAGGAGCGCGAGCGCCGTGAGCGCGAAGAGGCCTATCAGCGCCGTTTGCTGGCCGCCAAGCAAGAGGCCGAGCGTGCCAACAGGGCAAAGACCGACTTCCTTCTGCGCATGAGCCACGATATTCGCACGCCTCTCAACGGCATTATGGGCATGCTCGACATTGCCGAGCATTGCCAAGACGACCTGGCTCGGCGTGATGATTGCCGCCGCAAAATCCGCGATTCGGCCCAGGTGCTGCTTGAGCTCATTAACGAGGTCCTGGACATGAACAAGCTCGAGAGCGGCAAGGTAGTGCTTGAGCATGTGCCGTTTGACCTGCTTGAACTTTCGCGAAGCGTAGCCAACGTTATATCGCGCCAGGTCGAGTCGCGCGACCTCGAAATTGTGGAAGAGGGCTGCTATGCTCCGCATCGGCGCTTGATGGGCAGTCCCACACACTTCAAGTGCATTATGACCAACATTTTGAGTAATGCGATCAAGTACAACGTCAAGGGTGGCAAGATCTATGTCACCTGCCGCGAGCTTTCATGCGACGGTCGCGTAGCGCAGATCGAGTTCAAGTGCCGCGATACTGGCATTGGCATGTCGCCCGAGTTCATGGAACACCTGTTTGAGCCCTTTACCCAGGAAAACGAAACGGCGCGCTCGGAGTACGGTGGCACGGGCCTTGGCATGTCAATCACTAAGAGCCTGGTAGACAAGATGGGCGGAACGATTACGGTCCAAAGCGAGAAGGGCACGGGCTCGACCTTTAATATCGTTTTGCCGTTTGAGCTTGACCTAGGTGAACCGATGGATCAGGCGGGCGCGGCGGCAGACGACGGCGAGAAGGACGCGGCCTTGGCCACGGGCGGCGTCGAGGGGCTGACCATCCTGCTTGTCGAGGACAACTCGCTTAACCTCGAGATCGCCGAGTTCCTGCTAAAGGAGGGCGGCGCACATGTGGTCACGGCGGGTAATGGCCAAGAGGCCGTAGAAGCCTTTGCAGCTGCCGAGCCCTTTGAGTTCGACGCGATCTTGATGGACGTGATGATGCCGGTCATGGGCGGCTACGAAGCCACGCGCGCGATTAGACGGATGAACCGCGCAGACGCTGCGGTTGTCCCCATCATTGCGATGACCGCCAACGCCTTTGCCGAGGACCGCATTGCCGCCAAAGAGGCAGGCATGAACGAACATCTGGCCAAGCCGCTTGAAACTAGGCCGGTTATCCAGGCGATTTCTCGCTGTGTCGCGGCTGCGCAGACCTCCCGCGGATAGCAATTTTTAAGCCACTCGTCGAATTTCTCCTTTACATTTGAAGCGCTTCAACCCATACTAAGACGCAATGGAATTGAAACGCTTCAATTCGCGATGGACCGCACTAAAGCACGCAAAAGACCAGGAGGCCAATATGCTCGTCGACACTAAAGCAAAGGTGG
>CAVEMP010000091.1:0-2997 GCA_963616835.1 uncultured Oscillospiraceae bacterium | reverse complement strand
ATCACCAAGCTCGTGACCTTCGATGACGTCGTGAAGCTTAAGAAGCTCGATAAGGACGCATTTCTCGCCGAGTACGAGGCCTGGGCTGCCGAGCAAAAAGACGACGCGCAGGCTAGGGCCTGGCGCGGGCTTTAGGGAAGGAAAGAGACGTGAACTACACCGTTGGCATCGACGCGGGCGCGAGCTCCGTCAAGGTCGTCGCCGTGGCAGTCGGCGAGACGAGCGCCGCGCCCGCCCCCGAGCTTCTGTGGAGCTACCGCGAGCCCCACCGCGGAAACGCCGCCGCGACCACCGCGACCTTGCTCGCGACCATGGCCAAAGAGCTTGCCGGCCATGCGTGCGTGGGCGTCTGCGCCACGGGCTCTGCCGCCCCCTCGCTCACGGGCACGGTGCCTAGCCTCGCCATGCTGGAAGACGTGCCCGCCATCGCCAGCGGCGTGGCCAGGCTCTTCTCGCACGCGCGCTCGGTCATTGCCATCGGCGGACAAAACGCCTATTACATCCACGGGATCGGTGTGGGCGAGGTACCGCAGTTCTCTATGAACGAGAGCTGCGCCTCGGGCACGGGGTCGTTTTTCGAGGACCAGATGATGCGCCTTGGCCTAAAGATCGAGGACTACTCTGGGCTTGTGAGCGCCGCCACCAGCGTGCCGTGCATCTCGGGCCGTTGCTCGGTCTTTGCCAAGACCGACATCATCCACCGCCAGCAGGAGGGCACGGCTGTACAAGACATTTTGTTGGGCCTTTGCTATGCCATGTCAAAGAGCTTCAAGGCGCTCATCGTGCGCGGCCTGCCCGTGGAGGCCCCGGTGGCGCTTGTGGGCGGCGTGTCGTTCAACGCCGGGGTTATCCGGGCTATGCGCGAGGTCTTTGGCCTTTCCCAAGACGAGCTTATCTGTGACGAGAAGACCCTCTTTGCCCAGGCAGTTGGCGCTGCGCTGCATGCCCAAGGCCTCACGGACGCGCCGTCGCTTGCGGATCTTATCAGTTCGCTGGCAGTCGCAAGCGGCAACAGGGTCGTTGTCGCCCGCGCGCTCCCGCGCCTGGCGCCTCTGTCAAACAGCGGCTACGTTGCCGGCAAGGGCTATATCGACCTTCCCCGCAACGAGTGGGAAGCCTCCGCGGACGGCCGCGTGCACGCCACCCTTGGCATCGATGTTGGCTCTACCTCGACGAACCTCGTTCTTCTCGACCGCCGGGGCCGCTTGCTCGACGCGCAGTACCTGCGCACCGCAGACGATGCCCGCAACGCCGTGCGCACGGGCCTGGCCTCTTTGGGCAGGCGCCTTGGAGAAGAGATCTGCGTGGACGCCGTGGTGACCACGGGCTCTGGCCGCTCGCTTTTAGCCAAGTTCGTGGGCGCGGACGCTGCCGTGGACGAGATCACCTGCCAAGCGGCCGGCGCCGCTCATGCCGATCCGCAGGTCGACACCGTTTTTGAGATTGGCGGCCAGGACTCCAAGTACATCTCGCTAAATCACGGCCAGGTCGTCGACTTCCAGATGAACAAGGTCTGCGCCGCCGGCACGGGGTCTTTCATAGAAGAGCAGGCCGCGCGTCTTGGCATCCCCATTGCCGAGTACGGCGAGCTTGCGCTTTGCGCCAAGGCGCCCGTCGACCTGGGCGAGCGCTGCACCGTTTTTGTCGAGACGGCCATCAACTCCGCGCTCGCGGCCGGTGCCTCAAAGGCCGACGTTGCCGCGGGCCTCGCGCTCTCCATCGTGCGCAATTACCTGCACCGCGTTGTGGGTTCCAAGCGCGTGGGGAGCCATATCGTGCTCCAGGGCGGCGTGGCGTATAACCCCGCCATCGTGGAGGCCTTTCGTTCCTTTTGGGGCGACTCTGTTACCGTGAGCCCGCACTTTGCCGTTTCGGGCGCCGTTGGAGCGGCCCTCTTAGCGGCCGAGGAAGCGCAGAAACCTGGCTTTGAGGGCACAGCCTTCAAGGGGTTTGACCTGGCCGGCGCCGGGCGTGCCGTGCCCGAGGTGGATCAAAAGCAGCTGGCGCTTAACCGCGCCTTCTATGCTCGCGCCCAGGAGCTCTTTCTCAAGGACTACACTGGCGAGCGCGACCCCGCCAAGAAGACCGTGGGCATTCCGCGATGCCTCATGCTTCACCGCCTTTTTCCGCTGGCTAACCAGTTCTTCTCGCAGCTTGGATACAACGTTGTACTAAGCCCCGACACCACAGAAGAAATCGTGGCCCTTGCGCAAGAGCGCGCACGGGGCGAGACCTGCTATCCCGTGAAGCTCATCTATGGCCACATGGCGTGGTTGGCCGCCCAGCAGGTCGACTACATCTTCATGCCGAGCGTCCACACCATCCGGCACGCTTCCTCCAACGTGGCGCACAACTACGCCTGCGTCTACATGCAAACGGCCCCGCGCCTGGTGGCCGACGACCTTGGGTTGGAGAAGCGCGACATCGAGCTTCTTAACCCTATGCTCGACATGGACTTTGGCCAAGAAGCTATGGCGGGCGCGATGCTGGGCTTAGGCGAGCAGCTGGGCCACACGCCGCAAGAAACCGCCGTGGCCATGATGGCGGGCGGCTTTGCCGTCACGGAATTTGGCCAACAGATGGAGCGCCTGGGAGACGAGCTTTTAGAGAGCCTTGCGCCCAACGAGCGCGTGCTGGTCATCATTACGCGCAACTACGGCATTGCCGATAGCGCCCTCAACATGGGCATTCCTCAGATCCTTCTTGACCGCGGGCAGAAGGTCATCAGCCTTTCTCAGCTGCACGGTGGCCACGACATCGACGTCTCAGCGGACCACCCGGGTATCTGTTGGCCCTTTGGGCAGCACATTCTTTCGGGCGCCAAGCTTGTGCGGCGCGACCCGCGCCTTTTTGCCGTCTACCTTACCAACCACGGGTGCGGGCCCGACACCATGGTCGACAAGCTCTTTGCCGAGGAGATGGGCGAGAAGCCCTATCTGGCGATCGAGTGCGACGAGCACTTTAGCCGCGTGGGCGTCATCACCCGCGTCGAGGCCT
>CAVEMP010000090.1:3381-6728 GCA_963616835.1 uncultured Oscillospiraceae bacterium | reverse complement strand
CTGATCCTGGACGAGGCCACCTCCAACGTCGACACCCGCACCGAGGAGCTCATCCAACGCGCCATGGACGCCCTCATGGCCAACCGCACGAGCTTTGTCATCGCGCACCGCCTCTCGACCATCCGCAACGCCGACGTCATCTTGGTCCTGCGCGACGGTGACATCGTCGAGAAGGGCACCCACGACGAGCTTCTGGCCAAGGGCGGCTTCTACGCCGACCTGTACAACTCGCAGTTCAACGAGGCCGCGGCCTAGGCCAAGGCGGCGAGAAGACCGTGGCGGGCGCGGCGGGCACAGACCGAGCGGCTTGACCTGCTCGACCCGCCCGCCGCTCGGCCCCGCGCCCCGCAGCGCAACAAGACCTCCCTGCTTCACGCCCAAAGCAGGGAGGTCTTCTCTGTGTATCTATGCCTTTGACCTGCGGCGCGTTTGTCCGTCTCGCCCTCGCCACCGCCCGGGCTAGTTCGAGATCCTGTGGTGCTGCACCCATACCGAGCGGTCAATCGCCTTGAACTCGTAGCCGCGCGCCTGATAGAACTCGATGATCGTGGGCAGGGCCTCGACCGTGGTGGTCTTGGGCGACGAGTCGTGGAAGAGCAGCATCACGTTGGGGTAGCCCTCCACGCACGAAGCCTCGATGATCGTCTGGGTGGGAACGGTGTTCGCAGCCGCGTCGTTGGAGCTCACGTTCCAGTCGTAGTACTGGTAGCCGCGCTCGACGACCTCCTTAGAAAGCGTCGTCATAATGCCGGAGCAGTGGCTCAACGACACCGTGTTGGACGAGCCGCCCGGGAAGCGAATGAGATAGGGCACGTAGCCAATCTGCTCTTTGACGACCTCCTCTACCTGGTGCAGGTCGTCAAAATAAGCGTCCACCGAGTCGTAAATCGAGTAGTCGTGCGTCATGGTGTGCATGCCCACCGAGTGACCGCGGCGGTACGCGTCGCCAATCGACGAGCGGTAGCCCGCGTTGTGGCCAGTCACAAAGAAGGTGGCCTTGGCGTTGTATCGGTCCAGAATGTCCAAGACCTTGGCGGTGTTCTCGGAAGGGCCGTCGTCAAAAGTGAGATAAACGGTATTTATGCCGTTGTTGTGGTCGGTGTTCCAGCCGGTGTTGCGGGCTGGATCGAGGGCCAGCTCGGCCGCGCGCTCGTCATCTGAGGGGACGCTGTGCGTGGTGGTGCTGGTAGACGTCGTGGGTTCCGGGTCGGCCGGGGCCTCCTTGTCCTGGACCTCGGTCGTGGCTGTCTGGGAGTCAGCCGACCCCTCGTTGCTCGCCTGGTCCGAATGCTGGACGCTCTCCCCCACCTTAGTGGTGAAACCGTTGGTGGCTACCGTTGCCACGGCAACGCCGCCCATGGCAACAAAAACGAGAGATAGGACGATTGCGGTCACCAGCGTGCCGCGCCCCTTGTTTTCCATAAGCACCTGCTTTGTTTGATCTACGATTTGACCCGGCAAAACGCCGGCCCGGCTTTGGCGGGATGTCTGAAATGTGCCTTAAACGATAACAGGTTTAGCGCGAGACAGATGTAGTATTTCGCCCTTCAACCATAATTGACGAGCATTCGGTCATAAGCGCACTTCTCGGCACAAAAAACGAGGTTGCCGCCACCGACAACCTCGCTGTTCACCACTATGGTGAGAAGACCTTTGCGCCAGCCTTACGAAAGCACAACGCCGCCAAGCCAACCGCAGCGGGCAGGCGTGGTCTTGCTGTACATAGCCTGCCAAGAGCTAAGGTCGCTCGACATGACCACGCCGCTGCGGCACTCGCGCACGGTGCCGCTACCAATATAGATGCCCACGTGACCATAGGTCGCAGCGGCCGAGCCGTAAGGCGCAGAGGCAGTAGCCACAATCATGCCGGGCTGGATGTTGTCAAAGGACAGGCCGCAGTAACTCCAGTACATGTCGCAGGCGTTACCCGAGAACGAGCCGATGCCGGCAAGAGAAAAGACGCGGCTCACCCATGCGGCGCAGAAGCCCGAACCGGTGGACGACACCTGGTAGGATGCCGCCTGCAGGGCCGCCAGCGAGCCAGAGCCACTAATAATGGTGCCGCTGTTGTTGCCGTTGCTGCTGTTGTTGCTCGAGTTGTTGTTGGTGTTGTTGCTCGAGTTGTTGTTGCTGTTGTTGTTCGAGTTGTTGCGGCGGGCCTCCTCGGCGGCGGCCTTCTCGGCGGCAATGCGCTCGGCCTCCTGCTGGGCGGCCAAAAGCTCGGCATCGCGCTGCTCGATCAGGCCCTTGACCTCGTCGCTCAGGCTGTTGACCAGGGTCTGGGACTCGGCCTGCTTAGCCTGGGCCGCGCTCACCTGCTGCTCTTGCGTGGACTGCAGCGAGACAAGCTCGCTCTTCTGGCTCTCGAGCTGGGCCTTTTGATTCTCAAGCTCGGTCTTTTGGGTCTCGAGGTCGGTCTTCATGGTCTTGACCTCAGAAATGATGGCCTGATCAGACTCGTTGACCTTGTCCAGGTAGTAGATCCTGCTGGTAAGCTCCTCGAAAGTAGTGGCCGAGAGAATCAGGTCAAGCGCCGACTGCGTGCCCGACTTGTACGAGTCGCTCATGCGCTCGCCCAGGCGGACCTGCTTGGCCTCAATCTCGATCTGCTTGGCGTCAATCTCGGCCTGCTTGGCCTCGATGTTAGCCTGGGTCTGCTCGATTTGGGCAGACACATCGGTCACTTTACCCTGGGTATCTGCCAGCTCGTTTGCCAGCGTGGCGTATTCGGCGGCAATGGCGTCGAGCTCTGCCTGGGCCTGATCATAGCTCAGCTGGGCAGCGTCGAGCTTATCCTGGGTAGAGGTTGCCAAAGAGACAGTAGGGACGCTCAAGGCAAAAAGGCCGGTACCAATAAGCAGGCGCAAAGCGTCGCGGCGGGTAACGGTTCTAGGGGTCAAACCGGCCTCGTCTGTGATGGACGTGCGGTTAGAAGACATGCGTTCTCCTTGCTACAAAGCGTGCGTGCAGTTAAACGTATCTGGGTATTGTACCCGCAAAACCCCGCGGCAACCAAATGCGCACACAACATAAAGACCGCCCGCCGCACGGCAAAGCGCGCGCAGAAGGCGGATACAATAAGGAGAAAATCCACCGGCACCTAGGAGACCCATGCCTAAAACCATCGCCGTTATCGACGGCAACTCTTTGATGCACCGTGCCTTCCACGCCATTCGTCAGCCCATGAATGCGCCCGACGGCCGCTCGACCAACGCGCTGTTTGGCTTCTTCAATATGTTCATCAAGATGGTGGACACCTTTAAGCCAAACGGCGTGATCTGTGCCTTTGACAAGGGCAAGCCGCGCGTGCGCATGGAGATGCTGCCCCAGTACAAGGCCCAGCGCCC
>CAVEMP010000090.1:0-3164 GCA_963616835.1 uncultured Oscillospiraceae bacterium | reverse complement strand
AAGAAGGGCGTCAGCGACGTCACCATCATGACGCCCGAGAGCGTGGACGACCTCTACCACGGCATCACGCCTGCTTTGGTGCCCGATTTTTACGGCCTTAAGGGCGACTCTTCTGACAACATCCCGGGCGTGCCGGGCATCGGCCCCAAGAAGGCAGCGGCCCTGATCGTGCAGTACGGCGACCTTGACCAGGTCTTGGCCCACGCCGACGAGGTCAAGGGCAAGATGGGCGAGAACCTGCGTGCCCACAAAGAGGACGCCCTGCTCTCGCGCAAGGTGGCCACGATTCGCACCGATGCTCCCATCGAGATTGACCTGGCCGACGCAAAGTTTCCCACCTTCGACCCAGCAACGGTCGTGGCGGCCTTTAGCGCCCTGGGCTTCACCGGCATGACGGGCCGCCTGGTCAAGCTAAGCGGCAAGGAACTGCCGGCCGGGGCCATGGCGACGGCTGCGAAACCTGCCAGAACGGCATCCGCGGCCGCATCTGCCGCAGGCGGCGAGAAGAACGTGGCGGCCGGCGAGGACGCCTTGAGCTGCGGCGCATTCGAACCCCAGGCCATCCTTGAGGGCGACGCCGCCTTAGCCGTGCTTGCCGGCGCCATAGGGCGCGGCGAATGGGTGGGTTGCGTGGCCGCAGACGACCGCGCCGACGGGGCTCTCTTTGGCCTGTCTCACGTGCTGTGGGCCTCGACCGCCGCGGCACTTTGCCGCTTTGAGGGGGCCGCGGCAGACGCGGCGCTCACGACGCTGTTTGCCGAGGGCAAGGTGGTCTCGCAAGACGTCAAGGCCCTTCTCCATACCTTGAGCCCGGCCGACTCCAGCCAGCCCGAGTCCTTCTCGTGCGCAGACGTCGACCCGGCGCGCATCTTTGACACCGGCGTGGCGGCCTACCTGCTGGAAAGCGACCGCGGCGATTTTGCGGCAGCCCAGATCGCACCCATCTACCTGGGCTTCGTTGCTCCCGATGCAACCGACGAGTTGCCCGACGCCGCCATCGCGGCTACCATCAGCCGCCAGCTTGTCGAGCCCCTTGCCGCCAAGCTCGACGCAGACGGCTCGGCCAAGCTCTTCTCTGACATCGAGATGCCCCTCTTGCCCGTCCTTGCCGCCATGGAGCGCGAGGGCCTAGGCGTCGACACTGCGGTTCTTGCCGCGCAATCGGCCCAGCTGGGCCAAGAGATCGACGCCATGGTCGAGAAGATCTATGGCGCAGCCGGCGAGAAGTTCAACCTGGATTCGCCCCAGCAACTCTCCCATATCCTCTTCGAGGTGCTCGAGCTGCCCACCCAGGGCCTAAAGCGCACCAAGCGCGGCTTCTACTCCACCAACGCAAAGGTGCTGGCAGATTTGGCCGAGAAGTACCCGCTGGTGGCCGAAGTCCTGGAGTACCGCGAGCGCGCCAAGATCCGCTCGACCTACCTGGACGCCCTGCCCGCCCTGGTCAAAAACGACGGGCGCATCCATACCACCTTGAACCAGACCGTGGCGGCCACTGGGCGCCTTTCCAGCTCTGACCCCAACCTGCAAAACATCCCCACCCGCTCCGAGCTGGGCCACCGCGTGCGTCAGGCCTTCACGGTGCCCGAGAGCAGCGTGTTTCTCGCCTGCGACTACTCCCAGATTGAGCTACGCCTCTTGGCCCATCTCTCGGGAGACGAGCACCTGGTGGCGGCCTTTAACTCGGGCGCAGATTTCCACGCCGCCACGGCCGCGCGCGTCTTTGGCGTGAGGATCGACGAGGTCACCCCGCAGCTGCGCAGCCGCGCCAAGGCGGTCAACTTTGGCATCGTCTATGGCCAGCAGGCCTTTGGCCTGGCCTCTTCGCTCAAGATCAGCCGCGGCGAGGCCCAGGCCATGATCGACCGCTACTTTGACGCCTACCCCGGCGTGCGCGCCTACCTGGATGAGTCTGTGCGTCTGGCGCACGAGCGCGGCTGGGCCGTCACCATGTACGGCCGCAAGCGCCACATTCGCGAGTTCGCGCAAAAGAACAAGCAGCTCATCGCCTTTGGCGAGCGCACGGCAATGAACCACCCCATGCAGGGATCTGCCGCCGACATCATCAAGATCGCGATGGTCGAGGTCGAGAGACGCCTGCGCGAGGAGGGCCTTAAGTCCAAGCTTGTCCTGCAGATTCACGACGAGTTGGACCTTGAGGTCCCCGCTAACGAGGTCGAGGCGGCAAGCCGGCTCGTGCGCGAGACCATGGAGGGCGTGGCCCAGCTCAAGGTGCCCCTCATCGCCGAGGTGAGTTTTGGCTCCAACTGGGCGGAGGCAAAGTAATGGCAGGTTGGGACGATTTTTCACAGACCAACGCCGAGAAGATTCGCGAGGCGGCGCCCGTGGCCCGCGGCGGCGCGCGCGGTACCGGCGCCCCGGCCAGCCCCCTCATGCACGTCGAGGCCTGGTCGGACGGCTCTTCTCGCGGCAACCCCGGCCCCGGCGGCTACGGCGCCGTCGTGCGCTACACCGATCCAAACGGCGGCGTCCACGAGCGCGAGTTCTCGCAGGGATACGCCAAGACCACCAACAACCGCATGGAGCTTCTCGGCGCCATCGTGGCGCTTGAGGCCCTGCGGCGGCCCTGCCAGGTGGACTTCTACACCGACTCGCAGTACGTCTGCAACGCCTTTAAGCAGCACTGGATTGAGGGCTGGCTGCGGCGCGGATGGCAGACGGCCGGCAAGAAGCCAGTGAAGAACGTCGACTTGTGGAAGCGCCTGATCGCCGCGGCAGATGCGCATCAGGTCACGTGGCACTGGGTCAAGGGCCACGCCGGTCACCCAGAAAACGAGCGCTGCGACCACCTGGCTACCGCGGCGGCCGACGGCGGCGGCCTTCTCGCCGACACGGGGTTTGTGGGCTAGCGACCCCGCGCGGTTTTCTCGCCGCGCCGTTACGCGCACATCAACTATGAAACTACCTAGGAGTCAAATGCTCGACTACACGCAAGACAAGGACCTGGCCAGCGTCAAGCTTTTGGCCGTCGACATGGACCTTACCCTCTTGGCCGACGACGGCACCCAACCGCCCAACATGGCCGAGAAGATTCGCGCCCTGGACAAGGCGGGCATCGTTTTTTGCGCCGCCAGCGGCCGTCCTTGGCCCACGCTTGCCCGCATGTTCGAGGACAACATGGACCGCATTGCCCTTTGCGCCGA
>CAVEMP010000089.1:0-6760 GCA_963616835.1 uncultured Oscillospiraceae bacterium | reverse complement strand
GCTTTTCCAAAGGCCTCTTGGTAGGCGCTTTGGCTCATGATCATGAAGTTGCCCAGGTAGTTGAGGCAAACGCCGCTTATGGCAACGTCGGCTTCGCGCATGGTGCTGTCCTGGGTGTGCAGGGTGTCGCCCGCGGCAAAGCCCAAGATCTCCTGGGCGTTCTTGGTAATGACGGCGCCGGTCGCGTCCACCCCGAGCGACTGGCCGTTGCAGTCAACCAAGCCCAGGTAAGAGGACATGTCGCAGCCGTCTGGCAGAACAAAGAGGGTCACAGACTCGGACGAGTCGTCGCGGCTCACGGTGACACTATCAACGTAGAGGCGCTGCAGGTCGTCAACTTCGCTACGCGCATCAAAATCTAAAGCAACGTCGTCCAAATTGTCGACCGAGGTCACGGCGAGAAGGTCATAGCGCGCAAACCCCGCGTCGCCGTACTGGCGGTCAGGCAAAGACAACACCGTGTCGCGAATGCCAAAGCCGCAGATGAGAAGGGCCACGCAGCCAGCGATGCCAAAGACCGTCATGAGGAAGCGGCGCTTATACCGCAGCAGGTTGCGAGCGGTGACCTTGTTAAGGAAGCTCAGACGGCGCCAGATAAAGCCGATGCGTTCCAAGAAAATGCGGCTGCCCGCCTTGGGTGCCTTGGGGCGCATGAGCGAGGCCGGGGCCTCTTTGAGCTCCTTCACGCAGGTGCTAATGGTTGCCCCCACAATGCCCACGGCAAACAAAGCAACGGCAGCCAGCGCATAAAGTGCATCAAAATGGTAACTAAACTGCGGCAGCGCATACATGGTCTGGAAAATCGTGAAGATGATCGCCGGCAGCACAACAAAGCCCAGGAAGTCGCCCACGGCACACCCTACCAGGCACGCAATGCCGGCGTAGGCCACGTACTTAGAAAGGATGCGCCCATGGCTGTAGCCCATGGCCTTGTACAGGCCAATGAGGCCGCGTTCTTCTTCGACCATGCGGGTCATGGTCGTGAGGCTGATCAGCACCGCCACCACAAAGAAGATGATGGGCAAAACGGTACCCAGGACCTCGATGCAGCCTGCGTCGGATTCGACGCTGGAATAGCTGGCCAGGCTCGTGCGCGTCTGCACGTACCAGGTGGCGCCCTCGATCTGAGCTACCTTAGCGCGGGCGTCGGTCAGCTTGGCGGCGGCATCTGCGCGGTTTGAGTCCAACGTTGCACGCGCGTCGTCAAGCTCGGCCTGGCCGCTCGCAAGGTCGGCCTCTGACTGGGCGATGGTAGCCCAGCCCTGCGCGATCTGCTCCTTGGCGCTTGCGCGGTTGGCGTCCAAGGTCTGCTGGGCCTGAGCCAACGAGTCCCTGGTAGAAGCTATCGTTTGGCGAGCAGAACGGATTTGGGCAAGCTTGGACTCAAGGTCTTCCTTCTGGGCGGCAAGAGCGGAGGTCTGGGCCGCGAGCTCTTGGTCAACTTTCTCGGTTGCCTGCTGGGCCGCGGCTTCGGCGGCGGACGCCAGCGCGGTTTCTTTTGCGGCGGCAAGCTGCTCGGCGCCGGCTTGGGCCTGCGCCAGGTTCTCTTGCAGTGCGGCCAGCGTGGTCTGCTGTTCGGGGGTCAACTCGCCGGCCTTAACCGCCGCCTCAAGCTGCGCGATGGACGCTTGCAAGGTCTGGATTGTGGCGGCCAACTCGGTTTCTTGTGGCGAGAATTGCTCTTCAACGGCTGCCTTCGCCGCCGCCTGCGCCTGCGTCACCGCAGCCTCAACGGCACCGCCGCGCGCCGCCTCAACCTGCGCAAGCCCCGCCTCTATCTGAGAAATACCATCAACGACCTGCGGCTCATTGGTGTCAAGCTGCGTCTCGTTCGTCTCGATTTGCGACAACCCGTCGTCAATCTGCGCCTGGGCGTCGGCCAGTTCCTTATTGGCTAACGCTTCCTGCAGGGTCAGCTCGTTCTTGCCGTCCTCAAGCTGCGCGCGGCCGCTGTCAATCGTGGCCTGGGCATCGTCGATCTCACGCTGTCCGTCGGCGATCTTCTGATTGGCCTCGTCCTGGGCGTCGGCGATCTTTTGGTACGCCTCGTCGCGAATCGCCTGGCCACGAGCCTGCTCGCGCTCTTCGCGCTCGGCCTCTACCTGCGACGTCACGCGGTCAACCAGCTGCGTGTACTCGTCCGAGTAGCAAAGCGGCTCATCCGACCCCTCAACGCGCAGGTAAACCGCCGTGAAGATGCTGGGGTCAAGCACATTGTCGCGCGTGACAAAGAACGCGTACTGGGCAGATCCGCTCGACCTAAACGACATGCTGCCCTGCCCCGCGTTGATGTCTTGCGGGTCCAGCACGATGGCGCTAATCGTGTACTGATGGCGAGAGAAGATCGCGGTGCTGCTCGACGAGTCGACGTCAAAGTCCAGGTCATCGCCGCCGTCGGCCGCCGTCGCGTCCGTCTCGCCGTCCGCCTCGCCGCCCGTCTCGCCGCCCGCGCCGTCTGCCTCGCTCCTAAACGTAAGGGCATCCCCCACACCCAGGCCCGCTTCGTCTGCATAACGCCGGGTCACCGCGACCTGCGTCGCGTCTTGCGGCAGCTCACCCTCAAGTACCAGCGGTTCGTTGATCCCGTCCGCAGAAAGCGCCCGCACCTCGACCTTCGAAGACCCCGAGCCTACCGTGGTGTAGACCGTCTCGGTCCAGCCGCCCTCGGCCGCCTCGACGCCGTCGATCGCGGCCAGCGCGGCCACGTCGTCGTCAACCAGCCCCAGCGTAGACTGCACGCGCACGTCAAATAGCCCCTGCGCGTCAAAGAACTCGTCTGCCGAGAAACGCAGGTCGACACAGGCGGCCCGCAGGCCCACCAGCATGATCGCGCCCAGCATACAAATCACGCAAAGCGCCACAAACCGCTTGGCCGTGCCGCGTATCGTTCGAAGAATGCCCAGGTTAAAGGTCTTGTAAGACACACCGCGAGCCATCTGCTACCACTCAATCTGCGCGATGGGCAAAGGAGTCGCGTTGACGCTCATATGGGTCACGCGCCCGCTCTTGAAGCGGATCAGCCTGTCGGCCATCTGGGCCAGCGCCGCGTTGTGTGTGACGATCACCACGGTAATCCCGTCTCGCCGGCATGTGTCCTGCAGCAGCTGCAGAATCTGCTTGCCGGTTTGGTAGTCAAGGGCGCCCGTGGGCTCGTCGCATAGCAGGAGCTTGGGATTCTTTGCCAACGCACGAGCGATAGAGACGCGTTGTTGCTCGCCGCCCGAGAGCTGCGCCGGGAAGTTGTCCAGGCGCTGACCCAGGCCCACCTTCTCTAGCGTCTGGCGCGCGTCCAGCGAGTCGGGGCAAATCTGGGCCGCAAGCTCAACGTTTTCAAGCGTTGTGAGGTTGGGCACCAGGTTGTAGAACTGGAAAACAAAGCCCACGTCGGCGCGGCGAAAGTCCACCAGTTCATTTTCGCTGGCGCGGCTCACGTCTCGACCGCCCACCACCACGCGGCCAGACGTTGCGTGATCCATGCCGCCCAGGATATTGAGAGCGGTCGTTTTACCTGCACCGGATTGGCCCAAAATCACGGCAAGCTCGCCCTTCTCGACGCCAAACGAGGCGCCGTCCAGGGCGTTTATCTGCGTGTTTCCTTCTCCGTAGGTGCGCACAACGTTGTCGAACTCGATGTAGGGCATATGGGTTCCTTCCAAGGCTGCGGCGAGAAGGGCACAGGCCGCCCAATCACTCGACGCCGTGTCGTATGAACGTAGTATAGTGGCCCGCGACGCGCACGAGGTCGCAGGCGCCACGCCAGGGCATGCGCCATGCGCCTGATTCGACGGTTGTCAGTACTTTTGGCGGTTATGCTGCGCGGGATTTGGGGGTTGTCAGTACTATTTGCGCCCCGCGAGGCTCTTCTCGCCAAAGCTGCTTTGTAAAACCGCAGGTAGATTGCTTGCACGAATTTCAAGGCACCGAGAAGACCCCGCGGCAGTACTGACGACCCCCGATTCGCGCGCACTTTTTCGCGAGAAGTACTGACAACCGCCAAATCCCGCGCATGCGCCTCACGCCCCGCACCGACCCGCCATACGCCGCGCTATACTCGCCTGACACACAATCAACCAGCGAAATCGCAACGGGAGAACAACTTGAAAAAAGGTTTGATAGCTCTGGCCTGCGGCGCGTTTGCCATGGGCTTCTCTGAGTTTTTGGTCATGGGCGTCATCACGAGCATCGCCGCGGGTGTGGGCGTGACCGTTCCCGAGGCCGGCGGGTTTATCTCGGCCTACGCGATCGGCGTGTGCTTTGGCACCCTCATCCTGGTCTTTGGCCACAAGGTGGCGCCCAAAAAGCTGTTGATGCTCTTCATGTTGCTGTGCCTTGTTGGCAACATTTTGGCCGCCATATCGCCCAATGCCACAACGTTAACGGTTGCGCGTTTTATATCGGGCCTGCCGCACGGAGCGTTCTTTGGCACGGCGACCATCGCGGCTAAGGCAATGGCCGAGAAGGGCCGCGAGGGTCAGGCCGTGGCGTTTATGGTGCTGGGCCAGTCACTGGCAAACACCGTGGGCGTTCCGTTTGGCACCCTGTTGGCCGGCATGCTAAGCTGGCGCGCCGCCTTTGGGTTTGTTGCCGCTTGGGCCCTGCTGTCGTTGGCCTTGACCTGGCGTTTTGTACCGCAGATTCCCGGCGTGACCGACGCGGGCCTGGCCGGTCAGTTCAAGTTCCTGGGCCGCCCCGGGCCTTGGGTGGTTCTTCTCGCCGTGTTCTTGGGCAATACGGGCATCTTTTGCTGGTGGTCGTACGTCTCGCCGTGGCTGGAGACTGTTGGCGGATGGGATGCCGCCGTGCTGCCGGCCCTTTTGGTGCTGGCGGGAGCAGGCATGATCTTTGGCTCTCAGCTGGGCGGACGCGCGGGCGACCACTTTACGCCCGGCTGGGCCAGTGCGATTGGCCAGGCGATCACCTGCGCTTCTCTGCTGGCGATCTTTGCGTTCTCGGGCTCTTTGGTGGGGTCGGCGGCGCTGGTGTTCGCGTGCTGCTGCGGCCTGTTTTTTGTGTCCAGCCCCCAGCAGATCGCCATGGTCGAAGTGGGCCAAGGCGGCGGCGAGATGATCGGCTCGGCGTGCGTGCAGGTGGCCTTCAACGGCGGAAACGCGGTAGGCGCCCGCATTGGCCAGGCCGTCTTGGACACCGGGCTGGCGTACAACTACCCAGCCTTGGCCGGCGCCCCAATCACCGCCGTGGCCGTCGCGCTGCTGTGCCTGTACGCCTGGCGCTTCGAGCACGAGTTCCACAAGGCGGTCAAGGCATAGCCCCTCTGCCGCCTCGGGCTTACGCGGTGAGCTAACGCCGGAAGAAGCCCAGGGCGATGGCGCCGGGACCCACGTGGGTGCCGATCGTGGCTCCCACCGTGTAAACGGGCAGGTCGCCGGCCGGATAGCCCTCGGCCCACAGGTCGTGGGAGTCGGCGATGTACTTGTCCAGCAGCTTGCGGGAGAGACCGGCGTAGCCCAAGGCCAACGGCATGCTAAAGTCGATGCCACCTGCCGCCCTGACCTGCTCGTTTAGCAGGTTGCGGCCGTTCTTAGAGCCACGAGCCTTGCCCAGCACGACCACACGGCCCTCGTCGACGCTAATAACCGGCTTGATGGCCAGTAGCTCGCCGACGGCGCCAGCCGCACCAGAGATCCGGCCGCCTTTGCGCAGGTATTCAAGGGTGTCGAGAAGCGCCACCACATGGACGCGATAACGGGCGGATTCAAGCTGGTCGGCAATCTGAGCAGCCGAAAGACCCTGAGCGGCAAGGCGACAAGCAAGCTCGACCAGGATGCGCTCGCCCACACAGACGTTAAGGGTGTCGACCACGCGCACGTGGCCCCTAGCCTCGGACGCGGCGATCATCGCGCTTTGGTGGGTGCCCGAGAGCTTGGACGACAGGGTGATAATTACGGCCTCGTCGCCCGCGGCGTGGACGCGGTCGAGGGCCTGGCTAAAGGCATAGGGGTTGACCTGGCCCGTTGTGGGCAGCTCGTCGCTTTCAACCAGCAGCTCGTAGAAGCGCTGGTGGGTAAGGTCGACGCCGTCTTGGTAGGTCTTCTCGCCAAAGGCAATGGACAGGGGCAGGACGTCGACGTTGTCGTACTCGCCCGGCAGAATGTCGGAGCCAGAATCGGTAATGATGCGCACGGACATAAGCCCTCCTTGGATAGGGTCTTTTGGGTTGGTAGATTGTTTGGGTTTGGAGCGACAGGCGCGGCGGGCGGCCTGCCCGGCAGGTTATCGAGATATGCCCCTGAGCTGGGCCAATACCGCAGACATCGAGCCGTACATGACTTTGCGGTCCTCGGCCGTGAGGTCGCTGCCGGCACGGGCAACCACATCGGTGATGATCTGGTCGACCTCCAGCATGGCGGCGGCGCCCTTCTCGGTTAAACGGATCAACGCACGGTAGCGGGCGGGGGCATCGGAGGGCTTCTCCTCCCCCACCTCAACAAAGCCCTGGTTGGACAGGCGAGCGACCACGCGCGAGACGGCCGCTCGGTCGATATTGGCCAAGCGCGCGATTTCGGCCGAAGTCAGGCCCTCGGGGTGCTTTTGCAAGTGGTAAACGCACATAAGATCCGAGGCCCGCAAGCCAAAACGGGCCAACTCGGCCGTCTTGATGCGCTGGATTTCTTTGTCGATGGCCGAGATCAGGCCCAGGAAGTCCTCAAAACGCTCTTCAAGCAAGGTTTCTCCTACCGCAAGAGATGTTGACGGGTCAATATTAGCCCCGTTATTGTTGAGCTGTCAACATCTATTCGCG
>CAVEMP010000088.1:0-5855 GCA_963616835.1 uncultured Oscillospiraceae bacterium | reverse complement strand
TCGCTTACACGGGCCACTACATCGACCACGAGCTGGTATCAAACATTGAAGCAGATTGCGCGGCGCGCCGTAACCGTGTGCTTGGCGGCGGCGCAGTGCGCTACCTGCTGTCGGTTGGCGGTGCTGGTGCCCAATCCGAGCTTTTCTGCGCCATTTGCGAGAAGCTCTTGCCGTATGTCCAGCGCGGCGAGGCAACCCTGTTCATCAACGTAGGCGACCACCGCAAGGTGTGGAAAGAGCTGTCCAAGAAGGTCGCGGGGCTGGGGGCTGCCGCACAGACCCACTTCAACGACTTTGCCGAGGTGCGCGAGTTTGCGGCCGTTGCCCTTACCGGCGAGGTGAGCGGCGTCCACGCCTTCTGCGACGACGACATATTTGCCGCCGTCTACAGCTCTAACCTGCTCATGCGCTGCAGCGACGTGCTGGTGACCAAGCCTTCTGAATTTAGCTTCTACCCCATGCCTAAGCTCATGATCCACCGCGTGGGTGGCCACGAGGCCTGGGGCGCCATCCGCGCTGCCGAGGTGGGCGACGGCACCTACGAGATCGACGACACCGCCGAGGTCCTGGGCATGCTCGACTCGTTCCAGGCCGACCGCAGCCTTATCGCCACCATGTGCGACCGCATCGAGGACGCCAACCGCATTGGCATCTACGACGGCGCGTACAAGTGCGTCGAGCTGGCCGTTAAGGGAATGGAGTAAGCGGCGAGAAGGGCGCGGGCGTCTCACTGGCGCCCGGGAGCGCCGGTCGCGCCGGGCGCCGGCCGCGCCGCGTCCGCCCCTACCCGCAGTACTTAACCACCGCATCGATCATGGCCTGGGCATCCGTCTGGGCCATGATCTCTTTTGTGGCATCGGCGTCGATGAAGATGCCCAAGAAGGCCTGCAGCACGCCCACCTGATCTTCTGCATGGGCGAGAAGGCCCAGGTTAACGACCAACTGCGCGTCCACAGGGCCGCTGCCCGCCATGCCGTCAAAGCCCACGGGGGCCGCGGGCTTTACGATGGCGATGTAGGGCTTAAGCAGGTGCTCGGGGTCGACGTGTGGCAGCGCCACCTGGACGGCCTCGCAGGCAAGACCGGTGG
This sequence comes from uncultured Oscillospiraceae bacterium, assembly GCA_963616835.1. Classification (GTDB taxonomy): domain Bacteria; phylum Actinomycetota; class Coriobacteriia; order Coriobacteriales; family Atopobiaceae; genus Paratractidigestivibacter. The sequence goes on along the minus strand of CAVEMP010000088.1, from coordinate 4,767 downwards.
GATAGTTGTCCTCGCGCTCGAGGATGGCAGCAAGCCAGGTGTCCTTGACGTAGCCCTTCTCGGCAAGAATCGCACCAAGGCGCGTGAAGAGGTCCACCCTGTCGGAGGCCTCGAAGTCAAAAAAGACCAGCTCGGGCTTAAGAAGCGAAGTGTCGATACCAGCCATGTTGTTCTCCCTCGTGCTCTGTGGGCGCAGACAGCGCCCGGCTTATACAGCAAGGTCCGCATCGCACACGGCGACACGGACCTTCTCAGTCTAACGTTCTACTAACTTTCCTACTCGCCCGGGGTGGCCTCGGTCGCGGTCGCAGCGGCGTCGGTGGCGTGCATCGCGGCGGCCTCCTTGAGAATGCGCTTGCGGTTCCACAGGGCCAGGGCCAGGGCAACCACGGCACACACGACCAGGCCGACAACGCCCAGGGTGCTGGAGGCGCGGGTGATAACCCAGGTCAGCGGGTTGGCGCCGTCGCAGATGGACGAGATCGCAGCCGCGCCGCCCATGTCAAAGTCCACGTTGGCAGCGGCAGACGTGATCAGCGGTGAGAGGTCAGAGGCAATGTAGAAGCCCACGGCCAAGACGATGATGCCGGTGATCAGGCCGCGGAAACCGTTCTCGTGCACGATCGGGGTGACCAGGACCAGCATGTAGGGAATGCACGCCAGATCGGCCAGGGGGACCACCTTGTTGCCGGGCAGGACGAAGGCCAGGAAGATCGAGACGGGAACCAGGATCAAAGCCATGGTAAGGGTCACGGGGTGGCCGGTGCCCACAGCGGAGTCAAGACCAATGTAGATCTTGCCGCGGTTCTGGAAGCGGGACTGGATGAAGTTGGCAGCGGCCTCCTGGACGGGCATCAGGCCCTCCATCAGCAGCGCAGCCATCTTGGGGATCAGCACCATGACGGCGCCCATGAAGACGGCCATGGCCAGGATGCTCGGCTCGCCGTTCTCGCCGGGAAGAATGCCGTAGCCGGCCAGGATGCCAATGAACAGGCCAATGATGGAGCCCAGAAGAACCGGCTCGCCAAAGACGCCAAACTTGTCCTGCATGGTGCGAACATTGATGTCAATCTTATTGAGGCCAGGGATGCGGTCGATGACCCAGTTGACGGCGTAGGCGATGGGCGCGTAGGCGCCGGCAAAGCCGTGGGGGATCGAGACACCGGGCAGGCCCAGGGACTCCTCGACCAAGGGAGCGGTGACGTCGCCGATGATCAAGACGATGACCTCGTTGATGATTGCCGCCGCGATGCCAAACATCACGTTGTTGGTGACGATGGCCACCAGAGCGCCCGTGAACGCGAAGTGCCAGTAGTTCCAAATGTCGACGTCGGCGGTCTGGGTGGTGTTGGTGACCAGCATCACGATGTTGACCAACAGACCCAGCGGGATGATGATCGTGCCCACGATGGAACCCATGGCAATGGCGCTGGCTGCGGGCCAGCCCACGTCCATGACGCTCAGCGACAGGCCAAAGCGCTCGACCATTGCGGTCACGCCGGCGGCCAGGTCGGTGCCCATAAGCTGGTTGATAACCAGGTTAAGGCCAATGAAGCCAATACCAACGGTCAGACCGGCCTTAAGGCTCTTACCAAAGCCGGCGCCAAACAAAACGCCCAGGATGGTCAAGACAATGGGCATCACGACCGAGACGCCCAGGCTCGACACGCCCGAAAAGAAAGAAACAATTGCGTCCATAATCACTCTCTCTAAACCGCGACGGCGAGAAGAACCCGCCGCCGTTCAAACAAACCGCAGGCAGCTGGCCTACTTAGACAGCGCCTCGAGAATTTTCTTCTCGGCGTCGGCGCGACCCATGCCGGTCAGGAAGGGCAAGCCGCTCACAAAGGCGCAGGGCAGGTTCGCGGGCGCGACGGTGGTGGCAACCAGAAGGTCGGCGTCAGCACACTGAGAAGGGGCCTCGGCGATGGCACACTGCACGATGCGATAGGTATTGGCCATGCCGTTGGAATCCAGCAGGTCCTTGATCTTTGCGTTGACGGCGGTGGAGGTGGCCACACCAGAGCCGCAGGCGACGACGATCTTCTTCATGTCTTTCTCCTTCCAAGTGCGCAAGCGCGCGTTTAGCCGAAAAAAGAATCCAAGTCTCAAACAGACTTGGATTCAAAAAGCCTTATGGCCCGATTATGCCAGTCGCGGCCGGTGCAGGCCGAGGGCGATAAACGACACGTGCCTACTTGTTTCCCCATGAGTGGACAAGCACTTGTACCTTAGAAGCTATACAAATTAACGAGAAGACTACAGCGGGTTTCTCCCCTACTCGGGCTGAAACGCAGTGCTCACCACAGCCTGGCCCGGCGTCAACCACGTGGTGCTCCACTCGATGGGCACGCCGTTGTCCAGGTGAATCGTCTGTTCAAGTACCAAGACCGCGGCTGACTCGTCGCAGCCCAGAATCATGCCGTGTTCCTTGCCCACCACGCGCGCGTGGTAGCGCATGGACGAGTAGCGGATCTTTCGGCCCGAGCACTCCTGCACGGCGTCGAACAGCGAGACCTGCGTGAAGTCGATAAGGTCAAGGCCAGGGCAGGCGCGCAGGTTGGACCAGCTTTCCTGGCACAGCACCGGCTGGCCCTCGACCGTGCGCACGCGACGAAGGAGCAAGGCGTAGTCCGGCTCGTCGTAGCCCAGCTCGTGAGCCACGTCCTGCGGCGCCATGGTCACGCGGCGCTCCAACACCTGGGTCTTGAAGTCCATGCCCTGCTGGTGCAGGGACTCGGCAAAAGAAAGAGGTCGCATACCTGCGGGGTGCGTGAGACCAGCCTTGGCCACAAAGGTGCCAGCTCCATGGCGCTGAACCAGCAGATGCTCGTCTGCCAGGGCTTTGATCGCGCGGCGAACCGTGCCACGTGAAACACCAAAGGCGTCCATCAGCTCGTGCTCGGAAGGGATCTTGGAATCCTGGGCCCACTCGCGCGAGTAGACCTTCTCGCGTATAAAATCGGCGAGCTGTACGTGCAAAGGCGTGCCGCTTGCGGAATCCAATTCATACTTGTCGAGTTCAGCTGCCATATCTGCCTCTTACTTGTACTTTAGATTAAAGACAACTACTACTTGAAAAATGTACAATCAGTGTACAAGTTAACGGACGCACCATCAATTCAACATATTCTGGAGTTCGACCGCCGGTAAAATCGGCATGCTCAACGGCTGTTGGACGTGCCCGAATGACGCCTTGGATTATCCCGAGCGAGCTTTTCCACTTTATAATCAGCTTCCTCGAGTAGCTAAGAGTTGCCCAGCGATATTTGCCCAGTTGACAAGGCGTGGCCTTGACGGGCTACTCGTTAATCCCAGGTTTAAAATGGAAAAGGTCGCTCGGACTATCTGGGTAGGCGCTGTAAAGCCACAAAACAGGGCCCTTTCGACGCAAAGCGCCGAAAGGGCCCTGTCTCAAACGATAGCAAACCTCAAATTACGCCGGGTCGACCTCAACCGTACCGTTGTCACGCACATGCACGCGACCTGCGGCCAGCATTCCCACAACCTGGGGATACAGCTCGTGTTCAATCTGGTGGATGTGGGCCTCAAGTTCGTCGACGTCCCAATCCTCCTCGACCGTCAGCGCGCGCTGGGCAATTATCGGGCCGCAGTCATACTTGTCATCGGCAAAGTGCACCGTGACACCGGTGACCTTAACGCCATAGTCAAACGCGTCCTGGATGGCGTGCGCCCCCTTGAAGCTGGGGAGAAGCGCCGGGTGCAGGTTGACGATGCGGTTGGGAAACGCGTCCAGCAGCGGACGGCGAACCATGCGCATGTAACCGGCCATAATCACGTACTCGCAGCCGGCGTCCGTAAGCGCAGCGGCAATCTTAGCGTCAGCGGCCTGGGCATCGGCCGCGTACTCGGCCTTCTCCATGACCAGCACCGGCAGGTCAGCGGCCTGGGCACGCTCAATCCCGCGCACACCGGGGCGACTAGAAACAACCAACGCAATCTGTGCGTTAAGGCTGCCGTCGGCAATGCGGTCGATAAGCGCCTGCAGGTTGGTGCCCGAGCCACTCACAAGCACGCCGATCTTTAGCGGCTCGCCAGCGGCAACCAGCTCGTCGTCCTCTACCAGGCGGCAAACGCCGCCCTCGCAGCTCCAGTGGCTCATCGATAGGTCACCTGGCCCGTGCCCTCGACGCACTCGCCCATGACAAACGGCTCGAAGCCCTGCTCGCGCAGCTTGGCCTCGACCTCGGCCTGGTCGGCGGGGTCGCAGATGATGCTCATGCCAACGCCCATGTTGAAGGTCTTGTACGCCTCGTCCAGGGTAAGGCCCGCGGCCTTGACCATGTACGGGATGACGGGAGGCATGTCCCAAGCCGGGCCATCCTCGCCGCCGCGGTACACCAGCGCGTCAACGTTGCCGGGCAACGCGCGGTTGAGGTTCTCGGTGATGCCGCCACCGGTGATGTGAGCCATCGCGTGGATGGGGGCACCGGCGCGCAGAGCAGCCACAAGGCCGCCGGCATAGATCGTGGTGGGACGCAAAACGGCGTCGGCCAGCGACTCGCCACCCAGCTCTGCCAGGGGCTTGTTCAGCTCCTCGACGGTCTTGCCCTCGATAGCGACCTTGCGCACCAGCGAGTAGCCGTTGGAATGAATGCCAGAAGAAGGCAAGCCCAGAATAACGTCGCCCACCTTGACCTTCTCGGGCCCAATCATCTTGGGTCGGTCAACGACGCCCACCACAAAGCCGGCCAGGTCGTAGTCGTCGGGGTTCATGACGCCGGGGTGCTCGGCCATCTCGCCGCC
>CAVEMP010000087.1:0-11050 GCA_963616835.1 uncultured Oscillospiraceae bacterium | reverse complement strand
CGGCTTGCCTGGAGGCGGGTCGATGCGACCCTCGGGTGGCCGCACTATAGCACCGACCGTCAAAGCCGCGCAAGCAGATTTTCAAATGCCGCTGCGACATGCTCCCTGGCTCGCCGTAAGTCGCGCCTGCTCGTTGCGCTATTATTTGGAAGCCAATCCCAACCAAGAGGACAAGTGAATGAAAATCTACGGATCATCTCCCCGCCCACAACCCATCAAACGCATCGTTGCTGCTGTATGCGTGCTTCTTGTTGCTGTGACTGCGGTCTTGGCCTATCTGCCTACCACGGCTGGGGCTGCCGTGAGCTACAAGGAACTCTCTTCTGCCGAGGAGGCTAACAAGCTCTACGCCAACGCTAATCTGGGAGTTGTTGGCGGCACCGTCGTCGAGTTGGCCGTCAAGGACGACTTTCCCCAGGCAAACATGCAGATCTTTTCCAACGAATCAGACATCGCCGCGGCCATAGCCGGCGGCAAGGTCGAATACGGCTTTGTCAACGAGTTTTATGCCAAGCGCTTCATGCAGAACAACTCGGGCTACGAGTATGTACTGCCCAGTTATATGCAGGGGCAGGACGCCTACGCCATTGCCAAGGGTAACGATGAGTTGCGTGAGAAGATCGACGCCATCATCACGCGCATGCGCGCCGAGGGCACCTTGGACTCTATCAAGAAGAAGTGGCTCCAGGACGAAAACTACACTATGGAAGGCGTGCCCACCTGCGAAACGGGCGATGAGGTCCTGCGCGTGGCCATTATGAGCTCGGACGAGCCCTATTCCTTTGTCATGAACGGCGATCTTGTGGGTATCGCGCCCGAGATCACGCGCCGCATAGCCGCCGAGCTGGGTATGCGTGTCGAGTTTTACGACATGAACTTCTCGGGCGAACTTGCGGCCGTTGCCAGCGGCAAGGCCGACATCGCCTGCCAGGTGACCCCCACCGACGAGCGCCGCCAGCAGGTCGACTTCACCGAGCCCTACACCTCGACCGATTTTGGTGCCCTTGCCAAATCGTCTGTCGTCGAAGAGGCCGACTTTATCCAATATCTCCAAGACAACTTCAACACCACCTTTATTGTCGAGAACCGTTGGCAGCTGATTGTGAGCGGCCTGCAGGTCACCTGCTTCATTACGCTGGGGTCTTTTGCCTTGGGCACCGTTTTGGCCGCCGTTCTTTGCTGGTTGTCTCGCCGTCGCAGCTTGGTGGCGCGCGGCTTTGTGAGTGTCTATAAGAAGCTGGCCGAGGGCGTGCCCGTGCTGGTCTGGCTCATGATTTTGTACTACATCGTCTTTGCGTCGGTGGACATATCTGCTGTTGTCGTGGCCATTCTCTGCTTTGGTCTGCAATCGGCCTCAACCATCTCGGGCGTCTTCGAGACGGGCCTGGCCGCTGTCGACAAGGGCCAGATAGAGGCGGGTCTTGCCATGGGCTTCTCGCGCATCGAGACCTTCCGCCGTATCGTGTTGCCCCAGGCCGCCGCGCGCGTCTGGCCGCTCTATTCTGGCCAGTTCGCATCTCTGATTAAGGCGACCTCGATTGTGGGCTACATTGCCATCCAAGACCTCACCAAGGCAAGCGACATCATTCGTAGCCGCACCTTCCAGGCGTTTTTCCCGCTGATTGCCACGGCTATTGTGTATTTTGCGGCCATCGCGCTGTGCGGTTGGATCTTTGGTCGACTGGGTCGATTGCTCGACCCCAAACGCCGCCGCCCAGAGGCCATTCTCAAGGGGGTTTCTGCTCGTGACTAAACGCTTTACGCAGACAGGGCCGCGCCCGGGCCGCTCGCTTGGGCGACGCCTGGCCTGCGCCCTTCTCGCCGTCCTTCTTGCCGTAACGACGATTTTGACCGTTGCGCCGGCAAGCGCTCGCGCCGAGGCCAATATCCGCGAGGTTTCTCTTGAGGAGCAAGAGGAGCTCTTTGCCCACGCTCGCTTGGGCGTTGTCTCGGGCTCGATGACCGAGCTGCAGCTGGCCGACAAGTTCCCCCAGGCCGACGTGCAGCGCTTTACCAGCGAGTCAGACATCGTCGCTGCGCTGGTGGGCAACAAGATCGACTATGCCTTTGTCTCGGAGTTCTACGCCAACCGCTACATGGAGACTGCCCAGGGCTACGAGCTTCTGACCCCGTCCTACATCAACTTCAATGACTCTTTTGGCCTCCAAAAGGGCAACGACGAGCTACGCGAGAAGATCAACGCGATCCTAGAGCGCATGCGCGACGACGGCACCTTGGATGCCATCAACAAGAAGTGGGTCATCGACCGCGACTACTCGATGGACGACGTGCCCGCCTGTGACACCGGCGACCAGGTCCTTCGCGTGGCCACGACGGGTGCCGACGAGCCCTACAGCTTCATTCAGAACGGTCGCGACGCGGGCCTGTCCATCGAGGTCATCCAGCGCGTTGCCAGCGAGCTAGGTATGCGTGTCGAGTATCAGGACATGCCCTTTGCCAGTAAGATTTCTGCGCTGGCCACCGGCAAGGCCCAGATTGCGACGCAGCTCACCATTACCGACGAGCGCAAAGAGCAAATCGACTTCTCGCAGACCTACATGACGATTGGCTACGGCGCCTTGACTAAGGCGGACGGTGCCCAGACCGGCGGTCTGTTTGACAACTTTGCAGATAACTTCACCACTGCTTTTATCACCGAGAACCGCTGGCAGCTGGTCGTGGGCGGCCTTGAGCTCACCTGCCTTATCACGGTGGGCGGCTTTGCCTTGGGCAGCATCCTGGCGCTTGGTCTTTGTTGGCTTTCTCGCCGTCGCAACCCGGCCGCGCGTGCTTTTGCCCGTGGATACTGCAAGCTGGTGACGGGCGTGCCCGTGCTGGTGTGGCTCATGATCTTGTACTACGTGGTCTTTGCGTCGGTCGATTTGCCGGCGCCTGCTGTGGCCGCCCTGTGCTTTGGCCTGCAAACGGCCGCGTCTATCTCGGGCGTCTACGAGACGGGTCTGGCCGCAGTCGACAAAGGCCAGATAGAGGCGGCACTTGCCATGGGCTTCTCGCACATCGAGACCTTCCGCCGTATTGTGTTGCCCCAGGCCGCCGCGCGTGTCTGGTCACTTTATGCGGGCCAGTTTGCGAGCCTTGTCAAAGAGACATCGGTCGTTGGTTACATCGCCGTCCAAGACCTCACCAAGGTCTCGGACATCATCAGAAGCAGAACTTTCCAGGCGTTTTTCCCGCTTCTGGCTACTGCGGTCGTATACTTTGCGATTATCGCCCTTTGTGGTTGGGTGTTGTCGCGCCTTGGCCGCCTGTTGGATCCCAAACGCCGTAAGCCCGCAGCCATCTTAAAAGGAGTGCAAGTACGATGACTAACCCTTTGATCAGCGTCCGTGGTCTGTCCAAGAGCTACGGCCAAAACGAGATTCTTACCAACGTTAACGTCGACATCAACCGCGGCGACGTCATCTCTATCATTGGTCCTTCGGGCTGCGGGAAGTCCACCTTTACGCGCTGCCTCAACTTCCTTGACCCGCCCACCTCGGGCAAGGTCTACTTTGACGGCGAGCTGGTGACCGGCGACGCAAAGAGCCTTCAGGCCCTGCGCCGCAAGATGGGTATGGTCTTTCAGTCTTTCAACCTGTTTTCTAACATGACGATTGTCGAGAACGCCATGTTTGGCCAGGTCAACCTGCTGGGAACTTCTCGCCAAGAGGCGTATGACCGCGCCATGGACCTGCTTGAGACCGTTGGTTTGGGCCACAAGTCGCTGTCCTACCCCGACGAGCTCTCGGGTGGTCAGAAGCAGCGTGCCGCCATTGCTCGCACTTTGGCCATGCAGCCCGAGGCCATCATCTTCGACGAGCCCACGAGTGCCCTTGACCCCACGATGGTGGGCGAGGTCTTGGGCGTTATGATGGCCTTGGCCGAGCAAGGCACCACGATGCTCATTGTTACGCACGAGATGAACTTTGCGCGCAACGTCTCTAACCGCATCTTCTACATGGACGAGAAGGGCCTTTACGAGGACGGCACGCCCGAGCAGATCTTCGAGAATCCGCTGCGCCCCAAGACGCGCGACTTTATCTTCCGCGTGAAGACCTTCAACTACGAGATTTGCAACGGCGCGTTTGACTACTACGAGATGATCAACCAGGCAGGGCTGTTCATGCGCAAGCAGCTCTTTGATGCGGTGCGTGTTGACCGCGTTGTCCACGTACTTGAAGAGGTCATTAACCACTGCATCCTTAAGTCGGGCGACAACCTGCGCACGCTTATGACCATGCGGTATACCGAGAAGACCGACGAGCTTGAGGTCTCTTTCATCGACCCATCTCGTAAGGCCACGTATGCCTACGACCAGATGGACGAACTGGCGCGCAAGGTTGTCGAGGGGTACAGCAAGAGCGTCGAGATGGGCGACGAGAAGAGCACCTTGATTATTAAGCTGTAAGGTACGGCCGCTGGCGGGCGCAGCGGGAGGTGCGGCTGGTTGGCTTGGCGTTGCTGTTGCTGTCGTTGCTTTGCACGAAAACAAACTTAAGATTGAAAGCGTTAGGTATCTTATGAGCAGTTTATTGCAAAGAGTGAGGCGCCTAGCGCTTTCATCTTTGATGTTCGTTGCGTTGGTTGGCGCGCCGGGAGCGGCACTGGCCGCGACGGAGTCTTCGACGGGCGTGACGGCCGACGTCGCGACGACCGCCATCGCTTGCGCCGACGAGCAGAAGGTCTCGCCGGCCCTTCTCGCCCAGGCACAGGCCCGCCTTGGCGGCGAGGAGGCCGTGGCTTCGCTGGCAGACGACGGCGCAGCCAGCAACTCGCTCTTTCCCCAGGGCCTAGAGCTTGGCCTTTCCACCACCGGCCAGGCCCGTTCTGTCGTGATCCGCGTGAGCTTCCCGGCTAGCGCCGATGGCAGCGAAGAGGCCCAGGTCATCCCCGCCACCGAGACCGACGAGGATCTTCTCGCCGTCTTCAACGGCCAGGCCAATGCCAGCGCGGCCAACTATCCCTACGAGAGCATCTATGCCTACTACCTGCGCTCGAGCTACGGTCGCCTGGATTTTAAGGCCACGCAGGTCGTGAGCTGCACCGCGGCACACCCGCGCTCGTACTACGAGGGCATGGGGCTGGCCGCCTTGTACTACGAGGTTTTGGCCACCGTTGACGGCCAGGTTGACTTTAGCCAGTGCGACGCCAACAACGACGGCTACATTGACGCCGTCTACCTGCAGTTTGCTGGCAATTGCGGCGAGTGGGCCTCGACGTGGTGGCCCAAGAAGAACATCTATACCGCGGCGCCCGAAGGCGCCCAGGACACCTTTGACGGCAAGAAGCTGTGCGCGGGCGTGCTTATCGACACTCTTGAGGCCGAGAAGACGCGCACCGGGAAGGCCAATCCGGTTCTTTCTGTCTCGCAGACCCTTATCCACGAGACGGGTCACGTCTTGGGCCTGCCCGACCTTTACTCGTATACCAACTCCACCAAGGGCACGGGTTCCATCGACATGATGGACAACAACCTGGGCGACCAAAACGGCCTGTTCAAGTGGCTCTTGGGCTGGATCGATGCCGATCAGATCACGTATGTCTACACGTCGTCGGCAGGCGTGGATGTGCGCCGAGGCACGGGCCAGACCGTCCACTACGACACCTCGGCCACGCTGGATCTACTGCCCTATACAACAGACGAGTCATGGGAGAAGACCGGCGGCTTTGTGGCCGTCTCTTCTGACAAGTCCATTTTGGAAGGTAATCTGTTTTGCAACTTCCACCTGCTGGTATTTGACCAGTCGGCGGCAAACATGACCCTTAACACCACCAATCACGCTGCCAATCTGGGCCACGGCGTCCGTGCCTTTAGAGTGCGAGCCGGTCTCAACGAGACCAAGAACGATTTTGCGGTAAGCAACACCACGGGCGTTCCCGGCAACCAGCTTTACGAGTGCCTGCGGCCAATGGACGGCGATGGCGCGACCGAGCTGGGCGACTTTTGGCACCTGGGCGGGTTTGTCTCGCCGTCCACCACGCCGTCGACCAACTACCTTGGCAGTCAAGAGGCGGGATACACCGGCATCACCTTCAAGGTTGTGGGCGAGGCGGACGCGTCGGCGCAGGTCGAGTTCTCTTGGACCGCGCAGACCCAGAAGCGCGAGTTCACGTTGACGCCCACGACGTCGGCGACCTTGAACGGCTTTGCGACCTTCGCGTACAGCGCCACGTGGACCGCTCCGTTGAAGGGCAGCGAGGCTTTATCAGTCCACATGATGGTCGACGGCCAAGAGGTGCCGACCATCAGCAACTACGACGTGACCACGGGCAAGCTGAACGTTGTGGTTCCGGTCAACCCCGGGCGCGTCGTGACCGGCAGCTCGGCCGAGCTTGTGATCGATGCCGGCCTTTTTGACCTGGGGTTTGATGACCAAGGAAAGGACTGCGAGTCTAGCGAGATGCACATCCCGGTTACGGTGCCTGCGTCCCTGACCCAGATTGAGGCCTCGGGCAATTATGATCAGACGGGCGTCGAGAAGAGCGCCGCCCAGGCTTGCAGTGACGTGTGCGTTGGCGCCGATGGGCGCGCGTACTTCTTCCAGGCGGCCCAGACGTCCGAGGGCAAGGTCGTGCGTCTTGTGCGCGTGAGCGAGGATTGTGGCACGGCGAGCTCGACCCAGATCGAGCTGGACTCTGCAGAAGAGTACTGGAACGACTCGGGCCTGAGCGTGCAGGCGGCTGACCTTGGCGACGGCACGGCGTTTTTACAGGTACGGGCCAAGGCGGCCTATGCGAGCGGCGACATTGCAGGGCGCGATATGTGGATCGACGTCGCAAGCGGCAAGGTCCTGGCCACGCGCGCGGTGGATGCCCAGGAGGTTGACGCCGCGTTCTTCCCGCTAGGGGATGGGCACGTGGGCTATACCGTGACGGCTGCGGGTTGCTCGCAGCAAGTCGTGGTTTTGGCCCGCAGTGGGTCCCAGGTGACGGTGCGCCGGGTCGCGCTGACGTTGCCCGCGCAGGTAGAGTACGTCGAGGCTGCGGGCAGCGCTGGCGACGGTTACGTCATGGGCGTGCAGCACGGCCAGCGGGCCGACGGCGAGAAGGCCACCGTCGTCTTGTGGCGTGCGACCGACGTTGTGGCCGCGGCCGACGGTGCGGCTGTCGAGGCGGCCGCGTCCTTTTCCGTTGCCGACAACAACCGCGTGCTAGGCGTGACGGTTGCAGGCGAGAAGGTCTACGCGGCCTGCGAGACGATCGACCGCACGGCTGCCGCAACCTTCATCGATGAGCTGCGGGTTTATTCGCTGGACGGGGAGCTAGAGAGCGCCGTGACCGTCTCGCCGTATGCCGACACGGCGGTTGCCTTGAAGGTGTCTGGGACCGGAGCCGTGGCGTGGATCACCAACGTCGAGGGTGTTGGCCTGGCCTCTCTTCCCGTGCAGGGCCGCGTCGTGATTTATGACCCGGCCGATGCCAGCCTTTCCGAGATGGGCGTGGCGGGGTCCATGCGCGGCGCCTGGGTGGGTGCTCGCTGGCTTGAGGTTGGCAACGATATGGACGTCTACGTTGACGGTCACTTTGGCGATCTATGTCAGCACTGGTCTTTGACCAGGGAGTTTACGGCCGCGCAGCCCGAGCCCGAGCCAGAGCCCACACCCGAGCCCGATTTGGACCCCAACGCGACCCCCAACGCAGCCACGACGGCCACTGCGGCAAGTCAGACGGCCGCCACCAAGGCGACCGCGACCCCCCAAACCGGCGACACCACGTTTGACCTCGGCGTCCTTCTTGCCGCGTCTGCCCTTCTCGCCGCAAGCGCCCTCGCAACCCGGCGCTTCTCTTAGTCCGCGCCCCGCATTTTTGACGAAAGTTAGGACCAGTCTGGCGATTTAGCGAGTAGCCGGGCATTTCTAGCGGCAAAACCCCAGTTGGCGCGAGCCCAAAACCGTGGTCTACTTGCCAAACCCGTGCACTGGTCCTAACTTTCGTATTTTTTTGTTTGTCGCAGGCGCTTTGGTATCCTGAGAGGCAGTTTTGGCGAGAAGGGCGCGACGCTAGAAGGGGGTCCAATGACCAGCCAGAAGACGGGCGCGGCGGCGCGGCGCAACCCCTCGGTCGAGGTCCTGCGCCTGGCGTCTATCGCGGGTATCGCGCTCTTCCATACCTTTCAGCCGTGGTTTGCCGAGGTCACGGGCTCGGGTTGGCTGGACGCCGGCCTTCACGTGGGCATGCCCGCGCTCGCGATTTTGGGCTTCATCAATCTCTTGGGCTCGTGGGGCAACGGCGTTTTCTTCATGATCTCGGGCTACTTCTTGCTTCCCCGAGCCATCGCGGTCGCGGGCACCCCCGGCACCCACGCGGCTCAGCTCAAGCAAGCGGCGAGAAGATCTCTCCCGCTTTTGGCCTCGGTCGCATTCTACACTGTCCTCTCTACAACGGTTTCGCTGTTTGTTCCTTTTGGGGGCCTATTGGAGTACGGCCTCGTCTGGCTCTTAAGCAGTCTCGAGTTCATATGGGTCTACCTGGTCTTTATTTTCGTGACGCCGCTCATCGCTACGGTTTGGTCGCGCCTTTGTCGTCCCGGCGCGGCTGTCTGGCTCCTTACCGTGGCCGTCTTGGCCGTAAGCTTCTACGTGGCGTTCTTCTCGCCGGGCGAAGCCGATCGCGGTCTTCTTGAGTGGCGTAAACTCCTAAGCGCCGCTACCTATCTGTGTGCCTACCTTGTGGGCGGCTGCCTTGCGCAGAAGCCCGCAAGGCCGGCGCACCCGCACCACTACTTGGCCTTGGTTGTCGCTGCCTGTCTGGCTGTCCAGGCTGCGCTGGCCGAGACGGGCAACGTTGACTGGCTCGCGGCCTCGTCCTTCAAGTCAACCTCGGTGCTGTCGTTTGCCCTGGCCGTGACCAGCGTCGTATTGGCCGTGACCCCGCGCCGAGCCAATCGCGCGGCGCTCAACCCTCGCGCCGCCGCTGTCGCGACTCGCCTGGCCCAAAGCGTCCTGGGCTTCTATATCGGCCAGGCCCTTTTCTATGAGCTATGGGAGCCCGCCTCCGAGCAGCTCTTGGCCGCAGCGTGCTTTGTCGCCGGGGTGCCTGGCCTCATTGTCGCCGGGCTTGCCTTCACTGCAGCTCTTCTTGCCGTAATCGTAGCCTTTGACCAGGCTGTTCGTTTGCCGCTGCTTCGCCGCATTGGTTTGGCAAAGTAGCCGACCGTGCCCGTTCCCGTGGCCCCTGCGTCCCACCGTATGCATCCTTCATGCTAACCGTGTCGCAACCGTAGCCCTCACAACGTCGCGTGCTATTCTCTATCCACTAATGTTTCTAGAGGAGAGCACACTTTGACCAGTAGATTTAGATTCCATATAGCCCTGGTAAGCGCCAAGGTCACCACTGCCTTGCTCCACGTCGCAGGCCGCCAGGCGAGCTTCTTCCCCGGCGAGGTCGCCCTTAGGATCTGCCCCGATTTTGTGAGCCACATCGAGAAGCCTAAGACTGTGATCTGTGTCACCGGCACCAACGGCAAGACCACTACCTGCAACATGATCTTGGATGTGCTTGAGAAGAACGGCTACCAGGTGCTTAACAACCGCGCCGGCGCCAATATCAACTCGGGCATTGTGGCCGCACTGGCCAAAGGCTCAACCTTGGGCGGCAAGACAAAGTACGACCTGGCTGTCTTTGAGGTCGACGAGCGCAGCTCGCAGCTCATCTATCCGCGCTTGAAGCCCACCTACGTTGTGTGCACCAATCTTTTCCGTGATTCCATCCAGCGCAACGCCCACCCCGAGTTCATCTTCAACTACATCGAGAAGGCCCTGCCCTCGACCACCCAAATGATCCTTAACGCCGACGACCTCATTAGCTCGCGGCTGGGCGACGGTAATCCGCGCACCTACTTTTCGATCGACCGCATGCCGTCCGATAAAGACCACGGCGTGAACCTGATTAATGATGCCCGCATCTGTCCCAAGTGCCATAAAATGTTGCACTACAATTACGTGCGCTATCACCACATTGGTAATGCCACCTGCGAAAACTGCGGCTTCTCATCGCCTAAGCCCGATTACCATGCGGCGCTTGATTTTGACGGCGAGAAGCTCACGATGGCCACGCCCCAGGGTAGCGAGACCTACCCCATGGTGAGTAACTCCGTCCTTAACGAGTACAACCAGGTGACTGCCATCACCGCGCTGCGTACTTTGGGCCTCACCTACGAGCAGGTCCGCAAGGGCTTCGAGGACGCCACAATCGTCGAATCGCGTTTCTCGGTGCGCCAGATTGGAAACACACAGGTCATCGCTCACCTTGCCAAGGGTCAAAACCCCGTGGCTTGTTCGTGCGTCTTTGGGTACGTGGGCCAAGAGAGCGGCAGCAAAGAGGTCGTCATCATGCTTGACGATGTCCACGACAACAAGGTCTCGTCCGAGATTATTACTTGGATTTTTGATGCCGACTTCGAGTTCTTGAACCAGCCCAGCATCACCAACATTGTGGCCGTGGGCCCCCGTCGCCTGGATTCCAAGCTGCGCCTGCTTATGGCCGGTGTTCCCGAGGAGCGCATTCGCATCGTCGAGAAAGAAGATGAGGTTTGCGGCCAACTTAACTTTGACACCCAGAAGATCTTTGTCTTGTATGACCTGCACCTGGTAGATGAAGCCATGGTTGTTCGTGACCAGATTTGCGACGAGCTTAAGAAGAAGGAGGCCTGCCGTGAGTAAGGAATTTGTTATCGAGGTACTCTACGGCGAGTTTGCCAATCTCTTTGGCGACCTGCAGAGTGTCCACTACCTTGAGAAGTGCATCAAGGATTGCCGT
Source organism: uncultured Oscillospiraceae bacterium (assembly GCA_963616835.1). Lineage (GTDB taxonomy): Bacteria > Actinomycetota > Coriobacteriia > Coriobacteriales > Atopobiaceae > Paratractidigestivibacter. Next base: position 292 of record CAVEMP010000087.1, on the reverse strand, counting down.
GTGGTCAACACCCATCTGGGCGACACACCGCGCTTTGTCACTGGCGAGGCAGACCTGGTCTTCATGGGCTCCATGACCGAGGACCAGCAGGAGCTGGCCATCGAGGGCCTTTTACCGTATAAGGCGGCGCTTGAGGCCCAGATAGAGTCCGGCACCCCCATTATCTTTGTGGGTAACGCGATGGAGATCGCCGAGGCCTACATCGAAAACGAGGACGGTTCGCGCATCGAGGCCCTGGGCATCTTCCCGCAGATCCACGCGCGCCGCCAGATGATGGACCGCTACAACTCGT
>CAVEMP010000086.1:0-4632 GCA_963616835.1 uncultured Oscillospiraceae bacterium | reverse complement strand
ACGCGGGCCGTTGTGGTCACGGGGGCATCTAACGTGACGGGCAACGTGGTGGACGTGGCCCGCGTGGCCCAAATCGCGCACAAGGCCGGGGCGCTGTGCATCGTGGACGCCTCGCAGTCGGCGGGGGTTCTCCCCATCAACATGACGGCACAGGGCCTGGACATCGTGTGCTTTACCGGCCACAAGGCCCTTATGGGACCGCAGGGCACGGGCGGCATGGCGGTGGCGCCCGGCGTCGACGTGCGCCCCTGGTGCGTGGGCGGCACGGGCGTTCACAGCTTCGATCCCCTGCAGCCAACCGAGTGGCCCACGCGCTTAGAAGCGGGTACCGCCAACGGCCACGGCCTTGCGGGTCTTAACGCGGCTTTGGCGTTTATCGAGCAAAACGGTGGTGTCAAAGCAATGGCGGCGCACGAGGCTGCGATGGCCCGCTGCCTTTACGAGAGCCTTCGCGACCTGCCCGGTGTGACGGTCTACGGTGACTGGCCTGAGGTCTCGCCGGGCACTTCTCGCCCTGGAATCGTGGCCCTTAACATCGAGGGCCTTATGTCTGCCGAGGTCTCGGACCTGCTTATGCAGGGGTGGGGCATCGCGACGCGCCCCGGCGCCCACTGCGCGCCCCTAATGCACCGGTCGCTTGGCACCGTTCAACAGGGCGTCGTTCGCTTTTCGACAGGCTGGTTCACTACGGCAAACGAGGTCGACCAGGCCATCGATGCGCTGTGTCAAATCGCCGAAGGGTAGGCGGTCGACCCTGGCCCGTCCGCGCCGCCCCACCGTCCTTCTCGCCACAAAAAAATCGGGGCCGCCCGAGTCCCTTTGACTCAGACGGCCCCGTTCATGTGCCTTTTTATGCACCGAGAAGCCCTTAACGCCTCTCGTCCAGTTCTTTGCGTACCTTGGTGTCCAGCCAGCCGGCGTCGACGTTAATGACCATCGCGAGCGCGGGGACAAACGGCAGCCCGTTGCCCGCCGAGACCACGCAAGCGATGAGACCCGCGATGGCGCCCAGCAGCGAGAGCAATCGGTGGCTGCCCAGGGCGCTGGGTCGGTTGGCCCCGTGGATGCCCGTGACCGAGCTGGCAATAGTGAGGAAGGCCAGCACCACAAAGGCAATGAAATCCAGGTAGAGACGCAGGGTCTCGCCCAGATCCGAGCCGGCAACGACGCCAGCGCCAAACTTAGAGATGCACGCCAGTACAACGACGACGATACCCACGACAAACTGGGCCAAGCTCAAGATCTTGAGGTATTTCCTGTTTTGGGACATGATTCCTGCTTTCTGTTGGCGAGAAGCTCGCGAAAGAAACGAATGACACCAAGTATAGGCCAGGCACGCCCCGCCTGCCTGGCTCACGCGGCGCGGCGAGCGGCGCGTTCTGGGCATTTGGTAGCGCTCGGCCTGCGCTGCTCTTCTCGGCGGCCGCGCGGGCTACAATCAAACAGTTGTTGCAACGACGTGGGCTTCTCGCCTGCGTCGTCTTTCTATAGGCACACGACCGGCGCCGGCACGCCCGGCACCTGTAAAGGACCGTCGAATGACCACTACCGTTGCACCCAAGAAGCGTCTCTTTGGAGACCTGCCCATGACCTGGCCCATCGTGTTGATCTTTGGCGCCGCGGCGGGTATCTATGCCGGCGTCATGAACTCGATCCCCGCACTGGCAAACACGTCGTTCCACGACATCTCGGTCACGCACGAGTGGTGGGTCATCTTTGCCTTCATCATCGCGTCCAACTGCAAGAAGAGTTGGGAAAGCGCGCTCAAGATCTTCATGTTCTTCCTGGTAAGCCAGCCCTTGTGCTATGTGGCCGAGGTCCTGCTGGGCGCTGTCTCGGCCAACATGGCGCTCTACTACTACACGGCGGTTTGGGGCCCAACGACCCTTCTTACCTTGCCCGGAGGCTTCATCGCCTACTTCATCACGCGCCAAAACCCGCTGGGCTGGATCATCTTGGGCCTGGGCTGCACCATCCAGTCGCTCTTGGGCTGCCACTACTTTGGTGTCATGCTCAAGACCCCGCCGTTTCACCTGCTCACCGTGGCCGTTTGCTTTGGGTCGATCTTCTTCATGACCTGGCAGATGCAGCGCGACACCAAGGGCCGCGTGGCCACGTTGGCGGTCTGCGTCTTGGCGACCTTAGCCATTGTGGGCTTCCTCTTCCTGGACGGCCGCACGCTCTAGAGCTTGCGCGTCGCCCGCGCTTCTCGCCTGGTCCTTTCGCCTAAACCCCGCCCGCTACCTAAGGAGCATCCCAATGTACGAGCTTTCCACCGAGTACTGGTTTGACTCGGCCCACTTCTTGACCGATTACCACGGCAAATGCGAGAACCTCCACGGCCACCAGTGGCGCGTGGTGGTCTACGTGCGCTCGCGTGCCCTGCAAGGCGACGGCAACGAGAAGGACATGGTGGTTGACTTCACCCGCTTCAAGAAGATCGTGCGCGAGGAGTGCGACGCCCTTGACCACACCTTCCTGGTGGAGGAGGGCTCGCTTAAGCCCGCGACCATCGCTGCCCTGGAAGACGAGGGCTTCTCGCTTACTATCCTGCCTTTTAGGACCACGGCCGAGAACCTCGCGCATTACCTGGCCGACCGCCTGGCCGCCCGCGGACTTCCCGTGAGCCGCGTAGATTGCAACGAGACGCCCAACAACCGCGCTATTTATGTCGTGGAAGAAGGGTAGACTGCAAGTAATTACCGTTTTTGATAGGGGAGGTGCCTGGTGGCCGGCAGCGTCTTGCACGGAGTGAACCTTACCGGTTGGTTGTCCTTGGAGCCCTGGGTCACGCCCGAGCTCTTTGCCGAGTCGGGCTCGTTGGACGAGGACTCGCTGGTAGAGGCCTTGGGTGAGCGTCGCTACGCCGACGTCGTCCGCCGCCACCGCGAGACCTTCATCACCAAAGAGGACTTTGACCGCATTGCCTCGCGCGGGTTCAACGCCGTGCGCCTGCCGGTGCCCTGGTACGCCTTTGGCGATGCTGGCCCAGACCCTGCGTCCTTCGTGGGCTGCGTCGATGTGATCGACCAGGCCCTTGACTGGGCCGAGGACATCGACCTCAAGGTCGTCTTTGTCCTGGCCATCAACCCGGGCACCTTCACCGGCGGCGCCACCCGCATGTCCGATCTCTCCGATTTTTCCCAGGCAAGAAAAGCCGCCCTGGACGTCACCTATGCCCTGTGCAAGCGCTATGCCTCGCGCCTGGGCTTTTTTGGCATCGAGATCGCCGACGAGGTGGGCGTGCAGCGCCGCCGCGGCTTTTCGCTGACCGACGGCGTGCCGCAGCATCAACTTCGCAACTATTACCGTGAGGCCTACGAGCTTATCCGCACTGCCGCAGGCCCCGAGCCCGTGGTTATCATGCCAGATGGCGGCTACCCGGCCGGCCTCAACAAGTTCATGGCCCAGCGTCACTATCAAAACGTGTGGCTCGATGTGCACCTGGACAAAAGCCGTACCAAGATCGACGTCTCGGCGCCCTCGGGAGTGCGCCGGCTGGTTGCCGAGGAGGCCAAGTACATCAAGGCCGCGCAGAACAGCGGCATGCCTGTCATGGTGGGCAAGTGGTCCGCATCGCTTCCCATGGCAGACTCGGCCATGACCCCCGAGGGCCGCATCGCCCTCGAGCGCGTCTATACCTCCGAGCAGCTTGTCTCATACGAGAAGTGCCCGGCGTGGTTCTTCAACACCTGGAAGACGTCCGAGCTTCTCCCCGGCTGGGACGCCCGCGTTGCTCTGGCCTCGTTCGAGCGCGGGTTGATCGCCTAATGGCTGGTCTTCTGAGTGTTGTGGGCACGCCCATCGGCAACTTGGGCGACGCCTCGCCCCGCGTAATCGAGACCTTGGGCGCCGCCGACGTTGTCTTGTGCGAGGACACGCGCGTCACCGGTAAGTTGATGAGCGCCTTTGACCTGCATACCCGCCTTGAGCGCTGCGACGAGAACATCATCGAGCAACGCGTGGCAAGCGTTATGGAGCGTCTGGCTGCGGGCGAGCACGTGGCGTTTGTCTCGGACGCCGGCATGCCCGGCGTGTCCGATCCTGGCCAGCGACTGGTTGACGCCGCACTTGACGAGGGCATTAGCGTCGAGGTCGTGCCCGGTCCCTCGGCGGTGACGTGCGCGCTGGTGGCCAGCGGCCTTGCGAGTGAGCACTTCTTCTTTGAGGGTTTCTTGCCCCGCAAGAAGTCCGCGCAGGTAGAGCGCCTGGGCGAGCTGGCCTTTGTGCCCGGTACGCTGGTTATCTACGAGAGCCCCCGTCGCGTGGCCGAGACATTGGCCAACGTGGCCGAGGTCTTTCCGGGGCGCCGCGTGGCGCTGGTTCGCGAGCTCACCAAGCTGCATGAGGAGTGCGTGCGCGGCCTTTCGGGCGAGCTTGCGGCCCAAATCGCGGCCCGCGACGAGGTGCGCGGCGAGTGCGTGGTGGTCATCGCCGCGCCCACGGCAGACGAGCTTGACGAGCGCCGCCGCGCCGCCGCGGGCGGTCCCGCCAGCGTCGACGAGGCCATCGCGGCCGGTCTGGCCGCCGGCGAGCCCAAAAGTGCCCTCGCCAAGCGCCTGGCCCGCGAGTTCAAGCTGCCCAAGGCCCAGGTCTACGACGCCATTCTCGCCGCAGAGGCCGCAAAGTAAC
>CAVEMP010000085.1:0-12633 GCA_963616835.1 uncultured Oscillospiraceae bacterium | reverse complement strand
ATGCCCAGCTCGTCGTAGCCGTGGTAGGCAGAAGCCAGGCCCTTGACGTACATGACCATCTCGGCGTCCCAGTCGGGCCAGATGGACAAGGCGTAGGTCGGCTTGCCGTCGTCGCCGGTGGGGCAGGCGGCCTGCATGTCCTTCAACACGCCCTCAAGGTCGTCGAGGGTCTTGACCGCGGGGTGACCGAGCTTCTGGTACAGGTCCCAGCGCAGGCCCCAGTTATAGATATAGAGGTCGTGCTCGCCCTTCTCGTTGGTCACGTTGTTGCCAATGCCGTGGATCTTGCCGTCGGAGTTGAGCTCCTTGTTGCCGTCAAGGGCGGCCTGGAAGTACTTCTTAAGGTCGGCGCCTTCGGAGTCGAGGGTCTTGTCCTCGTCCCAGTCAAAGAGCTTGCCCTGGTCAACGGCAGCCTGGTAGTCGGTGCCGTTGGTGCCCCAGATAACCAGGTCGCCCAGGTCGCCGTTCTCCATGCGGGTCTGGTAGGCGCCGTTGGTGTCGGGGACGATGGTGGCAGTGAGGTTGAAGTAGTCCTTGAGCAGCGTGGCACCCCATCCCACCTGGTCGCCCGACCAGTTGGCGGTCTGAGAGAAGATGGTGATGGCCATCTCATCGGCCGCGACCTCGGTGGTCGAATCCGAGCCGGACTTGGAGTCAGAGCTGGAAGAAGAGCCAGAAGAGCCGCAGCCTGCCAAGAAGGCGAGAGGGGCGGTGGCTCCAAGAAGCTTGGCGAAGCTCCTGCGGCTCAAGACGTGATCTGCGTTCATGGTGTTTCTCCTTGTTGGAAATGCGTTTGCCGCGCCGAGAAAACAAGCGCTGACATGCGGTTTATTTGATGGTTGAAACCGGGCGGCCCCGTAGGTGACGGCCGTTGCACCCGCCGAGGCCAAAGCCTTAAAGGGGCAGGACTAGCCCTTGACGGCGCCCAGCATGATGCCCTCTTCGAAGTAACGCTGCATGAATGGGTAGACGAGCATGATCGGGATGATCGTGACCATGCTGATGGTGTACTTGATGACCTTGGTGTTCAAGGCCGCCGCCGCGGTGCCGCCACCGGTGGTCATAGAGGCCGCCAGGTTAGACGAGCTGTTGAGGTAGATCCACAGACGGTGCTGCAGGGTGTAGAGCTGCGGCGAGTTGGACATCAAGATCAAGGAGTCCTGCAGCGAGTTCCAGTTGGCCACGGCGCCAAAGACGGCGATGGTTGCCAGGATGGGCTTAGAGAGCGGCAAGATGATCTTAGTGAACACCTGCATGACCGATGCGCCGTCGATGGTGGCCGACTCTTCCAGCGAGGCCGGGATGGACTCGATGTAGGTCTTGACCAGGATGATGTTGTACGGCGAGACGAGCGCAGGCAGGATGTAACCCCAGAAGTTATCGGTAAGGCCCAGACCCAGCATGTTGAGGTACCAAGGAATGGTGCCCGCGTTGAAGTACATGGTGACCACGAGGAAGCGGTACCAGAAGCTGCGGTGCCACATCTCGCGCTTGGTGGTGAGGTAGCCGGCGAAGGCCGAGATGACCACCATGAGCGAGGTCGCGATGACGGTGCGGGCCACCGTGACGACCACGGCGTTGCCAAAGTCGTTGACGTCCTTTAGCGCGATGTAGTTGTCAAAGTGGATGCCCTGGGGAAGCAGCGTGATCTGGTTTGCCGAGACAAGCGAGTTGTCCGAGATCGTGTTGATAAACAGGTAGTAGAACGGGAAGATGCACAGCAGGGTGAAGAGGGCGAACACCGTGATGTTGATCACGTTGAAGGCCACGTCGCCGGGGGTCTGCTTGTACTGGATTCCGCCGTTGACACGTTTTGCCATTGTTTTCTCCCCCCCCTTAGATGATGCTCTCGCCGCGAAGCTTCTTAGACGCGCCGTTGGCGGCAAAGAGAAGCACGACAGAGACGACGGATTTGAACATGCCGATAGCCGTGGACATCGGGATCTGGCCGTTGCCGATACCCAGGTTGTAGACGTAGAGGTCAAGCACCTCGAGCCAGTTGGAGTTGGCCGCGTTGGAGAAGACCAGGTACTGCTCCATGCCGTTGGAAAGCACGTTTGCGATGCTCATGAGCAAAAGCACGAAGAACGTGGGCATGAGCTGCGGGATGGTGACGTGCCACATCTTTTGGAAGCGGCCGGCGCCGTCGACCTCGGCGGCCTCGTAGAGACCCGGGTCGATGCCCGTGATCGAGCTGATGTAGATGATGGCCGACCAGCCAACGCCCTTCCACATACCCCAAAGCAGCATCTTGAGCCACATGTGCGAGCCGTCCATCAGGTAGTTGGTGTTGGCGGCGATGCCACAGATGTTGTTGAGGAAGTTATTGATAAAGCCGTCGGTCGAGAAGATCGCAATGGCGATGGCGTAGACAATCGACCAGCCCAGGAAGTTGGGGACCGTCGTGAAGTTCTGCACAAAGCGGCGGAAGCCCTTGGACGGCACCTGCACGAGGAACACGGCAAAGACCATCGGGATCCACGAGGTCAGGATGCCCAGACCAGACATCGCAAGCGTGTTGGTCATCACGCGAATGACGTCGCCGCGGGTCGTGTCGTTTTGGAACAAGATGGTGAACCACTTGAGGCCCACGAAGTTATCCGCGGTAAGGTCGCCGCCGGCGCTGTAGTCAAAGAAGGCGTAGCGCCAGCCCCAAAGCGGCAGGTAGCAGAAGAGGAAGGCCAGGGCCAGGATGGGGACAAACAGCAGGAACAGGTGGTACTTCTCCTGCATCTCCATCTTGTCCTCGACCGGCTCGGGGTCGGCCTTCTCTTTAGCAAACAGGGCCGCCGAGCAGGCAAGCATTGCCACGATAAGAACCACGAAGAAGAAAAACGAACCGGGAAGCGACGCCGGGACCTTATCGGAGGCAGTGCCGGCGATAGTGGCGTAAACCGCGCCCACGCCGCCCAGGCCCGCCGCCATGACAACCGCGCCAATCACGGGGAACTTGAGGCCAAACGTACGCATGCGCTTGTTGCCGTAGGACATGCACGCGCCCACGATGGCCACGATGATTCCCACGATGATCACGGCACAGGCGACCTGCAGCATCGTGAAGGTGTCGCTGGTCACAGCGGTCTTCTTGAGGATGCGGTCGGGAATCTGGCTCACCAGGGATTCGTGGTTGATGCAGGCAGTAAAGAGCGAAACGTTGCTAGAGATCGCGGTCGTCACCCTCGCGGGGTTAAGACCCGAGTAGAAAACCGACGCGGCGGCCAAGATCACGGCGACGCGCAGGACGTGATAGAGCGGATGGTCCTGCATCGCTTTAGGCTTGGCCTGACCTTCATTTGTCACAGCGGCCGCGCTTGCGGATTTCTTCATGTTCACCCTCCCATCTTTGTGCTTGAAACGAGTGTGCCTAACCTAGATGCCCGTGCGGGTTTTGCGGCTCGAAATCGGCGACGGGCGCGCCTTTCTCAAGAATGTGGACTCCTCCCCTCTTCGCGTGCCCTACAAAGTGATGGCGACGGTGTGCTCGCCCGAAGTGGGACGATCGATGGTGCCGTCGCACGCGATGCCGTCGAAGAGATACGCGGTCTTCTCGCCGCAGCGAAAGGCGCCGCTGGCAGAGTCGATGGTCACGTGGATGTGGGCGTCGCCCAGGCCCAGGGTGTATGCCAGATGGGTCTGGCCGGGGCGCAGGACGGGGTCGAAGGTTACGGTCTGGCGGCCCACATTGGCGCCGGTGGTCTCGTAAGTGGCAAGGGTCAACCACGAGGCGGTGCCAGAGAGCAGCGGCGCGATGTTCTCGCCGGTCTGGGAGTTGTTGTACTGGGTGCAGAAGCGCGGGTTGCCCTTGATGACGTAGGGGTTCTCGATCGCCTTGTACGGGAAGGTGCGGTCCATCATGAAGTAGGCCAGCTCAGAAAGGCGCTCGGCCAGGGCAGGGTCGGCGACGGTCTTGGCGGCCTTGAGCGAGGCCACGGTGGCCATCATGGCCGCGTGCTTGAAGACGCCGGAGTTCTCGCGATCGCCGGGGAAGTAGAGGGCAGTGCCGGTGGCCACGCCCAGGCGGTCGAAGTCGACCAGGGTGCACAGGCGAAGGCCGGCCTCGGTCTTAAGGCGGCTCTCGACGACGTCGAGCATCGTGGCGATCTGCTCCTCGGTGGCAACGCCGGCGAGAAGGGCCCAGCTGTAGGAGTTAAGGAAATAGGTACCGGGGGCGTCCGGATCGCCGGCCAAGCGGTCACCGGTGGAACCCAGGTAGGTATAGCCGCCCTCGCGCTCGTTGTTGATGAGGCAGCGGGCAAAGTAGTCGGTCTTCCAGGCATTCTTTTGCATGGAGTCGGCCACGCGCTCAGACATCTGGCGGGCCCAGTCGTCGTCGGCATCGGCGCCGATAAGGGTGCTCATCTCGGCAAACTCGTCGGCCGCAATCTTGAGCAGGCAGGCGTTCATGACCGACTCGGTCATCTCGTTCTCCCAAGCCACGCCCCACTGCTGGCCCTTCTCGGCCAACTGCTTGCGATAAAGCTCCTCTTTCTGCGGCCCCTTGTAGACCACCTTGTCAAGGCGCAGGGTGTCGTTCCAATCGGCCTTGTCCAAAAGCGGCAGGCCGTGCTTGCCCACGCTGATGCAACCCGAGTAGGTCAAAATCGCCTTCATGGTCTCCCACAGGGTGCGTTTCTTGCCATCGGTGCCCGCAATGGGAAACTCGCAGGTCAAGAAGTCGGCGTCGCCACTAATCGTGACGTAGCGGTAGACGGCCTGAACAAGCCACAGCTGGTCGTCAGAGCAATCGCCCGGCTCCTTACCCTTAAAGGTGAAGTCGTGGTAGGCGTAGCCCATCTCCCAAACCTGGCGCACCCAGTTAGAGAGAAGGTCGCGCACAAGGTCGTTCTGGCCCATAGCAGACAGGTAGTACATCGAGGCATAGATATCCTGGATCTCGCGGAAGCCCATCTCTCGGTAAGACTTTTGCGTCCAGGCAAAGGCGCGCGAGACGTAGGTCTGGTAGAGCACCTGGAAGGGCAGGTTGTGCGAGATATAGGCGTCGTACTTGTCGTCGCCAGACTGCATCTGCAGGTAGTTGGTGTAATTCACCCAAAAAGCGCGCACGCCCTCGAGCGAGCGGGTAAGCGCCGCCGGGTCGCGATAGGTGTCCACGAGCTTGGGCAGGGCCTCGGCAAAGGGCACGTCGTCGCCGGCAGAGCCGGACATGCCCACAAGCTCGTCGATGGTCGCAGTCTCACCGGGCTGTAGGTTAAACGTTTTCGCTACGGCAAAGAAAGGCGCCATCTTACGGGAAAGAGCGTTGGGGAGATGACCAACGAGCTCGGGGTGCGCAAGGGTGCCGGTGCCCACAAAGTCGGCGAGGCTCGTGCAGTACTCGTCCATGCCCTCGCCGTCCTTAAGGATGCAGACAAAGCGCTTCTTGTTGCGCTCCTCGGAAGGCTTGGCCCAAAGGGTCAGGGCAACAGGGGCGTCGGTGTCGTAGACGACCTCGGACTCCTGGACCAGGTTGGCATAGATGACGTCGCCGGCAAGGGTGCCGGGCTCGGCGATTCCAAAGCTGCCGGTAAAAACGATACGCAGGTCGCGGGCGGTGTCGCCCAGGTTCTTAACGGTGACGCGCTGGGCCTCGACGGCGCTGGGCATGCCCGGCTCCTGCGGCAGCATGAAGATGGTGCGCTCGATGGCCAGGCCGTCGGCGGTGGTGTAGTCGATCTTCGTCCAGCCCTGCGAGTGCATACAGGACGCAGAGCTAACGTTTGTCTCGACGTCTGCCGAGTAGAAGATCTGCTCGCCGCCCTCGGTGAGATAGAACTGACGGTTCTCGGGCTCGCCGTTTTGGGAGGGGTCCAGGACAAAGCGGGTAGCTAGGACCTGCTCGCCGCCCGTGGCGCGAAAAGACCCGCGGCCCAGGCCATCGACGGCGCCCTTGGGCGTGGTGCACAGGGGGTACGGGTAGCCAGCGCGGTTACCCAGCAGCAGGTTCACCGCGTAGTGGGAGCTCACCGGGTAGGCCTTGAGGTCCAGCGAGAAGTTGCCGTCGGCGCCCAGGACGCCCGCGCCGGCGATGATGCGGGTTACGGTGTCCTTGACAGCGTCCACCACGGCGCCGGGCACCTCTACCAGGCCCGCGTTGGTCTCGCAGGTGACCTCCTCGCCGTTAAGGAAGAAGAGAAGGCTGCCGGCCTGGGCCATGATGAAGGCGGCCACGTCGCGCTCGCCCAAAAGATGCTGGCAGATGGGAGCGGCATACGGCAGGCCGACAAAGCCCATGGCGCGGGTGCGGCGGGCGTCGAGATAGGCTGCGTCAAGGGTGGGGACGGCGGCCTTCTCGCCAAAGAGTTGGCGAATGAAGTCGGCGGCGGGCCTTACTTGCTCACGGGCCCTCTCGGTGCAGAATTTCATGTGCGAAAACCTCCGGAAGAGTTGGTTAAACGTTTTCGTTGCGGACAAAAAAGAAAAGACGCCCCGCTCTATGCGCAAAGCGACGGAACAGTAGCGCCCGGCACAAGGCTTCCAGAAAGAACGATCTTCTTAGGCTTGTAGGACTCACGCTTCTCAATTGCCGAGAAGAGCTCTTGGACAACCGTCTGGCCGATGGCCTCGGCGTCCTGGCGGTAGGTGGTGAGGCGCGGGTTGGTGTGCTTCGTTAGATTAGTGCCGTCATAGCCAACGCAGCCAATGTCGGTACCAATAACAAGGCCCGTCTCGACAAAGTGGTCGAATCCGCCCAGATAAGAAATGTCATCGGGGAATAAGATGCAGGTGGGAGGCTTAGGAAGGGCCATGATCTCTGCCGTGACCACCTTGGTCGTCTCGGGGTCCTGATAGCGGGACTCGCGCAGATACGCGTCCGGGACCTCGATGCCGCGGTTTGCGCACGCAGAGCGAAAAGCAGTGACGCGCTCGGCGGTGACCGGGCCCATCTGGCCGTGGATAAATGCGATCCGGCTGTGGCCGAGGCCCGCCACGTGGTCGACAATCTCGGTCATGCTCGCGGCATTGTCACCCCACACAGACGTACGACCGTGGAACTCGCGCTCGATAGAGACGACCGGAATCGGGCTCTCGGAGAGACGCTCGAGGTCTTCCTGCTCGAGATTGCCGTTGCAGACCAGCACACCGTCGCAGTTGCGACGAATGGCGTGGGCAACGTATCCGTACTTCGAGACGCCCCTATCAGAAAGGAAGGTGAGGTCATAGCCGGCGGCCTCGGCGGTGGCGCGAACGGCCGTGAGCACGCGCGAGTAGTACTCGTGGTCCAGATTGTTCTGGTACACGACGCCGATGTTGTAGGAACGCTGGGTCTTGAGCGTCTGGGCGGCACCGTTGGGGAAGTAGTTCAAGCGCTTGGCGCAATCGCGAACAATCTGCGCGTTCTTCTCGCTAATGCCAGGTTGGTGGTTCAAGGCCTTGGACACCGCGGCGACAGAGAGCCCCGTTTCTTGGGCAATCATTTTGAGCGTGACCACGAGGCCTCCTTCCATAGGGCGAGAAATGATGCTTAAACGTTTTCGTACCGTTAGTATACGACAAGAGAGAATACGTTTTCGTTCGAATTATGCCAACCTGCCAACGGCTTGAATTTGCGGGCAGGCGGCAAAATTAGACCGCCTGCCCAATAAGGGAGAGCCGAGAAGGGCCGCTTAGCGCTCGAAAGGGTTTTCGGTGGGGTACGGCAGGCTCGCGGGCTGGTTGTAGGAAATATCCTCGATGCCTAGGTAACGAAGGACGTCAAAGAGGGTCTTGCCGGCGTGGCTAAAGGCCACGGCGCCGTGGTGCGGGTAGCGCTTCTCGATCAAAACGTGGCGATAGAAGCGGCCCATCTCGGGGATGTCGAAGATAGCGATGCCGCCAAAAGAGCGGGTGGCCACCGGCAGGATCTGGCCCTCGGCCACGTAGCTGCGCAGATTGCCCTCCGAGTCGCACTGCAGGCGGTAGAAGGTCACGTCGCCGGCAGCGATGTCGCCCTCAAGGGTGCCGCGGGTGAAGTCGGGGTCGGAGCCCGCCGGCTCAAGCAGGCGGTGCTGGATCAGCTGGTACTTGACGGCGCGGTCGGCGCACATCTTGCAGCTGGGGGTGTTGCCGCAGTGGAAGCCCATGAAGGTGTCGGTGAGCTTGCAGTCGAACTTGCCCTTGATGTCCTCGTCGTAGATGTACTGGGGCACGGAGTTGTTGATGTCCAACAGGGTCACGGTGTCGTTAGTCGCGCACATGCCGATGTACTCAGAAAGGGCACCGTAGATGTCGACCTCGCAGGCCACGGGAATGCCGCGGCTCACCAGGCGCGAGTTCACGTAGCAGGGCTCAAAGCCAAACTCCTTGGGGAAGGCCGGCCAGCACTTATCGGCAAAGGCAACGTACTTGCGGGCACCCTTGTGGGCCTCGGCCCAGTCAAGTAAGGTGAGCTCGAACTGAGCCATGCGGGCGAGAAGGTCGGGATAGTAACGGCCCTCCCCCATCTCGGCGGCCATGTCGGCGCAGACGTCGGCGATGCGAGGGTCGCCCTCGTGCTCGCGGTAAGAGACCAGAAGGTCAAGCTCGGAGTTCTCCTCGACCTCGACGCCCAGCTCGTAGAGGCCCTTGATCGGGGCGTTGCAGGCAAAGAAGTCCTGCGGGCGGGGGCCAAAGGTGATGATCTTGAGGTTGCGAACGCCAATGACGGCGCGGGCCACGGGCACGAAGTCGGCCATCATCTGGGCGATGTCTGCGGCGGTGCCCACGGGGTAGCTGGGGATGTGGGCCTTCACGTGGCGCATGCCCAGGTTGTAGCTGCAGTTGAGCATGCCGCAGTAGGCGTCGCCGCGGCCGTTGACCATGTCGCCGTCGCCCTCGGCTGCGGCCACGTACATGACGGGGCCGTCGAAGCGCTGGGCAATGAGGGTCTCGGGCGTCTCGGGGCCAAAGTTGCCCAGAAAGACGGTGAGGGCGTTGACGCCTGCTGCCTTGGCCTCGTTAAGGGCAACCCGCATGTCGGCTTCGGACTCGACGGCGGTCTTGACCTCGACGACGGGCAGGCCGGCCTCGGCGCACGCGGCCACAATGGCCTCGCGGCGGCTCACGGCGAGCTTGATCGGGAAGCAGTCGCGGCTAACCGCGATGATTCCCAGCTTGACTTGCGGGATGTTGCTCGATTCTAATGCCATGTTTGGTTCCTCTCCTTGTTGGCGATACGTCTGCGTGTGGACGCCTCTCGTATCGTTTAAATTGTGATGTTCTCGCCGGTCAAACGAACAGGGGCGCCAGCTGCGGCCTCGGCGCTTTCTGCGTGCGCGAGCAGCCATTTGTTGGATGCCCAAAGAAGCTCGGAGTCTCCGCCCGTGGCCAGAAGCGCCGGCGCGTTAAGGTTCGTGCCGGAGGGCAGGGCCACCAAAACCTTGAATCCCTTCTCGTCTGCATTGCAGGGCGCGTAGTGAAGCGTGGTGGCATAGACCTCGACCAGCACGCCGGCAGGCACGCGAAAGGCCTTGACGCAGGCGGTGTCCAGCTTGCCGTCCACGATGTCTGCCTGCTTGGCCAACAGAAGCACAAAGTCACGAGACCCCAGGTTGAACTCGCTCGTGCGGTGGTACTCAAGGCAGTTGAGTTTGGTGTTGTGGCCGTTGCACCAGCCAAACTGCACAGGCAGGCCGCCAAAGAGGGCGGGCGCCAAGGCCGCGGCGGCGTCCAGGTTTTGGATCGCGGGGTCCTCTGGCACGTAGTCGGTGGCCACAGGCAGCGGCGTTTCTTCCTCAAGCGCCTGGGCAATAGTGCCGGTAAGGGCCGTGCCAACGTCTGTCCACACAGCGCCGTACTCGGCAAAGGCCGGGTCGTTGACGGATAAGATCTCTAACATCTTTTATGCTCCCATCTTTGCGAAGGAGGGTTTAAGCGCAGGGTAAAGGTCGTGCCAGGCACGGTAGCGGGCATCATAGGCCGCCACGGCGGCGGCATCGGGCTGCACGGTGTCGCGAATCGCCACGATCTTCTCGCATGCCTGGGCAACGTCTTTGAAGGCGCCGGCCGCCACGCCGGCGAGCATGGCGCCGCCGTAGCCGGGACCCTGCTCGGTGGCGGGCAGCTTAAGCTCGATGTCCAAGATGTTGGCAAGCATCTGGAGCCACAGGCGGCTCTTCGCGCCGCCGCCGCAGACCGTCGAGCTGCGCACGTCGACGCCCAGGGCACGGGCAATCTCGACGGAGTCTCGCACGGCAAAGGCGACGCCCTCGAGCACGGCGCGCGTGAGGTCGGCGCAGGTCGTGGACATGCTCATCCCCACAAAGGAGCCACGGGCGGCCGTGTCGTTGTGCGGGGTCCTCTCGCCCATGAGATACGGCAAGAAGTACGGCAGGTCCAGCGGCGCCACGGCGGCGTCGATGCCCTCCTGAGCTGCGGCAAAGTCGTCGGACCCCAGGATGCCTCCCACCCACCAGGCATTGCAGCTGGCGGCCGAGAGGATGCAGCCCATAAGGTGCCAGCTGCCGTCGGCGTGGCAGAACGAGTGGATGCGGTCGCCCACGCCCACGGCGTAGTTCAAGGTGGGGATAAAAACGGTGCCCGAGGTGCCCAGGCTCACGTTCATCGAGCCAGGACCCACGCAACCGGTGCCGATGGCCGCCGCGGCGTTGTCGCCGGCGCCCGCGCAGACCACGACGCCCGCGGGAAGGCCAAGCTCGGCGGCCACATCGGGCAGGACGGTACCGATCTTCTCGTAACTCTCGTGGACCTGTGGGACCTCGGCGCGGGTAAGGCCACAGAGCTTAAGCATGGGCTCGGACCAATCGCGGGCGCCCACGTCAAACAGCAGGGTGCCCGAGGCGTCCGAGACATCGGTCGCGTAGGCGCCGCACAGCAGGTGGTTGACGTAGTCCTTGGGCAGCATCACGTGGGCGATGTCGGCGTAGTTCTCGGGCTCGTGGTCGCGCATCCACAAGATCTTGGGCGCGGTGAAGCCGGCGTAGGCAATGTTGCCGGTCCACTCCATGAGCTTCTCGACGCCGATCTCTTCGTTGAGGTAGCGCACCTGCTCGGCGGTGCGGCCGTCGTTCCACAGAATGGCGGGGCGAATGACCTCGTCGTCTGCGTCCAAGGCCACCAGGCCGTGCATCTGGCCGGCAACGCCAATGCCCGCGACCTGCGAAGCGTCTTGGCCGGCAAGAAGGGCCGGGACGCCACGGCGCACGGCCGCCCACCAGTCGGCGGGGTTCTGCTGGCTCCAGCCCGGACGCGGGAACTCGACGTCGTAAGACTCGCTCACGACATTCAAGATGTCGCCCTTCTCGTCCATGAGCAGGAATTTGCACGCAGAAGTTCCCAGGTCAATACCGATGAACAACATTGCCTTCTCCTTTGGCCCGACTTTTATAAGCCCGTTTTATAAATCTATTTTACGGAAGTCTTTGATAAAATGCTTTGAGAAAAGTGATGCGCCGCGAACGGTATGGTTTTCTCTGTGAACGGCGTAAGAACGGCGCCATTGCCTAGACAGCGAGGAACGCATGCCCAGCCAGGACAATTTAAGGACCAAAACCACGCCCGCGGGGTCGGCCGTTTTTCACTGCCTCTACCGGTCAGGCGGCGACGTCACCAAGCAAGAGGCCGCCGAAGAGTGTGGGTTGAGCCTCCCCACCGTCTACCAGGCTTTTTCTGCATTGGAAGAGCAGGGCCTTATCGAGGGCGGCAGCGAGCGAACCTCTACTGGCGGGCGGCGTGCGCAGACATTTCGCGTTTCTCGCAAGGCGGCGGCGATCGGCGTTTCGCTCACCGGACACAGCGTTCGCGGCGTGGCCTGCGACCTGTACGGCAATCGCGTGGGCAAGCTGTTCTTAAAGGAGGCCCTGCCGGCAAGGCGCTCGGCGCAGACCTTGGCCGCGAGCATCCAGAAGATGGCCGCCAACCTGCAGGAACATCTTTCCAAGGAAGGCATGCGAATCGTGGGCGTGGGCGTCGCCGTGCCCTCGGCCATCGAGCCCGTGACGGGGCGGTTGCTTAACACGAGCGTCCTTGGCCTGGGGACGCAGACGGTTTGCGCTGGCGACCTGACGGCCGGGCTTGAGTGCGCCTGCGCGGTCTTCAACGACGCGAACTGCGGCGCGTTTAGCCAGGTCTTTCCCAGCGTAGGCGGCCAGAGCCTGGCGTACCTGTCGCTCGAGCGCGGCGTGGGTGGCGGCGTGGTCATCGACGGCAAGCCGTTTGAGGGGCCGCGCGGGACCTGCGGCGAGTTTGGCCACCTCTGCATCGAGCCGGGGCCGTCTGCAAAGAAGTGCTCGTGCGGGCGGGCGGGGTGCCTGGAGGCCTACTGCTCGAGCGACGTGCTTTCTGACGAGCGGCGCTGCACGCTGGACGAGTTCTTCTCGGCCGCGGCAGCCGGCGATGCGGGCGCATTGACCGCCCTGGACGACTACATCGCCCACCTGGCCCGCGGCATCCAGGCGATCCACACCATGTTGGGCGTCGACGTGGCGCTGGGCGGCGAGATGGCCGCCTATCTGGACCCTTGGTTCGACCGCATCGTCGAGGCCGAGCGCTCTATCGACCCCTTCCCCACCGCCGAGCCCTGCATCTTGCGGGCCAAGCACCCCCACCACGGCGTCCCCGTGGGTGCCGCCCAGCTCATGGCCCAGCGGTTCATCAACGGCATATAAGAAATTTCCCCCAACCGTAACGCGATTTCGCAAAAGCCCAGTTGGCGCTTGC
>CAVEMP010000084.1:0-3210 GCA_963616835.1 uncultured Oscillospiraceae bacterium | reverse complement strand
GAGGGGCTAAGGGCCAACAGGGGAGTGCGACCTTAGAAGGGAAGAGGAGAAATACCCCTCGCGACCGTCCCGCTGCTGCAAGTATCGCCCTGCGGCTGGCGGCGTATGCACGGCGCAGGGCCTGTGCAAACACACAGCAAATCGTTGAACAGGCGGTTAAGCAGGCTAAACACAACCTTAAAGGCAAGAGGTGGTAAGGTGGGGAGAAAACCACTACAGAAGGGATTCACCTATGCCGCAGCTCTCGCGTCGCTCTTTCTGCCTTGCCGCCCCTCTTGCCGCCATCGCGGCCGCCGGGCTTTCTGCCTGCTCGGGTTCATCGACATCCAGGTCGTCTACATCCGGCGAGAAAACCTCGGGTTCCAGCGAGTCCACGACCTCGATCTCTTCCTCTAGCTCGTCGATCATCGACTCGGTGTCCTCCAACGATGCCTACGCCAGCGGCACCCACCACGCGACCATCGAGGTCGCCGACTACGGCACCATCGAGCTGGCTCTCAACGCCAATGTGGCCCCTATCACCGTCTCGAACTTCTGCAACCTGGCCAACCAGGGCTTTTATGACGGCCTTACCTTCCACCGCATCATCAGCGGCTTCATGATTCAGGGCGGAGACCCCAACGGCGACGGAACAGGCGGCTCCAGCCAAAACATCAAGGGCGAGTTCTCTAAGAACGGCGTCGAGAATCCCATCAGCCACGTGCGCGGCACTATCTCGATGGCGCGCTCGTCGGCCTACGACTCGGGTAGCTCGCAGTTCTTCATCATGCACAAGACCACCACGAGCTTGGACGGCCAATATGCCGCTTTTGGCAGCGTGACCTCGGGTATCGAGGTCGTCGATGCGATTTGCGAGAAGGTCCAGGTAGAGGACTCGAACGGCACCGTAGCCGCCGCAAACCAGCCCGTCATCACTAAGATCACCGTCGTCGACTAGCGCCCGGGCGTTACCGGGCGGGCGCTGCGCCAAAATCCGCGCTTGACGCTACCCGGGCGCTTTCTCCTGCGCACAGAGGGCTCGCTCGCCGCTCTGGTGGATCTTCCAGGGGCTTTCCATTTTGAAAAAGAACGAAATTGGGAATCCGAATCGCCGCAGGGCGCCAAGATGGCCGATTTGGCCATCGGCGACCTGCGGTTTTGTTGGCGACAAACAGCACCTAACCCCTTAAAACCAAATCGGCTTCCCAATTTCGTACTTTATTTTTTCACAGGGCGCCTCGCGTGTGGCTGCTCTATTTTCGCTCGCTTTTGGCAGCGCGTCTTCCTGGTATAAAACCTCGAACTAACGTGTGTTGTGTTATACGTGCTACGCTACCTTCTACCTGTGGATTTTGTAAAGCTCGCTCTGCCACGGGTGTATACTTGTGTAGTGAGAAGGGAGAAAACAGCATGTATCAGGTTGGCGAGTACGTTGTGCATCCGGGTCAGGGAGTCTGCAGGGTAGAGGATGTGACCCAGGGGGCAACCGCAACCTACCAGCTGCTTCCCATGGGCCAACCGCGCCCCATGCACATCAGTTATCCCGTGGCCTCCGAGTCGCGCCTGCGCCCGATCCTTACCCGCGCAGAAGCCCGCAGCGTCATCGAGAACTACCCCCAGATGGATCTCGACGCCTTTACCGATCGCTCCGTTGCGCTAGAAGAAGAGCACTACAAGAAAGAGATTCGCAACGGCTCGTGCCAGGACTCGGTTCGCGTGGTCAAGACCATAACGGCCAAGATCGCAGCCGCACAGGAGAAGAACAAGAAGGCCCCCGTGGCCTATGAGCGCATCCTCAAGCAGGCCCGCGCTCGCTCGCTCGAAGAGCTTTCCTGCGCGCTGGACTGCTCGCAAGAAGACGTCATCGCCCTGTTCGAGGAAACCAACAAATAACCGTTGTGTATCAAGTTGCGCCACCCGCACCGCCCGCCAGCGTCCTATTGGGTATGATTCAATTTCTACCCTTATGCTTTAGACACCTAAGGAGAAAGCATGGCTGCCGAGCAAAACGAGTCCAAGAACCGCGCGATCATCACCGTCTTGGGTAGCGACCGTCCGGGCATCGTCGCCGCCGTGACCGGCGAGCTGGCCGGCCGCGAGGCCAATATCCTGGACATCTCCCAGACCATTCTGCAGGGCATCTTCACCATGACCATGCTGGTCGAGCTGGGCGAGGGCGCCGATTTCGCGTCCCTCAAGGCCGCCCTTGACCAGCTGTCCGGCACCCTGGGCGTCCAGATCACCCTTCAGCGCGAAGAGGTCTTCAAGTTCATGTACCGCCTGTAACCCGCAAGCCCCGCGCCGCGCCTGTCGCGCTGTCGCCCCTTTTAAGGAGGCTGTGTTGTCTAACTTCGGTATCAAAGGTATTGGCCCTAGCTTAAGCTCGCTCGATACCTCGGCCATGACCCATGTGGCAGATGTCTACCCCATGCCTTCTGTGGGCATGGGAATCCCGCCGGTCGCCCAGAAGCTTTACCAGGGCTTCAAAGATGTCGACGTCGTCGACCAGGAGCTTTACGAGAAGTACGACGTCAAGCGCGGCCTGCGCAACGCTGACGGCTCGGGCGTGCTGGTGGGCCTCACGACCATCTCTAACGTCCACGGCTACAACAAGACCAACAACGGCGTCGTGCCAGACGAAGGCGACCTGATCTATCGCGGCTACCATATTGCCGACCTTATCGACAACGCCCAGGCAGAGGACCGTTTTGGCTACGAAGAAGCGGCCTATCTCCTCATGACCGGCTCGCTTCCCACGGCAGACGAGCTTAGCGACTTCAAGGCCCGCATCGATTCTCGCCGTCAGCTGCCCGAGGGCTTCCTGCACATCTTCCCGCGCACGACGTACAGCCAAAACATCATGAACGTCCTGCAGCGCGCGACCTTGCTGTTGTATTCGTTTGACCCCACGCCCGACGACACCACGCCAACGCACGAGATTGACGTGGCACTCTCGCTCCTTGGCCGCTGGCCCCGCACCGCCGCGGTGGCTCACGAGGCCGCCGTGGCCTCGGCCACCGGCACCAAGCTGCTGGTCCCGCCTCCCTGCGAGGGCTTCTCGATGGCCGAGACCCTGCTCGACGTCCTTCGCGGCGACCAGGGCTTCACGCACGATGAGGCCATGCTCTTGGACGTCATGCTCATGCTCCACGCCGAGCACGGCGGCGGCAACAACTCGACCTTCACCACGCGCGTCCTTTCCTCGTCGGGCACCGACGCCTACTCGGCCTA
>CAVEMP010000083.1:0-16193 GCA_963616835.1 uncultured Oscillospiraceae bacterium | reverse complement strand
GCGCGTACTGCTTTGCGTCAACCGCCATGTCTTCTCCCATCCAACGCGCGCCCCACGGGCAGCGTTTACACAACAACTTTGAGTGTAGCCTGTGAACCCACGCCGCGCACGGCCACTCGGCCGAGGGGTCGCACTTTTTACTTGAGTGAACAGCTAGAATTGTTGTATCTCGACAAACTACACGCCTGCGCCCCTCCCGGCGCACAACCGATAGGCAGCCATGAGACTTCGCACCCCCTTGCGCATCGCGCGCGCAACCTTCACCCTTGCCCTCTCTGCGGCCCTTGCCTTCCAGGGCGTTCCCGCCCAGGCTTTTGCCGCAAAACAAGACGGCGAGACGAGCCAGATAACCGCAGCCGCCCAGGCCGACTACGACACCTACTTTGACGAAGATGGCGCCTACATCCAGGACCCTTGGTACACCTACATTGACGACATGCTGGCCGCCGGCGAGTACGTCGAGGGCCATGCCTTAGCCGCAGTAAGCCGCGACATGACGGCCGACAGCCTTGAGGAGAACGACAACGGCTTTGACGCCGAGGAGCTCTATGAGACGACCGGCGACCAGTACGAGCTGGCCTTTGGTCTGACCCTTCCCGAAGAGGTCTTGCACGCCACCGACGACGCACTCGACATCGATGACGACATCGTCACCGCAAGCGACGTCGTGCTCAAGATCGTCCTTGTCCAAAGCGACACGATGACCACGCGCGAGCTGCTGGAGGCCATGTCCAAAGACAGCCGTGTCATCGGCGCCACGCCCGACTACTACTTTGACGCGATCGACGACTACGCCCAGACAGACGAATCCCAAACGACCGACCCCGAGCAAGTCCCCGAAGACGTGGCAACCAATGACGACCAGGTAGACGGCGAGACAAACGTCGAGGCTCAGTCCAACGACGCCAACGGCACCGCGACGGTTGACGCCGACGAGCCCGCCCTTCTCAGCGCCGACGCCACGGCCACCGCAATGCCCGCCTCGTTCACCCCGGCCTCGGCTCCGACCGACATCACGGCCACCAGCGGCTACTCGGCAACCTCGCTGCAGTGGGGCTTCGACCTCAAGACCCTGTGCTTCAAGGGCCTGGCCAACAACGGCAGCCTTGGCGAGACAACCTTCAACTCGGGCACGGTCAACTCGGCGGGCGTCATCGCAATCTTTGATACCGGCGTCGACTACACCCACCCCGACCTCAAGTCGGCCTTCTTCGACATGACCCCTTACCTGGCAAAAACCGGTGGCGGCAAATACGGCTACAACGCCGTGGAAGACGAGAACAGCGCCGACCCCATGGACACCATCGGTCACGGCACCCACGTCGCGGGCATAGCCGCTGCGCAGAACAACGGCATTGGCACCTCGGGCATCGCAAACGGCGCTAAGATCATCGCAGTTAGGGGCACCAAAGACGGCAAGTTCTCGACCTCGGCGATCTACGCTGGCTTCAAGTACCTCACCAAGGTCGTCCAGGCCGGCGTCGACCTGCGCGTCATCAACTGCTCGTGGACGGCGTCTAACGCCTCGACGCAAGCCTCGATTCGCCTGGCCATCACCGACCTTGCCAACAAGTACGGTGTAATTACGGTCTATGCCTCGGGCAACAGCGCTACCGACCTGGACAAATACGGCACCACGAGCACCTTGAGCTACCTCGACCCCTCTGTCATCACGGTGGACTCCAACAACGTCAACGGCTTGGCCTCGAGCTTCTCTAACTACGGCAAGAAGACAACCACGCTCTTTGCCCCCGGCGGCGGCATCCTGTCGACCATCAAGACGTCCAAGCACACCCAGTACCTGCCTACCGTCATGAACCACGCCGTCTACGAGACCTTCACCGGCTCGACCGCCTTAAAGGCCCAGGGTCCCACCGGGGCCGCGCTGACCGCAACCGTCGACTCGGGCGTGAGCTTTGACTCGCAAGGCGGCAGCATGACCCTCAATGCCGCACAGCTCAACGCCGCAAAATCATCCAACAACTTTAGCGCCAAAACGCGCGTCATCTTAAGCGTACCCTTGGGCAGCGCCGACCTCTCGCAGCTAAGCGAAGTGGGCCTTGCCGTTAACCTCACCGGGGTCACGGCAAGCGAAACCTGGCTCGAAGTGGCCGGTGCAAACAACACTTGGACCGCCGACAAGGGCAATAAGAACGCCATCGACAGCGGCAGCTGGCACGTCTTGTCCCTCAATCTCTACGAGGCCTCCAACACCGGCGGTGGCGGCATCAAGATTTACTACGACACCAACGGGGCCGCCTACATCAAGGTTGCCATCTGCATCGACTCCGATAATTTCATCAACTCTGCCAGCCTCAAGGTCGACGCCGTTGGCTTAGGCAACCAGTGCTGGAGCTTTGGCTACATGAGTGGCACTTCAATGGCGGCGCCGGCCATCTCGGGCCTTCTCAGCGTCTACTCTTACCGCATGGGAACACAGTACAGCGGCGTCTCTGCGACCGTGCGCGGCCACAAGCTGGCCAACATCTTGCGCCGCACCACAGTGAGCGCAGATGCCCTGGCCAACCTTTGCGCCACGGGCGGTCACCCCGACGCAAGCCGATTTGACGCCGCGCTTGCCGCCGATAAGACCACGGCCTACGTAGGCACGGCCACCTACAGCATTGACTCTGCAAACAGCTCTTATGCGCTGTGCACCCTTAGCGGCACGGGCTTTGGCGACGAGCAGGGCACGGCCGAGATCACCGGACTGAGCGAAGGCACCGATGTCCAGGTCGTCTCGTGGTCGGACGATACCGTCCAGCTTCGCGTTCCCCGATCAAATACGGCAGTGAAGCTCAACGCCACCGTGACTACAACGGCTGGCACAACGGCAAAGTCGGGCGCGATCAGCGTGCTTGACACAATCTCGTCAAAGGACGGCGACTCGGGCAACGGCCAGAGCGACGTCAAGCCCGCCGGCGAGACGAGCGATTCCACGCGCGGTGGCCGCGGTGGCACGCCTAGCACCGGCGATAACTCGGCTACTGGCGCTGGCTTCGTAGCGGTTGCCCTTGGCGGGGGCGCCGTCCTGTGCGTAGGCGCTATCTACCTGCGTCGCCGCAAGGACGCCTAGCCGAGCCACTGCGTTCTTCTCACCGGCTCGGCCACCGCGCTTGCAAAACGGCCGCGAACCAAAAGCATGGGCCCCGTCAGATATCTAGGTATCTAACGGGGCCCATTTTCGTGCGGTTAGCAGCGGCGAGAAGAACTAGCGATCGTCATCCTTCTCGTCGATGACGGTGGCATCGACCTCGATGAAGTCGGCCTCCTCGCGCTCGATGGCAACGCGGCGGTTGGAGTAGGCCGCCATGCCCAGGCCGATGGCGCCTAGGGCCGCAGCCGCAATGCCGGCGATGCCACCGATCGTGGCGTCGCCCGTCTGGGGCGTCCCCTTCTTGCCGGAGCCGGAGCCAGAACCGCCGTCGCCATCGCCGTCGCCATCGCCGCCGTTTCCGCCCTCGGCGCTCAGCACGATAGCCTCGGAGTACCCAAGGTTCTCGCCCGTGCCCGAAGCCGTGCCCAGCGTAACGTTGACGTAGGCGTCGTTACCCTGCTCACCAAAGCTCTCGGTGTTGTCCTCGCCAAGGCCAGCGATACCCGCCACAAAGTTGTAGTTGCCGGTTTTCTCGTCAATAGAGGCAAGGCTTGCCGTTGTGACCTCTTTGGTAGTAAAGGGATCAAGATAGGTGAGCTTGCAAGTCTTGACCACGATCTTGTGCTTGTTCTTCCAGGTTGTGGGCACCGTAATTTGGACGCTCACACGGGCAAAGCGGCCGGGTGCCAAGACATTGCGGCCGCCATCCTTGGCCAGAAGGTGATCACCCAAGGCCTCGTAGCCTGTCTCGAACTTGACCTGATCGGTACCGGCGGCATCGTCAGTCGCAGCCCTCATGTCAGAGGATGCCACGACAGTCGACGCATTGAACGCGACCGACACATTGTCGTACAGAACGGCACCCGTGTCGCCGTCGACCAGCGTCAGCTCGGTACCACGAAGGATGGTGTTGCCGTCGTTTCTCAGCCCAACCTCAAAGGTGCAGGTCTTGCCAGGAATGACCATGCCGTCATTTGCCGCAATGTCGGTCGGCGTCGCGCATGCGATGCACGGAACCTTGATTTCCCAGTAGTTAGCCAGGCTCTTCTTGATGTCCGAGATCTCGAGCGCCACGATGTCGGTCGCCTCGTTTTGGGCCGCGACCGCAACAACGCTATCCACAGCGTGGTTAAGCGTGCATGCCGGATAAGGCTTGGACAGCGCAATCTTATCGCCATCCTGGACGACCTTCATCGCCATGATGCGGTAGTAGTTGCCCTGAGCCTTCTCGGTAACAGGCAGGCCATCGTCACCCAAAACCGGATTGCCGTTGGCATCGCGCTTGACCTTGTTCTTGGCATTCTGGTTGTCGGTGTAGACCAAGCTCATGCCTTGGCTGGTGACCATGAAGTCAAGCGGCAGGCCGGTCGAGGGACCAATCTGGGTTCCCTCGGGGAAGCTGCCACCCTGACTATTCGTGTCAAAGACGACGCTGTAGGCGACGCTGTTCATCTGACCCTTGGCGTCGGCCTGCTGCCTGATGGCAATCATAGCGTCGTGCTTTGGCCATGGAACCAGCTTCTTGACCTTGGCGTCGGGCGTATAGAAGATGCTGGGCTTGCACTCGATTGGCGAAAACAGACCCGTGATGTGGGACGCAAGCTTGAACACACCAGTGGCCTGCTCCTGCTTGCCCGCGCTGTTTTTATTCCTAACTTGGAAGCCCATATAGGAATCAAAATCGTTGTATACGTCCCCGCGCTTGATCACGATGGGGCCTTCGCAAAGCGAGACGACATCGCCATCGAAGTCCTCAAAGACGCCGCCGGTGACGTCGCTCATTCTTGTGTAGAGAGCATCGCTAAACTCACGGAACTCAACCATAAAGAACGTTACGGCATAGGCGATCTTCGCGGGAACAGAGCTGGTAAGGATTTGCGCCTTGTCTACCTTGTCCTTGTCCAGGTGCTTGTAGGCGTAAGAGCACGCAACCAAAACGGAGCACATGGCGGCGTTTGGCACGACCTCGACGCTTACGCAGGGCATATAGGCAAAAATCTGGTTATTGCCGTACTCGTGTTTATCGGCAAAGGTACGCCACGACTGAGCGTCCTTCACACCAAAGCCATCTTTGCTCTTGCCGTAATCAAGCACCGTCGAGATGTGCTGGCCCGAGGAGGCAACAAGCCTTGCGGCCGGGTCGTCTGCGACGTTGGTGAAGTCGCGGGTACCCGAGAAAAGCAAGATAACGACGTCGGTCTGCTTAAGCTGGGTGCCGCCCGACGGGTCGGTCATCACAGAAAGCGGGGCCGGCGCGATGTCAAAGTCGTAGTCGTAGAGGTCGTCTCGGCCAGCACCGGGCAGGTTCGTCGCGAAGTTGACCGGAACCGGCTTGGTCCACACGCCGTTTTCCTTGCGCTGGACAACCAGACGCGTGCGCATCTTACCGTTGCAGTCAACGGCGCCGATTCGGAACATGGTGAGAACGCCGTCGAGCTCGACAAACTGGGGTCGACCGTCGCTAAAGACGTCGCTCAAGATCTTGCCGGAGTTAGCCGCAACGCCTCCATCCTCGGCAATACCGGCGATGCTCGAGGTTGCGGATTCACCCGAGATGAACTTCTCGGTAGCGTAGCTATCCTCGTCGACGGTAATGCCGGTATCGGGGTAGATGTAGCCCACACCCGACGCGTCTGCAGTGGCAGACTCGTCGTTATCCAGGGCGGCTATCTGCGCCTCATTGGCCTGCGACACCGCCGCAACCTGGGAAGCGGAAGCTGTTTTGGTCTTAAATTCGCGGGCACCCTCGAGCTCTGCCTCGGTGACCTCGACCGCGTTCTTAGCAAGAACCTCAAGCGACACGTAGTAGTTGCCGTTCTCGTCAACCACCACGCCGCTGCCGCTGCCGTCATCGGGCACCGAGTCGTCGGCCAAAGCCGCGATGGTCGCAGCCTCGATGCTGGCCGTGCCGGCCTCGCTCTTCCAGCTATCGTAAAGCTTGCGCGCGTCTCCTTCGAGCGTCCACAGGGTCTTGTTGTACTTAAACAGCAAGAACTGGACGGCAACAGAAAGCGACATGTCCATCAGCACCATTGTGTGCGGATAGGTGTTGGTGGCGCTGGCGATGCCCTTGGCCTCCTCGTAGAAGCTGATGTAGATTGTAAGGCTCGCCGCGTAACGCAGGCCAAACGTTGCCACGCCGGCCACGCCAATGCCACCGCTCAGGCTCACGCTAAAGGCGATGGTAAAGGCGCTCTGAGTGTTCTTCCAGTCCAGCGTCATGCCGCTAAAGAACTTGCCGATCTTATCGGTAAAGTCATCGTCGCCGTCGGGCCAGTAGGTGACGCCTCCCACCTTTGTTGCCAAGGTAAAGGCCAGGCCAAGCGAGAGGGAGACAAAAAGAGGTACGGGACCGATCATCATCTGGATGTCGTAGAGGGCCTCGCCCATAAGCGACATCGCGCCGCCCAGGCCAATACGCCAGGCCTTGGTGTCGACCCAATCGTACGAGGCATCCACATCGACGCTAACGCCAAATCCCACCGTGAACTTGGGGAGAATGTCGGCGTTGAAGTACTTGCTCATACCCTTGCTCTCGGGCGAGAGCTTCTCGGCGTCGAGCCTAAGCATATTATTGATGCGGTCGTTGATGACCTTCTGCTGGAACTTACGCTCTTCCTCGGCAGACTCGAAGGAGTAAGACTTCCAGCCGCTTAAGTTAAAGGGGTTGTCTTCTGTAGACGAGCCAGCCTCGCCGATCGTTATGCCAACGCGAATGTAGCCAAACGGCGACCAGTTAAACGAGAAGAGCTTTGTGGGCTTCCACCAGCTAAAAGTAGAGCCGCCCAGGATGGGAACCTTGTCGGGAACCTTGAAAGAGTTGCTGCCGATCAGCGAGACGCCCGGCAGCGTGTCGAGGTTGCCCGTACCGGTGTTGTCAAAGGGGGCATTCTTGAACTCGACCAAGGTAACAACAAGGTATTCGCGGTTGTCGTGGGTGACGCCTACGACCAAACGGTCGCCGGCCTCGAAAGCCTGCCCAAAGCCGTTGAGAAGAAAACGGCCCTTGAGCTCGACTTTGTATACGTTGGCGTCTGCCGCGTTAGACGAGACGACATTTGACGCACTGAGATTGACGGTGCCCACGGTCGTGACGCCCTCGCCACCGGCGCCGGGGAAGGTTTTGGACGTGGAGCGCCAGCGGTAGAAACGTACAAAAGAGCCGTCTACCTTGCCATCCTTAAGATAGACCTGGGCCGAGAGGGTGTGCTCGGCGTCGTTTGTGGCCGCGTGGAGGAACGAAGCCTTGGAGTACTGGACATCCTGGCCGTTGAAACCAATGGCGCGAAAGTACGCGCCCTCGTCCTTCTTAGAGGGGCACGGCAGGCAATACAGAGTGGCGCCCTGGACGCGCATGCGAAGAAGCGTGACGTCGCGGTGGTCTGCAACGCTTACGCTAACCTGCAGGTAGGTCGAATACGCGGGCCTGTAGGGGTCGTCGTTTCTCTTGGTGCCCTCGGCAATGTCGATGTAGACGTAGCCGTGCTCGTCGGCCGTGGCCTCGTAGGTCTTGTTGCTGGACGAGTCGTAGCAGCTTACCTTGGCGCCCGCAACAACTGGCAGATCCTTGGTCGAATCGGTCGAGGTAAGTTCGGCGACGTCGACGATCTTGAAGACAACAGTAGACTCGCTGGTAACGGTGACCTCGAAGGTGGCCTCGGAGTCCTTGGCGTAGGCAATGGTGGGCGCAAGGGCGCTGGGCAGGCCGCCGCCAGTCGCCTGGCCTACCGCGCTCTTCTCGCCTACCTGGGCCTGGTTGACAACAGGAAGCGCCATGGAGGTAACGAAAAAGCCCCCCGCGGTCAAGAATGTGCGGCGAGTGAAGCTCTTGGGGGTCTTCTTGGACATGGCGTCCCCTTTCTTCGTAAAAGCTAGCCTTTCATTTTAACAGTATTTAATGCGAAGAAGAACGCGGCGCACGACTTTGAGCGATTAGTACAACCGCACGGCCTACTTCCCCACGGCGCCCCAGTCGTCGACGGCGCCGTAATCAAGGGACAGATCGGCGATCTTGTGTTCCATGGTCTTGGTGAGGTCGCGCAGAGCGGGGGCAATCTCGGGCGAGAAGTCCAGGTACCAGTCAAGGGTCTCAAGCACGTAGCGGCGCTTAAAGTCCTCGGGCGCCAAGACGGCACAGCGCAGGTTGTGCAGACGGTCGGCGGCCTTGACCACGCGCGCGACGTCGTTTTGCTTGATGCCGGCGATGTAATCGGCCATAACGTAGCCATCTTGCTTAGAGAGGAGCTTCACGGCTTCGAGCACCGCCGGCCCGCCGATGGCCTCAATTTCTTCTTCGGTGGCATCGGTGTCTTCCAGCAGGTCGTGGAAGAACGCGGCGATCACGTAGTCGCGACCATAGCCCCAGCGGTTGACCAGATCGGCCACCGCCACGGGGTGCACGATATAAGGCATCCCGCCCATACGCACCTGACCAGCGTGTTTTTTGGTGGCGAAGTCAATCGCCTGGACATATATAGGACTATCGATAGTTGGTTTAGCTGCCATTTACTCACAAAGCCTTGCGTAGGTCTCCAACAGTTGCTTGGCGCGCGCCTGGGCGCGATTGGGTTTTCTCAGCGAGAGGGCCAAGAACTCGGCCACCGATTCTTCCTCCATCCCCCTGCGGCAAATCTCTGCATGGCAAAGATAACGAAGGCCCGTGGAAGAAGAAATGATGTCCAGGTCAGTGTCCTCAAGGGCGTTCTCAAGAAGCTTTACCGCCATGTCGGCGTTTTGGGCAAGCATCCGAGAAAGACCGCCAATCGTGGTGATGCCCAGCCACTCGAGCTGCTCGACATAGGCCGTGGGGCGGTACTCCTCGACCTGGGCATTTGCCACGACGGCCATGCACTCGAGAAGCTCGCGCATGGGCTTGTTAAGGCGCACGTACTCGCACAGCGAGACAACATCCAAGCGCACGTCATCGGCCGTGTCTTCCATGATGCTCGTGCGCACCGAGTTGGTGTAGTCGCTCATGAGGTTGCGCACGCGCACAAACTCGTCATCGGCCAGCTCGAGCAGGGCGCTGATACGAGCAAAGCCGCGCACCGCATCGCGGGGCATGCCAAACTCGGCCTTGTAGCCAATGTCATGATCGACGTCGCTCCACACGTGCTGGAGCAAGGTTCTAATCTGGATTTCAAAGCGCCATTTGCGCAGCTCGGGCGGGTAGCTCTCACCCTCAGGCAAACGACAGATATAGTGCAGGCTCAAGTAACCAAAGGCCGAGGCCGAGATAAGCTCGCGCTTGTCGGTCGAGGCCTCTTCGTCAACCTCGAAGACCTGCTCAATAAGCTTGCCCACGCTGTCCACATCATCCGAGAAGTAGCAGATTACACGTGCGCCAACAATATCGCGCAGGTCAGAGAGTTGGTTGTACCAACCCTCCTTGCGTACCAGCTTGCCGCCGAGCGACTCCTCGGACTTTATGCGGCTCTGGATAGCAAAGGTGCGCATGCTCGAGTCGTCAACGATGCCCTGGAGCTTCTCAACCACAATCTGCTCTAGAAGCTTGAAGTCCTTCTCGGTTTTCCTGTATTCCTCCAGGATACGGCGATTAGTTAAGTTCATTATGTTGCCTCTCGTCTACAGCCCGCGGGTACACTCCCCTGCGCCCGCGGGCTGGTCTTGCTAGCCGTCCAGCGCAAACGTAAACGTCAAGATGTTGGTGTCGTCGACGCGCTGGTATTCGATAGAGCGGGTCATCTTGCGCATCATGTGAATGCCCAGGCCGCCAATAGGACGGTCGTCGACAGATAGGGTAAGGTCGGGCTCTTCCTGCTGGGTGGGGTCGAAGGCCACACCGTCGTCGGCAAACTCGACAATGAGGTCTGCGCCCTTGCGCAGCACCGAGGCAACGACATGCGTGGCCCCGCTGTAGTGGCAGATGTTGGAGTAGGTTTCGTCCACGATGACCTGCACTCGGTTTGCCGTACGGGCGCCCACGTTGATGCGCGGCAGACGCTCTTCGAAGAAGGTGACCATGAGGTCGATGGAGTCCAGGCTGGCGTCGGTAACAATGTGGTTGCGGCCACGCAGAGCGCGGATGTCGACGGCCAGCATCGTGATGTCGTCGGACTGCTCGGCGCCGTTGGCGTGCTCGCGGATCGAAGTCAAAACAGAGTCGCAAAGGGCATGCGGGTCGCGGCCCTCGATACTGTTGAGCTTATCCAGAAGGCGCTGCTCGCCGTAGAGCTCGTCTTGCGGGTTGTAAGCCTCGGTCACGCCGTCGGTGTAGAGGTAGAGCTTTGTGTCGGGGTCGATGTTCATCTCGTGCTTGCGATAGCGGATGCCGTCCATGCCGGCCAAGACCATGTTGGGGCGCTCGTCCTTGAGGTAGGCCCACTTGCCGCCCTGCCTTCTTAGCAGCGGAGGATTGTGTCCTGCATTGGCGTAGGACATGTGGCCAACCTCGAAGTCAATCTTGCCCAGCCACGCGGTCACGAACATGCCAGAGTCATTGGACTCGCACAGGCGGCGGTTTGTCTCGGTGAAAGCCTCGTCGACCTCCATACCGCTTTCCATCAGGGCATGAATCTCGGTCTTGGCCTGCATCATGAACAGGGCTGCCGGGACACCCTTGCCCGAGACGTCGGCGATAAGCACGATCAGCGTGTGGTTGTTGAGCAGGAAGAAGTCGTAGAAGTCGCCGCCCACCTCGCGCGCCGCGTCCATCGAGGCAAAGAGGTCAAAGTCCGCACGCTCGGGGAAGGGCGGGAAGACGTTGGGCAGGGCGCTGTGCTGGATTTGGCGAGCCATTGCCAGCTCGGCGTCGCGGCGGTGCTCGGCCTCTTCGATGTAGCCCTTGAGGGTGTCAACCGTAGTGTTGATGTTGTTCGAGAGCTTGTTGAACTCATAGTGACTACGAACTTCGATGTGGGTATCAAGGTCGCCCGCCGTGATCTTCTCCAGGCCGTCCTCGACATGCTCGAGATTTCTTACGACTTTATGGCGCATGAGCTGGAACAAGATAATAAACAGGGCGTCGTTGATCAAGATCTCGAGGTAGATCGTGAGATAGAGCAGGTAGTTTGTGGCGTAATCCGACTCAGACTCGGGAACGTAGGCAAGAAAGACGCGGCCATCCTCGGCCAAGCTGCGCTTCATTACATAGCAGCTCGAGTCCATAACGGTGCAGACAGCAAGCGTTTCGTCCTGCATCTCGACGATGTCGGAGGAGAACTGCTCGGGGTTGAAGACGCTTAGCCCCTTTGTGTAGCCCAGGAAGCTTGTGGGCGAAAGAACCTCACCCGTCTGGGAGTCATAGACAATGACGCCGCCATTTTGCTGGATGCGCCAAAGGGGGACATCGCCAACAAAAACCTCCCAACCAAAAATCTCGCGCGAGTACTCAGCGTCGGCCAGGTGGGTGCTAAGAAGACCAAAGGCCTGAACCATTGTGACGTTGTCTGCGATGGCAACGGTGCACGCAGTCACAATAATGAAGGCCGAGAACACCGCGATGAACAGGCGCAGGCCCAGGTCAGAGATGAGGTGCGGCGGACGGACGAGAAGAGCCTCGTGGTTTATGTAACCGCGGCCAATGAGGGCCAGGCCAACAGCCAGGCCGGTCAGGCCAACCATGGGGAAGGTGCAGACGTCGACGTAGCGGAAGGCTATCGAGACTGTGTTCGCGTTGGTAAGCAGAATCAGCAGCATGTGCAGGACCTCGGCGGTGACGCCGATGGCAATGCCGTAGCCGGCGATCGGGGTGCGGTCCTCAAAGACAAAGTGGCGCATGCAAGCGGCACCAAAGCCGGCAAGGACGGCCGCGGCCGAGCAGGCGAGCTGCGTGGTATAGCCGCCGCCCCACATAACCGAGCACCAACGCTCGATGCCCGCGATGAGACCCGCAATGATGCCCGCCGGGCCGCCAAAGGCCAGGCCGGCCACGACGGGGCCGGAGTCTCGTAGGCTCATGACGCCGCCGTCGACAATGGGCACGCCCGTCTCGGAACAGACGACGGCAACCAAACCAAAGCAGACGCCATAAATGAGCTGGTGCGCCCAGTTGGGTAGGCGCATCCAGCCCGCGGTCCTGCCTATGAATGTGAAGATAAGCGCTGCCGCCGCCGGCAACAGCGTCTGGATTGCCAGGTTGGGCATTGCTTACTCCTATGGGTGTTACTCGATGACCAGGAAGTCCATGAAGCCGGTGATGTCGAAGATCTCCATCACGGCGTCGGCCACATTGGTGAGGCGCATGGAGCCCTGGTTGTTCATGGTCTTCTGGGCGCGAAGAATCAGACGCAGGCCAGAAGAGGCAACAAACTCGAGGCCAGCCAGGTCGAAGACCAGGTCTTTGGTCTGGGGCAGAACCTCGTCGAGGACAGCCTCGAGCTCGGGGGCCGCAGCGGTGTCGAGGCGGCCAGAGAGAGCCAGGGTCACGTTGTCGCCGTCGACGGTCTTCTGGATATCAAGAGCCATTTTTGTTTCCTTTCTTTTGTGGCGAGGGCGGCGCAGTGGCGCGGGCTTCTCGCCGTTTTTCACGCGGTAAGGCGCCATGCCACAGGAGCAAGGCGTCGCAAGCAACAAGTATCGCATTTTTTAGCGGGGGCAGGCGGCTGGGTCGGCAGGTTTTGCCCAAAGCAACGAGCTTTTACCGCCCGGCAATGTTACCCACGCGCTCCCGCGGGGTCGTGACGAGGCCTGGCAGGGGCCCCGCGACGCATGCGCGACTTTTCGCGGTTTAAATCGCGGCCCGTCGAGTAGCCAAGCCTTTCTCGCCCACGTTTGCCCAGTTGAGCAAAAGCTAAATACCGTTGGCTACTTTACCTAGCCGGTTTTAAACCGCGAAAAGTCGCGCGTGCTTGCGGCAGGTGCGCCCTACCACTCGAAATCGAGTATCTCCTGGCGCAACTTGGCCTCGGCGCAGCGCTCGAAGTCGCTTTTCTTGTGCGCATCACGACCGAGCTTTCCAGCCACAAGGCGCGCGATCGCATCGAATTGCCGCTGGGAGGTTAGCTGCTCATAGGTCATGGGCACCACATCGATACCCATGAGCTCGAGGGCCGCCTGGCGGGCGAAGTCCGAGAGTTGCTCGTCGCGCTGGGAATGCCACTCCCTGCTTTGACATTCAAGATCGACGCCCTCGCTCCAATAAAGGTCGCAATAACAGGCATTTCTACCTGCGATAACCGCGGCATCCAGGTTGAGGCCAATGCGCTGGTTGTGTAAAAGGCCGGTAAGACCGGCGCCACCGCAGCGCCGCGGCAAGCCAAACAAGATGCCAGCTTTGCCCTCAAAGGGAGATGCGGCGTCGGGGACGACGAGCTTGGCCACGCGCTCGAGCTTCTTTTGCCCGCGCGGGGAGCCGCTTGTCTGCGCCTGGTGGAGAAGGGCCTCCGGTGTAGTTATGGGGTCACGGTTCCAAAGGTCGCCGAGCTTACCGTCAAGTCCTACGCTGGGATACCAGCCCCCGACTGTGGGAAGCTGCCCCAAAGAATAAAGGCGCTCGATAATCTGGGCGATGGGCTTGGGGGTGTGGTAAATCGAATAGCTACCGCACAGCTCGGTAGCCATCATCAGCGCTTGGCCAAATTTCTTATGGGTGGCGACCTGCTGGAATGCGAACTCCGGCGACACGGCGTAAAGATTGTCGGTGATTTGTCGCACTCCCCCAAAGGGCGAGTCGCTAGTCCAAAGGCGCGGGCGAACAAGCTTGGACCTGCATCCCTCGCCTTTGCTCGTGGCCAAAATGTCAAACGGGCCTTCGCCGCACAGGGCCAAAAGCGGTACCTCGTCCATCAGGGCGCGATAGGCGTGGCCAGCGTTTCCGCTGTGCTTTTGCTTGAAACTCTTTTGGACCTTGGTGAAATTTTGGGAGAGGACTTCCAGGTCTTGATCTGTGAGATGCCTGGCCAGGCGCTCGTCGGCTGTTGGCGAGCACGCCAAGAGCTGCACGACCGGCGGGACCCGCCAGTAATTAAGAGCCGTTATGTCACTGATGACCGCATCCATGGGCCGAGACTACCAGGTCGCCAGCATATTTTGGGGTTGAAATCGGTGGGCCGGTTGGCCAACAGGATAAGCGTCGCATTTACACATCTGAACGGTACCTGAACGAACTTTGTGAGGGGTTCGGCGAAGCATGTGCGAGATTTCTTGGTTTAAACCCGGGCGCGGGGAGTAGTCAGAGGGATTTGGTCATTGCCCAACTGGGCAAACGTTGGCGAAAGCGAGCTGGCTACTCGACGGGTCGCGATTTAAACCGCGAAAAGTCGCGCATGGTGCCGCAAAGGGCTGCGAGGGCATAAAAATCCCCGCCTGCCGGGGGTACGGACAGGCGGGGATCCCGGGGAGGGTGTGCCTAAGCGCTACTTGCGCGTGCGCTTAAGGGCCAGGGCGACCGCGACGACGATCAGGGCGCAAGTGCCAAGAAGGGCTGCTGCAGTCCAGGTGACCTGGTCGCCCGTGTAGGGGACGTACACGTTCTTACGGACGGTCTTAGTGACGACGGTCTGCTTCTCCACCACGGTGGGGGTGGGTTCGGGGGTAGGTTCCGGGTCGGTCGTGGGCTCGGGGGTGGGAACCACAGGCTCGGTGTAGGTGTTGGTAAAGGTCAGGGCCTCGGCGTCGTCGCCTGCGACCTCGGCCACCAGGTGACCCTCGCCGTCGTCGGTCACGGTAACGACCACGTGACGCTTGGCCTCGTCATAGGTGACGTTGGCCTGGCCGTCGTTGACCTCGTAGACGTCGTACTCGTAGGTGCCGGGTGCGGCGAAGTCAAGCGCGTCGAAGGTCACGGAGCCGTCCTCCGCGTTCTTGGCCGTGAGCTCGACACCCTCGCCCACCAGCTCGAAGGTGAACTGGCCGTCTTTCAGGTCCTTGCCCTTGAGCACCTTAGCCGCGCCGATGACGACGGACGTGGGCTTGGCCTCGTAGCTGTTGGCAAAGACGACGTCTTGTCCCTCGGCCGCACGGTGGCTGACAGCCAAGGTGCCATCGCCGTTATCGGTAACAACGGTGTCTACCTGGTACGTCGTGCCGTCGTAGGAGACGCCGGCCTCGGTGTTGCCGCCACCAACCTCGCGCAGGGTGTAGTGGTGCGTGCCCGGCTCGGTGTAGGTAACGGGCGCCATGCTCACGGAGCCGTCGGGGCTGTTGGAGCCACGGGCCACAACCTCGTTGCCCTCAAGAAGCTCGAAGGTGAACTCGCCGCCGGTCAGGTCGCGACCGGTCATACGCTTGGTGACGTCAATCTGGTCGGTCACGCTAGAGTCGACCGGGGTGACATCGTAGCCGTTGGTGAAGGTAAAGGCGGGCTCACCCTTCTCGCCCACCAGCTCGGCGGCAAGGTTGCCCAGACCGTCGTCGGTGACCTTGATGCGCACGGTCTTGACCTGGGTGTCGTTGGTGACACCCGCCACAGAGCCGGTCTCGGTCACGGTGTAGACGAAGGTGTAGGAACGGGTGGCCGGGGCGGCCTCATTGGCGGCGGGCACGGTCTCGCTCGCGCGCTTGACCGCGGAGAAGGTCGCGGGCTTGAAGAGGGACAGCGCGCGGAAGAACGCGGCGGGCTGGGTCTCGAGGGCGCCCTTGCCAACTGTCTTGACCTCGGTGTCATTGGTGGTCTGGGCGTCGCTGGCAACCGGGGCGTCAGAGACGACGGGGGTACTGAGAAGAACCAGGGGCTCGGGATCAGTCACAGGCTCGGCCTCGGGATCATTCGCGGGCTCAGCCACGGGCGTCGCAACGGGCTCCTCGACCTGGGGTTCATTGACCTCGGTGACGGGCTTAGCCTCGTCGAGGCTCACGACGTCGACTGCGGGCTCTTCGGTCTGGACCCTAGCTTCAAGATCGGACTTTTCTTCGGTCTTCTCGGCTTCAACCTTAACCTCGGCGTCGGTCTTCTCGGCTTCAACCTTAACCTCGGCGTCGTCCTTCTTCTCATCCTCTACCTGGGCCTCATCCGTCTTCTGGACCGTCGTGCCAAGGGCGCGGTTGAGGTCGTCCAAGGTGAAGCTGATCGCGCCAAAGTCGATGTTGCCGTTGGCGTTGTTGGTGGCGGTCACGCTGGTGGGCAGGGGCGCCGCCGGGTCATCGGACTTGATGGTGAAGGTGAACTTGCCGGTGATGTCGTTGGGGGTCAGGCCGT
>CAVEMP010000082.1:0-9364 GCA_963616835.1 uncultured Oscillospiraceae bacterium | reverse complement strand
AGTGGGTTTTTGACTGCTGCCGTCTTACGAAGTGGCTTCATGTGGCCATAAGCCTCTCATCCGGTTCCTTGCTTGGGTTTTTAACAGTAGCACACCAGGTGGCGGGCGTTCTTGGTAAGAAGGTCCTGCATGTGGTCTTCGCTTTCGCCCCGGGCGGTGGCAAGACAGGCGGAGCAGGCCTTAAGTGAGGCGAGAATATCGGCTGCGCTCATCTGGTTGTCTGGGCCTTCTGGGAGGTCCGTCTCGGTAAGTAGGTGGCCGGCAGGGACCTGGCGGGCGTACTCGCGGCCGCGGCGCGTGGCGAGGGACCTCTGTCCAAAAGAGAACCAAAGGCCCAGGTCACGGGCTCGGGCAAGATCGTTTGAGGTGCCCGAGAACCAGTGCAGGACGCAACGGCAAGTCGTGGCCGCGCCGGTCTCTTCCAAGATGTTCATGACGCAATCGGCGGCGCCCACGGAGTGTATCGAGAGGACTTTAGGCGCGTCAACCTCGCTGCTTGCGGCGCACTTCTCACATAGGACTTCGAATACCTTGACCTGCTGTTCTTTGGTAGCGGCGTGCTTCTTGCCAAAGTCCAGGCCAACCTCGCCCACCCAGCGCGTCGACTCTACGGCCGCAAGCGCGGCCTCGAGCCTTGCCGCGTTACCGGCCTCGTCCGCCGTAACCCACCAGGGATGAAACCCTGCGGCGAGAAGAACGTTCATCTCGGCAGACAAATCTCGTGCCGCAGCGTATCCGTCGGGCTCCACGGTACACGCAAACATCCCAAGTCCTAGCTGCTGCGCCTCACGGGCCACGTCTGCGGCCGCGTCAAACCAATCCAAGTGCACGTGCGCGTCAAAATAGCGGAACTCTTGCAAGGTCTTCTCCCATGGGCCAGGCGTGGTATTCTAATCAGTTGTTATACCTGCTTTAGACGCTTTGCGCGAGGGAGTTTTACCGTGGAAGAGATGCCCAAGACCTATGACCCGCAAACCAAGGAGCCCGAGCTCATCCAGAAGTGGATCGATGCCGGCTGCTACCAGCGCAACAAGGGCGTGGGCGACTGCACCGTTGTCATCCCGCCGCCCAACGTCACCGGCATCCTGCACATGGGCCACGCGATGGACGACTCGATCCAGGACACCTTTGTGCGCTACAACCGCATGCGCGGCCGCTCGACCCGCTGGATTTTGGGCACCGACCACGCCGGCATTGCCACGCAGACCAAGGTGGACAAGAAGCTCAAGAGCGAGGGCATCTCTCGCCTTGAGATTGGTCGCGAGAAGTTCCTGGATGCCTGCTGGGACTGGACGCGCGAGTACGGCGGAACCATCGTCTCGCAGATCAAGCGCATGGGCTGCTCGGTTGACTTTGAGGACGAGAAGTTCACGATGAGCCCCGAGTTCTCCCGTGCCGTGCGCCGCGTCTTTTGCGACTGGTACCACGATGGGTTGATTTATCGCGGCAAGCGTATTGTCAACTGGTGCCCCAACTGCACGACCGCTATCTCGGACGACGAGGCCGAGTACCACGACGAGAAGGGCCACCTGTGGTTCCTTCGCTACCCGCTGGTCGAGCCGGTGGACGGCGTCGAGTACGTGACCGTGGCCACCACCCGCCCCGAGACCATGTTGGGCGACACCGGCATTGCCGTGAGCCCGTCTGACCCCCAGAAGGCCAAGCTCGTGGGCGCCAAGGTTATGCTTCCCATCGTCAACCGCGAGATTCCCATCTTTAGCGACTGGCACGTTGACGCCAACTTTGGCACCGGCTTTGTCAAGGTGACGCCGGCGCACGACCCCAACGACTACGCGATGGGCCAGACCCACGACCTTGAGCAGATCAACGTCTTTGACGAGCACGCCGTCGTGGTCGAGGGCTACGGCGAGTTCACCGGCATGGACCGCAACCAGTGCCGCGAGGCCATCGTCGCCTGGTTTGAGGAGCACGGCCTTCTCGACCACATCGAGGAGCTGGACCACTCGGTCATGCACTGCTACCGCTGCGACGCCGCCCTTGAGCCGTGGCTCTCTGAGCAGTGGTTTGTTGCCGTTGACAAGCTTAAGGAGCGCGCCACCCAGGTTGTGCGCGACGGCCAGATTAAGTTCCACCCGGCTCGCTGGACCGACACCTACCTTACCTGGATGGACAATCTCAAGGACTGGTGCATTTCTCGCCAGCTTTGGTGGGGCCACCGCATCCCCGTCTTCCACTGCGCCGACTGCGGCTGGGAAGACGCCCTTATGGAGGACACCGACGTGTGTCCCAAGTGCGGCGGCCACCATGTGCACCAGGAAGAGGACGTGCTTGACACCTGGTTCTCTTCTCAGCTGTGGACCTTTGCCACCCAGGGTTGGCCCGACGATACTTCCCAGCTGGCCGAGCACCACCCCACGAAGGTCCTGGTCACGGCCCGCGACATCATTGCCCTGTGGGTCGCGCGCATGATCATGAGCTCGCTGTACTGCACCAACGAGATTCCCTTCCACGACGTCTATATCTACGCCACGATCCTGGCCAAGGACGGCAGCCGCATGTCCAAGTCCAAGGGCAACGGCGTGGACCCCATGGCG
The DNA here is from genome assembly GCA_963616835.1 of uncultured Oscillospiraceae bacterium. Lineage (GTDB taxonomy): Bacteria > Actinomycetota > Coriobacteriia > Coriobacteriales > Atopobiaceae > Paratractidigestivibacter. The sequence goes on along the minus strand of CAVEMP010000082.1, from coordinate 6,809 downwards.
CTCATGGACAAGTACGGCGCCGACGCCATGCGCTATAACCTGCTGACCCTTATCACCAACAACCAGGACGTCAAGTTTGACGCCAATATCGATAAGAAGACCAAGGAGCTCATCGACAGCCCGCGCACCGAGCAGGCCCGCGGCTTTGTGACCAAGATCTGGAACGCGAGCCGCTTTGTCCAGATGAACCTCGAGGGCTACGAGCCGGGCGCGCCTAAGGCTCAGACGGCCGAGGACGCCTGGATGCTGAGCCGCCTGGCGCGCACCGTGGCCCAGGCCACCGAGCAGCTGGAGACCTACAACTTTGGCGATTACGCGCGCAACATCCAGAGCTTCTTCTGGGGCGATGTGTGCGACTGGTACATCGAGCTGTGCAAGGGCCGACTGCTGGACGGTTCGGCCGACGAGAAGCTCCAGGTGCAGCGCAACCTGGTCTATGTGCTTGATGTCTCGATGCGCCTGCTGCACCCGGTGATGCCGTTTGTCACCGAGAGCGTGTGGGACGCGCTGCCGGCCTCTGGCCTGGACGCGCACGACGCGCAGTTCCTTATGGTCGCGGCCTGGCCCGAGCCCGAGGCGCTGGCCGGGTTCATTAACGAGAAAGCCGAGGGTGACTTTGAGCTGGCCAAGCGCGTGATTTCCTGCGTGCGCTCGACCCGCGCCCGTTACCGCCTGTCGCCCAAGGCCGAGCTGGCCGTGGCAGTGCGCTGCGGCGCCGACGAGACTGCGGTGCTTGCCGGTCAGCAGGGCTTCATCAAGTCGGTGGGCCGCGTGAGCGAGTTTGTGGCTGCGGTCGATGCCCAGAAGCCCGCCGGTGCGGTCTCGGTGGCCGATGGCGCGCTGGAGATTTTTGTTGACCTGGGCGGCCTTGTGGACCTGACGGCCGAGAGCGCACGTCTTGCCAAAGAGCTTGCAAAGGCCGAGAAGGACCTCGCGGGAATCGAGCGCACGCTTGCCAACGAGGGGTTTGTTGCTAAGGCGGCTCCTGCGGTGATTGAGAAGAAGCGCTCCCAGCAGGCGGAGCTTACCGCCACGATCGAGCAGCTCAAGGCTCAGATCGCGGACTTCGCGTAAGGTTTGACCTGCGAGGGCATGGGGCCCAGTTTTCTCTCAATGCTCAAACAGTCCTGATTCGCACGGAGGCCACATTAAGTGGCCTCCGGCTCATGCGGAACTGCGCTTGAGAGAAAACTGGGCGCCTTTTTATCGAGAGATATAAACCACCCCGGGCGGCGATCTGAGCCTTGAGCGACCGCGGGGGCAACGGGCTCCTTCGAGAAAAAGTGCGGGTTGTGGGGGTGAATTATAGGCGCGGGGGTGGGTGTGTTTGGGTAGGATAGATGCATTAAGGGGAAAGGGGGAGTAATGTTTTTTGATTACTGCGAGCTGGCCGATGGAACGCAGGTTGGTTATTCTGAGCGTCTGGCCGACGGTAGCGTGGACGTAATTGTCCAGCTCCCCATATTTGAGGGTTTTAAGACCGCTCGGTTTACTCTGCCCGCGCTATTGTGTACGTACAACGACGGTTTTTCGTCTCAAGAGATCGATGAACTAACCGTTTTTGTGCGCAATAATACCCAGCTTATCTTCCGTTTTTCTGATGAGGTCTCTAAAGACTATGCCTAACCTTTTCAAATTCAAGGGACTGGTTATTTTCTTTTGGCCATGGAAAATGGCGAGCCAGTTCATGTGCAGGTAAAACGAGGGAAGCCCTGCGCTGGTGCAACAAAAATCTGGCTCACGAAAAATGGCGGCTGCATTGTTGCTAATAACGAGTCGGGATTAAACAAGCGCGAGCTTGCCGATGTTTGTGAGTTCATCTGCGCAAACCATGGCGAGATTTGCAGCCGCTGGAGTTCCTTCTTCCACGGCGAGCTTTCGTTTTATAAGTAGACGGCTCTGGAGTTGAAATGTTTCGCATCAAAGCTTTAACTGCTTGCTTTACGGTTTGCCTGGTGGCGTTTGTGGGGTGCTCATCGGGGGAGTCTGGAACTAACTCGACTACCTGGGAGAAGGACTTCTCGCCGCAGGTGGAGGCTAGCGATGCATCTGGGCGGGAGAGTGGCGAGACACAGGAGGATGGTGCGGGCTACACTCAAGCGGTGGACGTTAGAAACAAGCTCGCTTATGTGGGGATGCCTGCAGATTATATCGATGTGACGTGGCTGGGCCCTGCCGATGAGGTGGGGGAGAAGGTCTCATCTGGCAAGTACGCCGGCGCGACCCCCTATCGCTGGCGCGCGAAGAACGCTACGAACGACCTGGTCTTCTCGGCGTATGTCAAAGACGGCGAGGTCGTGATGGTGACCAAGTGCAACACGGGCAAGAACTACTGGGGAAGCTCTGACGGAAGCTCAGCTCTGTCGCGAGAGTTGCCGGATCTTTTTGCCTCGGGCGAGGCGGTTAAGGAGAAGGCCTCGCAATCTACTAAGCCTGACCCTGACGGCTGGGATGACCCCGATGACTACGCCGCTGCCAACGAGTCGGCGTTTGATAGCTACGATGCCGCCTTTGACTACTGGCTCGAGGAGATGTCCTAGCTCGCACTGGCCTTAGCCTTTACGTTTTGACGCTTGTCGGAAGCCTAGTTTTATAAATCGGGGGTTGTCGGAAGAATATTTTTCCGACAACCCCCGATTCGTGCGGTTTTATGCCTTTGAGCTTCCGACAACCCGCAATACGTAAAGAACGGGGCGCTCAGATTTCCGACAAGCGCCAAAACGTAAAGGCCAGCTGCGACAGCCCGGGGTGCTACCCCTCGTACCAGCCAAGAAGGTCGCGGATCACGCGGCTGGCGATCATCTGGCCCATGATGGGCGGGATGTAGCTCATGGTGCCCAGCAAAGAGCCCGACTCCATCCACTGCTCGTCGGTGATGGCCTCCATCTTGACGGGCTGCTCATTTGAGTAAAGAACCTGCAGGTCATGTATGCCGCGACGGCGGCACTCCTTGCGCATAATGCGCGCCAAGGGGCAGTTGACGGTGTCCTCGATACGCGAGAACCTAAAACGCGTGGGGTCCAGTTTGTTGCCGCCGCCCATGGCCGAAATCTCGCGAAGCCCCTGCTCTTGGCACCAGGCGGCCAAACGCAGTTTTTGCGCCACGGTGTCGATCGCGTCGACCACGTAATCGGGTCGAGGAAGCGCCCCCAACTGCTCGCCGATACTGTCCTTGTCGAGAAAAGCGTGGACCGCCGTAACGCGCGCTTGGGGATTGATGTCCAGCACCATGTTGCGCATGACCTCTGCCTTTGCGCGGCCTATAGTCGAGGTAAACGCAATTGCCTGGCGGTTGACGTTTGACGGCGCCACCACGTCGCGGTCGAGAAGCACGAGGTTGCCCACGCCGCCGCGGGCTAGCGCCTCGGCGCAGTTAGAGCCAACGCCGCCCAGGCCAATGACCATGACGCAGGCCTCGTCCAGGCGCCGCAGCCCCTCGTCCTTCAAAATGAGCCGTAGCCTGTCCTTGGTCGTCTCGCCGTTCATGGGACTCCTTAGTGTTAACGCCGTGTTCAATGTGGGGTAAACGATAAACCTGCACTATAGTAATGCGTTACGTCAAAACTTCTACCGGGAGGTTCGAATGGCTGAGCATAAGTCCGATATCCAGATTGCCCAGGAGGCCCAGATGCTGCCCATCGCAGACGTCGCTTCCAAGGCCGGCATCGATGCGAGCTTCCTTGAGCCTTACGGCCACACCAAGGCCAAGGTGGATATCCACGCACTTGGCGAGAAGCCCGCAAACGGCAAGCTCATCCTGGTGACCGCCATCAACCCTACGCCCGCAGGCGAGGGTAAGACCACGACCTCTGTTGGCCTGGCCGACGCCCTGTGCGCCCAGGGCAAGAAGACCATGCTCTGCCTGCGCGAGCCCTCCCTGGGCCCCGTCTTTGGCATCAAGGGCGGTGCAGCCGGCGGCGGATATGCCCAGGTCGTCCCCATGGAAGACATCAACCTGCACTTCACCGGCGACTTCCACGCCATCGGCGCCGCCAACAACCTGTGCGCGGCGATGCTCGACAACCACATCAAGCAGGGCAATGCGCTCAACATCGACCCCCGCCGTATCGTGTGGAAGCGCGTCGTTGACATGAACGACCGCCAGCTAAGGCAGGTCGTCGACGGCTTGGGCGGCATCGCTAACGGGATGCCGCGCGAGGACGGCTTCGACATCACCGTGGCTTCCGAGGTCATGGCCGCTTTTTGCCTAGCCTCTGACCTCATGGACCTTCGCGAGCGCCTGGGCCGCATGGTCATCGCCTACACCTACGACCGCCAGCCCGTCACCGTGGCCGACATTCACGCCCAGGGTGCCATGGCGGCCCTGCTCAAGGACGCCATCAAGCCCAACCTGGTGCAGACGCTTGAGGGCAATCCCGCATTTGTCCACGGCGGCCCCTTTGCCAACATCGCCCACGGCTGCAACTCGCTTGAGGCAACGCTTACCGGCATGAAGCTCGCCGATTACACGGTGACCGAGGCCGGTTTTGGCGCAGACCTTGGTGCCGAGAAGTTCATCGACATCGTGTGCCGCGCGGCCAACGTCGCGCCTTCTGCCGTGGTGCTGGTGGCCACTGTGCGCGCCCTTAAGTACAACGGCGGCGTGGCCAAGGACGCCCTGTGCGACGAGAACCTCGAGGCCCTTGAGGCGGGCCTGCCCAACCTTTTGCGGCATGTCTCGAACATCAAGGACGTCTGGGGCCTGCCCGTGGTGGTGGCCATCAATGCCTTCCCCACAGACACCGCCGCCGAGCTGGCCTTGGTTGAATCCAAGTGCAACCAGCTTGGTGTCAACGTCGCCTTGTCCGAGGTCTGGGCAAAGGGCTCGGCGGGCGGCCAGGCGCTGGCCAACGAGGTCCTACGCCTGTGCGAGGAGTCCAGTGAGCTTTCCTACACCTATGAGCTCGACCAGCCCCTTAAGTCCAAGATCGATGCTATCGCCACCAAGGTCTACCACGCCGACGGTGTGACCTTCGAGCCCAAGGCCAACCGCATGCTGGCGCAGCTCGAGGAGCAGGGCTTTGGCAACCTGCCCATCTGCATGGCCAAGACCCAGTACAGCTTTACCGACAACGCAAAGAAGCTGGGCGCGCCCGAGGGCTTCAAGATCTGCGTGCGCGACGTGCGCGTCTCGGCAGGCGCCGGCTTTGTGGTGGCCCTTACCGGCGACATCATGACCATGCCGGGCCTGCCCAAGGTTCCCGCGGCCGAGAAGATCGACGTCACGCCTGACGGCAAGATCGTGGGCTTGTTCTAAGCCAGTTTGTTAGCTGGGCCGGTGCCGGGCGCCGGCCCTTTTCATGGGAGAAGCATGAGCGAGAAACTCACAACGCTTACCTGCGCCTCGTTTGTCGACGCGCTGGCCTCCAAACAGCCGGTTCCCGGTGGCGGTGGCGCGGCCGCGTTGGCGGGCGCCCTTTCTGCCGCGCTTTGCTCGATGGTGGGCAACTACACCACGGGCAAGAAGCGCTACGCCGCGGTTGAGGCCGATATTTGCCGCCTTATCGCTGACGCCTGCGACCTTGCGTCCGAGTTCTGCTCCCTTGTGGAGAAGGACGCCGAGGCCTATGCCCTGGTGGGCGCCGCCTACGGCCTGGACAAAGAGGACACGTCCCGCCCGCAGGCGATCCAGGACGCTCTTCTCGCCGCCGCTCAGCCTCCGCTTATGATGGTGCGCGCGGCCGCCAAGACCTTGCCGCTTTTGCAAGAGATGGAGGAGAAGGGCTCGGTCATGCTCGTCTCTGACGTGGGCTGTGCCGCCGAGATGTGCCGCGCTGCCGCAACCGCTGCTGCCATGAATGTGCTGGTAAACACTGCGTCCATGGCCGACAAGGACCAAGCCGCCGCCATGGAGGCCGAGGTAGACGCCCTTCTCGCCAAGGTCGTGCCTGTCTGCGAGGCGCTTAGCGCCAAGGTCGTTCACCGTATTAGGAAGGATGCCTAAATGTCCGAGCTTATGCTGGGTTTGCCCGTGGCCAAGGCCATCAACGAGCGCCTGCTTCCCCAGATCGCAGACCTTAAGGCCAAGGGCACCTGCCCCAAGCTGTCCATTCTTCGCGTGGGGGAGAGGCCCGATGACCTCTCGTACGAGCGCGGCGCCCTCAAGCGCTGCGAGACCCTGGGCATCGAGGCCGAGGTCATCCAGGTGCCCGAAGACATCGCCACCACTGAGTCTTTGATCGCCGCTGTCCGCGACCTCAACGCCCGCGACGACGTCCACGGCGTTTTGATGTTTCGCCCGCTGCCTCGCGCAATCGACCAAGAGGCCGTTTGCGAGGCCCTTGATCCCGCGAAAGACGTCGACTGCCTGACCAGCGGCTCGCTCTACGGAGTCTTTGCCAACAAGCCCCGCGGCTTTGCCCCTTGCACCGCCGAGGCCGTGGTCGAGCTTCTCGACTTCTACGGCGTGAACCTCGACGGCGCCGACGTGTGCGTCGTTGGCCGCTCGCTGGTCATTGGCAAGCCTGTCTCGGTCATGCTGCAGGCAAGAAACGCGACCGTGGCAATGTGCCACACCCACACCGCGGACCTCGCCGCCCATTGCCGCGCCGCCCAGATTGTGGTCGCGGCTGCCGGCCACGCCAAGACCGTGGGCGCTGAGTTTGTTCGAGAGGGCCAGGTTATCGTGGACGTAGGCATCAACTGGGACGAGAAAGCCCAAAAGCTCGTTGGCGACGTCGACTTCGACGCCGTCGAGCCTGTTGTGGCAGCCGTCACCCCGGTCCCGCGCGGCGTGGGCTCGGTCACCACGGCTGTCCTTGCAAAACATGTTGTCGAAGCTGCCCAAAGGAGCATCGCGTGAAAGTAAC
>CAVEMP010000081.1:0-5442 GCA_963616835.1 uncultured Oscillospiraceae bacterium | reverse complement strand
GTCATGTTCTCGGCGGCAAGGCCCTTGATGACCTTCAGAACCTCCGAGGTCAGCTCGGGGTCAAGGGCGCTCGTCGGCTCGTCAAAGTAAACGATCTGCGGGTTCATCGCCAGCGCACGGGCGATGCTCGCACGCTGCTGCTGGCCGCCCGAGAGCTGGCAGGGCACCTTCTCCTCGTTACCGGTAAGCCCCATCTTGGCGAGAAGAGCGCGGGCCTGCTGCTCGACCTCGGCGCGGTCGCGCTTTTGCACGCACAACGGTGCGTCCATGACGTTGCGCAGCACCGTGAAGTGCGGGAAAAGGTTGTAGTTCTGAAAGACCAGCCCAAAGCGCCCGCGAGCCTGCTTCATAGCGTCTTTACCTGCGTAAACGCCGTCCTTAGCCACCACCAGGTCGCCGTAGGACACGTCGCCTGCGTTGACCTCTTCAAGCAAGGTCATACAGCGCAGCAGGGTCGACTTGCCGCCGCCCGAGGGGCCAATCACAGCCACGACCTCGCCCGGCATTACCGAAAGCGAGATGTCGCGCAGGACCTCCAGGTCCCCAAAGCTTTTCTTGATGTGGTCGACGCTCACGACCGCGGCGCTATTCTCGGCCATCTTAATCTCCTTGGGCACCCGGCGCGCACGGTGGCGCCAGGCGCAGACGCGGGTTTAGTCTTGGTAGTAGTTGAGGCGGGCCTCGACGCGGCCGGCCACAAGATCGATCAGCAGGTTAAAGACCCAGTAGAAGGCCGCGGCGATCACAAACGGCAGCATCGAGACCTGCGAGGCCACCAACTGCTTGGCCACGCTGAACATCTCGATGACGCCAATAGAGAAGGCCAGCGACGTGTCCTTGACCAGCGTGATGACCTCGTTGGTCACAGACGGCATGATGCGCTTCACGACCTGCGGCAACACGATGCGTACAAAGGTCTGGGAGCCAGAATAGCCCAGGACCTCGGCGGCCTCGTACTGGCCGCGCGGGATCGACTGAATGCCCGAGCGGTAGATTTCAGCGAAGTAGGCTGCGTAGTTGATGATGAAGGCCACGATCGTGGCGTACCACTTGCTGTCGGTCGTGAGGCTAATGCCAAAGACGTAGTACGGCATGAAGTAAATGGCAAACATCTGCAGCATAAGCGGGGTGCCACGCATGAGCGAGATGTAAATGCGAGCAAGCCACGCCAGCGGCTTGAAGCGGCTCATGCGCGCAAAGGCCACCAACATGCCCAGCGGCAGCGATCCCACCAGCGTAAAGGCAAAGATCTGCAAGCTGGTTAGAAATCCCGAGCCGAGCATCCCGGCCATCGTCGTTATATCCACGCGCGTCTCCTCTCAAGGGATGCGGGCACCGCGACCCTAAAGCCGCGGCGCCCGCCTGCGCCCAAAGTTAAATAGGCCTTATGCCAAGCACCAGTTGGTGTAAGAAATGCCCTGGTCAGCGTACTTCTCGCAAAGTTCTTTAACAAAGCCGTCGTCGTCCATGGCCTTTAAAGTAGAGGTCACGGTCTGAGCGGTTGCGGCGTCGCCCTTCTTGAAGCCCACGGCGTAGTGCTCGCTGGAAAGCTGCTCGTCAAGCTGGATGTAGGCGTCGGGCTTGGCGGCCAACTGGTAGGCTGCGATGGAAAGGTCGCAGGCCACGGCGTCAACGGCGCCGGACTCAAGCTGCATGAAGGCAGTGTTGTAGTCGCCGATGGTGTCCAGGGTGGCAAAGGTCGCGGCAACATTGGCCTTTTCGGCGTCCTCGCCGGCCAGGACCTCGTAGGCGGCCGAGTCGGTCTGGGTGATCACGGTCTTTCCCGCAAGGCCGGCCAGATCCTCGATGCCCGAGCCCTTCTTCACCACGACGACCTGGGCGTTGATCATGTAGTTGCCCGAGAAGGTATAGCTGTCCTCGCGGCCCTCGACGGTAAAGCCGTTCCAGATGCAGTTGATGGCGCCGGAGTCCATGAGGGTGTCCTTGGCGTCCCAGTCGATGGGCTCGAGCTGGACCTCCCAGTCGTTGCGCTTGGCGGTCTCTTGGGCAAGCTCCAGGTCAAAGCCGGTGTAGGCGCCGTCATTGCCAACATAGCCATAGGGAGGATAGGCCGAGTCAAAGCCCACGATGAGCTTCTTGGTGGCGGTTGCCGACTTGTCGGCGCTGGCGGTGCTGCTAGAGTCGCTGTTGGACGTGGCGGTGCTGCTAGAGCTGGAGCTGCTGGTGGACGTGTTGCCGCAGCCGGCCAGGATAGCGGCGCCGGCTACCCCACCAAAAGCGGCGAGAAACTCACGGCGGTTCATGTTGATCTTCATTGGTACTCCCCTGTTTGCGCAGGCCGTTTAACCAGGCCCGCATTGCTTGTCTTGGTTAGGCACTTTAGCTGAGTAAAGCGCGAACGGTAGTGACTATAGACTTTAGTTGGGTAAAGCGCAACCGGTCTTCTCGCCGTTTTTTCAAGCCGAAACATAGCTGCGTCGCGCCCCTCTGGGCGACCCTGTGCTATAGTCACTGCTTGTACTTGAGGGAGTAGTCGCACCCGGCAAGACCGGTTGCGGTAAGTCAACATACTGGTTCTTGGCGCGGGGTGCGCCGGGTGACCTGGCTTGCCTTAATGAACGAGACTCACGTACGGCATCGAGAGGTGCTGTGCGTAGGTCTCTTTTTTGGCCCGCGTGCAGCAAAGCAAAAGCTGCGCGCGGGCTTTTTTGCGTGAGCGCGGGCTTTGCTTGGAACTAAAGAGAGGGGATTTCCGTGCAGAACGCTCACACGCTCTCACGGAAGGAGTTGCTGGCCCAAACCGGCAGCGACGAAAAGCGCGGGCTCAAGTCGTCGCAGGTAGAGGCCTCGCGCGCCGCACATGGTGCTAACTCCTTCACTCAGGCCAAGGGAGAATCCCTGGCCCGGCGCATCTGGGACGCATCGACCGAGCCCATGCTCGTGATGCTGATCTTTGCCGCCATCATCACGCTGGGCGTCAACATCGCCCGCTATTTCACCGGCGGCGAGTACAACTTCCTTGAGTGCGCCGGCATCTTTTGCGCCATCGCGCTTTCGGTCGTGATCACGATCATCACCGAGGGCAAGAGCGCCAAGGCCTTCGAGGAACTCAACCGCATCAACGAGGACACGCTGGTCAAGGTCATCCGCGACGGCGAGCCCACGCTTGTCCCCCAGCGAGACATCGTGGTGGGCGATGTCCTTTTGGTCGAGACGGGCGACAAGATCGTGGCCGACGGCCGGCTGCTTTCCAGCGTCGACCTAAGCGTCAACGAGAGCTCGCTTACCGGCGAGTCGATGCCCGTGAGTAAGGACGCCGAGGCAATCTGTGGCGACGCCACCCCCGTCGCCGAGCGCGCCAACATGCTCTACTCGGGCTGCTTTGTGGCCGCAGGCACCGGAAAACTGCTGGTCACCGGCGTGGGCAACGACACCGAGTTTGGCCAGATCGCCAAGGAGCTGGGCACCATCGAGAAGGCCTCGACGCCGCTGCAAGAGAAGCTCGACCGCTTGGGCAAGCAGATTACCGTCATGGGTTGCACCGCCGCGGGCGTTGTCTTTGCCATCGAGATAGTTACGTTCTTGACGAACAACACCTTCAACTGGGAGACGGTCTCGGACGCGTTTATCACGTCGATCGTGCTGATCGTCGCGGCTGTGCCCGAGGGCCTGCCCACCATCGTGGCCGTCTCGCTGGCGCTCAACATCATCAAGATGAGTCGCGAAAACGCCCTGGTCAAGAAGATGATTGCCTGCGAGACAATTGGCTGCGTAAACATCATTTGCTCGGACAAGACCGGCACCCTGACCGAAAACAAGATGACCGTCCACACCATCTGGTCTGGTGGCGAGAAGCTTGAGCCTGCCGAGCTAGCAGACCCGGTGCTGCTGCGCAACTTCTGCATCAACGGCAACGCCAACGTCACGCCCGAAGGCGACGGTTGGAACTTCATTGGCAACCCCACCGAGTGCTCGCTTTTGGTAGCGGCGCACAAGGCTGGCTACGACTACCAGCAGCTTCGCCACGACGCGGACGTCGTGCGCGTATTCCCCTTCTCGTCTCAGAACAAGGACATGTCCACGATTGTTCGCGAGAAGGACGCCAACGGCGCCGAGCAGCTGATGCTCTACGTTAAGGGCAACCCCGAGAAGATCTTGTCGATGTGCGCGGGCGTGAGCGACGAGGAGCGCCAGCGCATCGACGCCCTGATGGAGGACTACCAAAGCCACGCAGGCCGCTTGCTGGGCTTTGCTCACCGCATGCTTGACGCCTACGACGACGAGCCGCAGGAGGACATCGAGCGCGACCTTGTCTTCGACGGCTTTGTGGTGATCTCTGACCCGCTGTCGCCCGACGTCTACGACGCCATCCGCCGTTGCCGCGAGGCGGGCATCGAGGTCAAGATGCTCACCGGCGACAACATCCGCACCGCGCGCGCCATCGCCAACGAGCTGCACATGCTTGAGGACGGCAACATCGCCGTCGAGGCCGCCGACATCGAGGCCATGAGCGACGAGGAGCTTTCGGACGCGCTGGGACGCATCCAGGTAATCGCGCGCTCGACGCCGCTGGTCAAGATGCGCGTGGTCAAGCTCCTGAAGGCCCGCGGCAACGTGGTGGCAGTCACCGGCGACGGCATCAACGACGCGCCGGCCATCAAGAACGCCGACGTGGGCATCGCGATGGGCATCGCGGGCACCGAGGTCACCAAAGAGGCATCTGACATGGTGCTTCTCGACGACTCGTTCTCTACGATCTTGAAGGCCGTCCAGTGGGGCCGCGGCATCTACGAGAACTTCAAGCGCTTCATCCAGTTCCAGCTTACGGTCAACGTGAGCTCGGTCATTGTCGTCGTGTTCTCGATCTTGGCCGGCTTCGAGGCGCCGTTTACCGCGCTTGAGCTGCTGTGGATCAACATCATCATGGACGGGCCCCCGGCGCTGACGCTGGGCCTGGAACCCATCCGCGACGACCTGCTGCAGCACGAGCCTACCCGCCGCGACGCGTCGATTCTGGATCGCACGATGCTCTTTAGGATCTTTGCCAACGGCATCTACATCTCGGCGATCTTCATGGCCCAGCACTTCTGGAACTTCCTGGGTTGCGCCGAGGGCGAGAAGGCCACCGTGCTCTTCACGCTGTTTGTGCTGATGCAGCTCTTGAACGCCTTCAACTGCCGCGAGCTCAACAACGTGCCGATGCTCAAGAACGTGGGCAACAACAAGCTGATGCTGGCCGTGTTTGGCCTGGTATTGGCCATGCAGTTTGCCATCACCGAATTTGGCGCGGCTGTATTTGGCACCGTGCCTTTGTCCGCGGCGCTGTGGGGCAAGATGCTGCTGTGCGCCGTCTCGGTCGTCGTCGTGGACGAGGCCGTCAAGACCGTCCGCCGCGCGATCGGCAAGTAACGGGGCACGATTCGGCGGCCCCGCCGGGGTCGCCGAATCAAAAAAGTACGAAAGACGGGCGCAGTAGGGAAA
>CAVEMP010000080.1:0-7569 GCA_963616835.1 uncultured Oscillospiraceae bacterium | reverse complement strand
GGGCAAGGTCGATATCAAAAGCCAAAGCGTTTTTGGCCACGGCCTCGGGCACGCGCGCGGCGGCGCGAATGCCCGACGAGGTCACGGCGTTCTTTGCTACGACGTTGACGCGCTCCTGCGACCAGGCGTTCTTTGCAGCGAGAAGGTCCTCGGCCTGGATTGCGGCCGCGTTTTGCGGCGCGGCGGTGGATTTGTCGTTCATTAAAGTTGCCTCTTTCTAACTTGTACGGTTACGACTCTAGCCTATACCAAATTGGTGGAGTGGCGCGCGGCACATAAAAACGACCCGCCGGATAACCGACGGGTCGTGAACATATGGTGGGCGTTATAAGATTTGAACTTATGACCTCTTCCGTGTCAGGGAAGCGCTCTCCCCCTGAGCTAAACGCCCGAAGCTATGTACCGCAAATGCGGTTGTTGCTGGGGTTGCAACGAGTTGATATAATACCTAAACTGTGTAGCCCACGCAAGCCCAAATTTGAACTTTTTTGCGGGCGGGCCATTAAAGGATCCTGCGCCTAAACGTGGCGCCGTGGCTGTCCAGGTCAACAACAAACTCCACGGCAAAGCCCGACTCCACGATCACGCTGGCCTCAAACGGTGCGCCCGACGCGTCGAAGGTCGTGCGAATGCGCCTAAACGCAGGCGAGCCGGCCGGTTGCTGCAGGTACTTGGCCTCGGTCTTGTCGAGAAGAACGGCCTCGTAGACCTCGCGCGCGCTCGCCGGCAGAAGGCCCGAGGCCTCGGCGATGTTGCCGTACAGCGAGTGCTCGAGGTCCTTCTCGGTTAAATCGGGGCACACCGAGCAGGGGACATAGACGCTTTCGATGCGCATGGGCTTGCCGTCGGCCAGGCGCAGGCGGCTGATTTCCCACACCTGCTCTTTGCTGCGCAGCTTCAATCGTTTGGACACACCTTCGCTTGGCGTCACGCGCCTGAAGTGCAGAATCTTGGAGCTGGGCGTCATGCCGCGCGATTCCATCTCGGCCGAGAAATTGAGCGAGTAGGTGATGGAGTCGACGGGCTTACCGTGCGCCAAAAACGTCCCTTGCCCGCGGCGACGCACCACATGGCCTTCTTCAACCAGATCTTTAAAGCAGCGTCGCACCGTGGCGCGCGACAGGCCAAAGGCCTCGCAGATGCTGGTCTCGGTGGGAAGGGCGGTGTTGCCGTCTATCACGCCGGTGGCCACCATCTGCAGGATGCGCTGCTCGAGCTGCTGGTAAAGAGGGGTGTGGGACTCAAAATCGAGGGGCTTGGAAGACATTGCGCTTAGGACGTCCACGAGGGTTGTCTCCTTTACTCGTCGGGTGCACCGTTGGTAATTGTACGATATGTACCGTACAAATTGGGCGAGAAATTACTTGTTGACGGGGGCGGCTGCGGAGGGGCGGGTTTTAGTTTCATGCTCAAACAGTCCTATTCGCGTGTGGGGCGTATCCCTCCGGTTCGGGGTGTGCCTTTGCCTTTAATGCTCAAACAGTCCTGATTCGCACGAAGGCCACATTAAGTGGCCTTCGGCTCATGCGGAACTGCGCTTAAAGGCAAAGGCACACCCCGAACCTGCGTTATCGCGGGTAGTGGGAAACCCTCCAAGCTCAATCAAGAAAAGAAAGCGTACGAGGGTGGGGAAGAGGATAATTATTTAAATAGAAGAGCAGAGGGTCGGCCAAGATGCCCCATCCCTAACGTTAGGGACGGATTACCTCTTGAGACCCTCTGCTCTTCTATTTATATAAATATTTAAACTTCCAAAAACTAATATTTCACTGTTTTATGTTGCTGCTGCGGCAAGATGCGCGAACGCAGTGACGCGCGCGGGTCCCGGTGGGGAGGGCGGGGTTTAGTTCCACGCGCAGTTCCGCATGAGCCGAACGTGACTTAATGTCACGTTCGTGCGAATAGGACTGTTTGAGCATGGAACTAAACCCCGCCCTCCCCTCCGGGACCACGACGGGATACGCCTACTCCGCCGGGGCGAACTGCGACTCGTAGATGTCGCTATAGATCCCGCCTGCCGCAAGCAACTCCTCGTGCGTTCCCGCCTCGGCAATGCGCCCCTGGTCAATGACGCAGATCAGGTTGGCGTCGCGTACGGTCGACAGGCGGTGGGCCACCACAAAGCTGGTGCGCCCCTCCATCAGGTGGTCAAAGGCGCGCTGGACCAACAGCTCGGTGCGGGTGTCGATGTTGCTTGTGGCCTCGTCCAGGATGAGCATCTGCGGCTGCGCCACCATGACGCGCGCAATGCACAAAAGCTGCCGCTGACCTGCAGAAACCGAACTCGATCCGTCCAACACCGTATCGTAGCCCTGCGGCATGCGGCTAATGAACTCGTCGGCATAGGCGGCGCGGGCGGCGGCACGCACCTCCTCGTCGGTGGCATCGGGGCGTCCAATGCGGATGTTATCGGCAACCGTGGCGTGGCGCACCCAGGTGTCCTGTAAGACCATGCCCCAGCTGGCGCGCAGGCTGTCGCGCGTGATGTGGGCCACGTTGGTCCCGTCTACCAGCACGGCCCCGTCGTTCACATCGTAGAAGCGCATCAAAAGGTTAATTAACGTGGTCTTTCCACAGCCCGTGTGGCCTACCAAAGCGATACGCTGGCCGGGCTTCACGGCCAGGTCGACGTCGCGCAAGATTAGGTGGTCGGGGCTGTACCCAAAGGCTACGTGGCTCAAGGTGACCTCGCCCGAGACCTGGCCTAACACACGCGCGTCGGCGTCGTCGGGCTTCTCGGCGGCTTCATCGATCAAAGCAAAGAGGCGCTCGGCGCAGGCCACGGAGTTCTGCAGCTCGGTCACCACGCCCGAGATATCGTTGAACGGCTTTGCGTACTGGTCGGCGTAGGACAAGAATGCCGAAAGCCCGCCCACCGTGATGCCGCCCGCCAGCGCCACAAAGGCGCCAAAAATGCCGATCGCGGCGTATACCAGCGAGTTTGCGAAGCGCATGGTGGGGTTTGCCAAAGACGAGAAGAACACGGCCTTGTAGCTTTCCTCGCCCATGCGGCCGTCGACCTCGCGGAACTGCTCGCAAACCGGCTCGGCCATCGAGAAGGTCTGGACAGACGAGACGCCCGAGACCATCTCTTCCACGATGCCCGTGAGCTGGCCGCGCAGCTGGCTTTGGCCGGCAAAGTGACGGCTCGCGTGGGTCGAGATGAAGCGCGCGGCAAAGACCGAGATGGGGGTCAAGACCGTCACGACGCAGGCGATCGCCACGTTAAGGCGAAACATGAATGCCAGCGTGACCACGATGGTCAAAACGCCGGTGGGCAGCTGCTGAAAGCCCATGACCAGGCCGTTTGTCAAAACGTCGGCGTCGGTCACGATGCGGCTGGTCAAGTCGCCGTGCTCGTGGGAGTCGATGTAGGACAGCGGCAGCTCCTGCAGGTGCGCGAAGGCCTGCTCGCGCAGGTCGCATGCGGCCTCGTACGACAGGCGGTTGGTAAGCGCGGTCAGACTCCACTGGGCAGCGGCGGTGACGCACACGGTAAGGGCAATGCTTCGCAGGTTGGAGGTCAAAGCGTCCAGGTCAACCTGGCCCGGCCCCACCACGGCGTCTACCGCGCGGCCCGAGAGCGTGGGCAGCGCCAGCGTGCCCACCACCACGACGACCACCAGGGCCACGGTCGCGGCCAGGCCCAGGCGCCGCCCGGCAAAAAGTCCCAGCATGCGGCGGACGGTCCCCTTGTTGTTCTTCTTGGCAGCCATTAGCGCGTCGCCTCCTCTTGGCTAAGCTGCGAGTCGCAGATCTCGCGGTACACCTCGCAGTTGGCGAGAAGCTCTTCGTGCGTGCCCAGGCCCACCTCGCGGCCACCGTCCAAAACAAGCACCTGGTCGCAGCCCTTAACAGCGGTCACGCGCTGCGAGATGGTGATCACGCAGGCGTCGCTCATCTCGCGGCGGATGGCGCGGCGAAGCGCGGCGTCGGTGGCAAAGTCCAGGGCAGACGAGGCATCGTCCAAAATAAGGACGGCCGGTTTTCTCGCCAAGGTGCGCGCGATTGCCAGGCGCTGGCGCTGCCCGCCCGAGAAGTTACGGCCAAACTGCTCGACGCCGCTGGCCAGGCCCTCGGGCTTGGCGGCCACGACGTCGGCGGCCTGGGCGCAGGCGACGGCGGCCATCAGGTCCTCGTCTGTTGCCGTAGCGTCGCCCCAGCGCAGGTTAGAAGCGATGGTGCCCGAGAAGAGCTGCGGGTTTTGCTCGACGATCGAGACCTCGCGGCGCAGGCTTTCGACGTCAAGGTCGCGCACGTCGCGGCCGCCCACGTAAACGGTGCCAGAGGTGGCGTCAAAGAAGCGCATGAGCAGCGCGGCCAGGGTCGTCTTGCCAGATCCCGTGCCGCCGATGATGCCCAGGGTCTGTCCGCGACCCAGCGAGAAGCTGATGTGCGAGAGGGACTCTTTGCTGCCCTGGGGGTAGATGAAGCTCACGTCGTCAAAGCGCACGGCCGCCGGGGCCGCCGGGGTCGCGACGTCGCCCGCGCTGCCCGCCGCGCCCTTCTCGCCGTCAACGCAAGCCTCCAACGTACCGTTGACCTGCGACGGCTTGGTGTCAAAAACCTCGTTGATGCGCCGCGCGCAGGCAGAAGCCTTCGAGATCATGTTGATGAGGTTCGTGAGCTTCAAAAGCTCGACCAGCGCCTGGCTCACATAGCTCACCAGAGCCACCAGCTGCCCCTGCGTGAGGTGGCCGGCGTCGATCTGCAGGCCGCCGTTCCACAAAAGGGCGATCAGGCCGCAGTTCACCACGGCATAGGTCAAGGGGTTGACCAGGCCAGATACGTCGCCGGTCGAGACCTGCAGGTCGCGCACGTCGTTGGCGGCAGCGGCAAAGTTGCGCTTCTCGGCGCCCTCTTGCCTAAAGGCGCGCAGCACGCGGGCGCCCTCGAGGTTTTCGCTGACCTTCAAAAGGACCAGGTCCAGGGCCTGCTGGATCTTGCGGTAGCGCTTGTTGGTGACCTGCATGAAGGCGATGATCATCGCCGCGGCGGCCGTGGTCGAGACAAGCAGGCACGCGCCCTCGGCGCCGTCAACGATAAAGGCCGAGACGATCGTGCCCACCAGGACAAACGGCGAGCGCAGGATTAGGCGAAAGAAGAGGTTCAAGCCGTCTTGGGTCTGCTGGGTGTCGTTGGTGATGCGCGTGATCAGGCTCGCTCGGCCCAGGCGGTCGACGTCCTCGCGCGGCAGGGTCATGACGTGGTGGAACAGGTCGTCCCTAAGCGCCGTGCCAAACTGGGCGGCCAGCTTTGACGAGAAGTACTGCGCCACGACCGAGATGCCGTAGCAAAAGATGCCCAGGCCAACCAGGGCGGCTCCGTGCCACAGGATATAGGTTGTGTCGTTTTGCGCGATGCCCACGTCGATGACCTGGGCCATGACCAGGGGAACAAAGAGCTGCAGGATCGCCTCGAGACCCTTGAACGCGGGTGCCAAGAAGCACTCGAAATAGTGGCCCTTGAGGTAGCGCCTAAGTCGAAACATGTCACTCCTTAAAACGGTGGGTGCGCGGCGTCGCTGCGACGCGGCAAACACGCCAACCCACCATTCTAGTCGTTGTGGCACGTTCGCGCGGTTTTATAGGCGGCCACCGCTTTTGGGAGGGCCGAATAGTGTACATGAATTCCAAAAACGCTCTGGAATGCGGGCATGGCAGCGGCACTTCTCGGATTTATGTACACTAATTTGCCGAGAAGGGCGTTTGCAGCCGCAGGCGAGAAGGTCGCTTGCGGCCGCCACCACACCCGCAGCCGTTAGGCCGTGCGCCCCAGGCGGGCGGCGAAGTTGCGCCAAAAGTCGCGCACCGGGCCGGGGTCGTGCGTCAGGCGCTGGGGCAGGGTGGGCACGCGGTCGTAAAGAACCTGCAGGTACTCGCCCCAGGCGTCGCCAAAGTCCAAGATCTCGACGGTGTGGACGCGCTGCTCGCCGTTGCGCGAGAGCATGACCTGGGTTACGACGCCCTTAACCCGCACCCGGTACGGGCCGCACTCGATTGCAAGCTCCACCTGCGAGCCCAGGCGCAGCTCTGCGGAGTCGTCCAAGAAGACGCGCGCGTTGTGCTCGGTGAGCTGCGTGGTCACGCCCTCGTAGACGGTTCCCGGGTTGGGACCGCTCAGCGTGCTGATTCCCTCAAGCACCGTGACCTGGGCGGGCACGGCGTCCTTGACTTTGACATTCTCGCCGTCAGAGTCGCGGCCGTCGGCCAAGAAGAGGCTCATGCACAAGAAGTAGAGGTTGCGGACCAGCCAGAACAACAGGACGAGAAGACCCATCAGCCCCACCGAGGGCACCTGGGTCAAAAGCCAGATGACCCGCGCGATGCCCGCCAGCGAGAGCGCCACCAGCACAATGAAGGGCGCCAGGCCGCGCCAGTCCGTGACGCGGCGCGTGGCCGGGCCGGACTTGTCGGTCACCTTGAAGGTCGAAAGCGTGATGCCCAGCGACTCTTTGACTATGGGCACCAGCAGGTGCGGCATGACGGCCGTCTCGTAGATGCCGCTCCAGCGCGTGGTGATGCGCCCCTGGCTTACCACGCGAAGGCATACGGCCTGCGCCACAAACATGGGCAGCCAAAAGACAACGAGGTCCAACCAGCTGCAGTTAAACACCGGTATGGTAAAGACGGCAAAGAGCAGTGGCGAGAGAAGATAGATTAAATTCTTGATGGGAGAATACCAGTACACCACCGAGCTCCAGTAGCTCGTCTTTTGCGCCAAGGTTAGCCCGCGCCGCCGCATGATGCCCAGTTTTCTCGCTGTGACAATCACGCCGCGGCCCCAGCGCGTGCGCTGTTGGATGTGCTCGGCAAAGGTGTGCGGCGTGGTGCCAGAGGCAAGCGGGGTAGGCAGCGCCAGGCTCACGTAGCCGGCCGACTCGATCAGCAGGCCTGTGGCAAAGTCCTCGGTGATCGATCCCGTGTAGAAGCCGCCGACGGCCTCCAGCGCCTCGCGAGCAAGCACGGTGTTGGAGCCGCCGTAGATCACGCTGTTGCTGGCCGTCTTGGCAACCTCGACGGTGCGGTAAAAGTAGTCCTGCTCGTTGGGAAGGCTCATCTCGGCGTAAAGGGCATGTTGGAAGACATCGGGGTCGTGGAAGCACTGCGGCGTCTGCAGAAGCCCCAGCTTGACCTGCTGCGTAGCGGGCAGGCCGGCGTTGCGGCGCTCGGAGTCGATGAAGTAGGGGATGGTCTGCATCAAGAAACCGCGGCAGACGATCATGTCGGCGTCCAGGGTCACGACGTAAGGCGAGCTGGTGCGGGCCATGGCGGCGTTTAGGTTGCCCGCCTTGGCGCCCTCGTTGTTGGGCCGGTCGAAGTAGCCCACGCCCATGCGCTTGGCCAGGGCGCGCATCTGGGGGCGGCGCTTGTCGTCGCACAGCCACACGTGGACCTTGGAGGGGTCGGGGTACTCCAGGTGGTTGCAGGCGTTGATGGTCTTGGCCAGAAGATAGTCCGGCTCGTTGTAGGTGGCTATGAAGATGTCGACGTCGGGGTACTCGTCGGGCGCACAGGCCGGCAGCGGGTGGGAGCGCATGCCCGCCACGTCGCGAAAGTGCACCAGGGA
>CAVEMP010000079.1:5815-7164 GCA_963616835.1 uncultured Oscillospiraceae bacterium | reverse complement strand
TGGAACAACGTGTTCAACGGCATCGCCGGCCTGATCAACATCTTCTGCATGACCGGCTGGTGGAGCGTCTATGCCAGCGACGACAAGTCCGACATGCTGTGGCCCGACATGACCTGGGTCTACATCGTGGCCTACGACATCTGGAACTTCTGCTACACCTACAACTGCCTGCCCACCCACTCTTGGTACTGCGGCTTTGCGCTGCTGCTTGCCCCCACCGTGGCCAACTTCTTCTGGAACAAGGGCGGCTGGATCCAGAACCGCGCCTTCACCCTGGCCATCTGGTGCATGTTCGCGCAGGTGTTCCCGTACTTCCAGGAGCAGTCCATCTTTGTGACGCACTCCAACCTGAACCCCAACGCGGCGCTGGTCGTGTCGATTCTGGCCCTTATTGCCAACGTGCTGGCCATTGGCTACATCATCTACCGCGCCAAGAAGCTTGGCCGCAACCCCTACAAGCAGGACGTCTTTGAGGGGACCAAGGATTGGGACGAGGCCACCGCTCGTCGCGGTGCAGTGGACTACGCCCACGCGGAGGACGAGGCCACCGCTTGTCGTGGTGCAGTGGACTACGCCCACGCGGAGTAGGACGCTACGCGCGCAGGGCGCGCTTCTCGTTCTCTGGGTTTCTCGCATAGAGGAGCTTGATTGCCCCGGCAACCTTTTGGTTGTCGGGGCTTTTTGTGTTTCGAGCCTGCAAAGAGGTGGGCGAGATAGGCGCGCGATGATAGAGTAAGCCACGGCTAACTTGTAATGATGATGCACAACGACGCCTACCGCAGACGGGAGACGCCAAGAGTGGGACTTGAGTTTATTGACGCCGGGTTTGCCTATCCGGGCAGGTCAGGCGAGGGGTTTGAGGCTCCCGTGGTGGAGCACCTTGACTTTAGCGTGGGCGCGGGCGAGGTCGTCTTGCTGTGCGGTGGCTCGGGCTGCGGAAAGTCGACTGCGCTCAAGATGGCAAACGGCCTGGTGCCGCACTACGAGCGCGGTTGCATGTACGGAGAAGTGCGCCTGGACGGCGTCGCGCTGGGCGAGATGGACATGCACCAAATCGCCGGCCGCGTGGCGAGCGTGTTTCAGAACCCCAAGACGCAGATGTTCAATGCCGAGGTACGCAGCGAGCTGGCCTTTGTTGGCGAGAACCTGGGGCGCGAGCCGGGCGCGATCCGTCGGGCCGTGGAGCGGGCGGCGTCCGATTTTGAAGTCGAAGGATTTCTGGGGCGGCGTGTTTTTGAGCTTTCGGGCGGAGAGGCGCAGCGCGTGTGCTGCGCGGCCGCCGAGGCTAGCGGTGCCGACGTCCTGGTGCTGGACGAGCCGTCGAGCAACTTGGATGTGTGGAGCATCGA
>CAVEMP010000079.1:3336-5466 GCA_963616835.1 uncultured Oscillospiraceae bacterium | reverse complement strand
CGAGCACTAGACGTGGCCGAGCTTGACCTGCCCATTGGCGTGCCCATCGCCGTCGTGGGGAAGAACGGCGCGGGCAAGTCGACGCTCATGAGGACCTTGGCGGGTATCGCCAAGGGCGCGGGCGGCACGCTTGAGCTGCCAGGCACGGGCGCGCTTGATGCCGCCGGCTGCCGGGCCCGCTGCGCGCTGGTCATGCAAGACGTCACGCGGCAGCTCTTTTGCTCAAGCGTGACCGACGAGGTTTGTCTCGGCGACGTGTGCACGGCCGTAGAGGCGAGCGACACCCTTCGTGACCTGGACCTCATTGACTACGCCGAGGCTCATCCGCTGACGCTTTCGGGCGGGCAGAAGCAGCGCCTGTGCGTGGCGGCGGCGATCGCGGCCGGACGCGACGTCGTTTTGTTCGACGAGCCCACAAGCGGCCTGGACCTGGCCCACATGCGCCAGGTGGCCGCTCTGGTGCGTGGCGTTGCGGCCGCCGGGCGCCTGGTCATGGTCGTAAGCCACGATTACGAGTTTGTCTGCGCTTGCTGCGGGCATGCGTTGGAGCTGGCGCAGGGCCGCGTCGCGGGAAGCTGGGACCTTGGCGATGCCGAGGGCGCTTCTCGCTTGCGCGATTTCTTTTGGAAGGAACTGGAAGGAGACGTACTGTGACCGAGTTTGAGTTTCCGCAGCTAGTTGGCGTGACCGACATGACGGCTGCTGAGTTTTACCATTCGCTGGCGCCGGGGCTGGGCGAGGATGCCTACAACCTGGGGCCGCTTTGGGAAGGCGCGGTGGGGCGGTTTGCCCCCATCTGCCCTCGTCTTGAGCTTGTTGGCGAGAAGGGCGCGCGCATGTACGTGATTCACGACGTGCCGGTCTACGTGGGCAAGGCCGCGCTTGAGGCGCCGGGGGCCGAGGCCGCCCGAGCCCGTTGGGCGCAGGTGCGCGACGTCGTGGAGGTTACCGATACGGCGGCCCTGGCCGCGCAGGGCCTCTACAAGGCAAAGGGTCTTCTCGCCAATGGAACGTTTGGGCCGCGCGTGGCCATGGGATGGGACGGCGCGGCGCCCGCCGGCCTGCGCGACATGGGCGGGCGCGTGGCCGTGGCCCGCGAGTTCGAGCGTTTTATCTACTACACCTACGCCTGTTTTATCGAGGCCGTGCCCGTACCCGGCGAGAAGCCCGTGGAGAGCTTCGCTGATTTTGCAAAGTTCCTTGGCCGTGATGTCTACGCTATTGAGCTTGAGCGCGCGGGCGGCGCGTCTTTGGGCATGATTTGGCCCGATTGGATTTGCCACGAGCCCGACGCCCACCTTGAGCTGGGCGTTCTGTTTGCTGGGGCGGGGGAACGATACGAGGCCTTTAGTGGTTTTGCCGCCGGAGAGCGCTGCGTCATTCGTATCTTGGCGACTGACTGCGCAGATATCGAGTTTGAGGTCAGCTTGCCTGCCGAGCCTCCGCGCGAGTATTCCGCGATGTTCTACAACAAGCAACTTGAGAAAGGGATTGCATAAATGTCTAAAGTAACTGTCTCGGGCCAGCAGAAGTCTGGCGGTCTTTCTGTCCAGGATTTGGTGACCGTGGGAATCTACGCGGCGCTTTACTTTTTGGTGACCGCCGTTGTGACGTTTGCCTGCAGCATCTTGATTCCCGTGGTGGGCAATCTGCTGCTGCCTGCGGGCGTGGCGCTGGTGGCGGGCGCGATTTACTACCTGCTGATCGCCAAGGTGCCGCGCTTTGGCGCCGTTACGGCCGTGGGCCTGGTCATGGGTGCGTTCTTCTTCTTTAGCGGCCACTTTATCTTGTCGTTTGCGACCTGCATCGTGTGCGGCGCGGGCGCCGATCTTATTGCTCGCGCGGGCGCCTATGTGGACCGTAAGCTTAACCTGCTGGCTTACGTGGTGTTCTCGTTTGGCGTTACGGGGCCGATTTTGCCCTTGTGGCTCATGCGCGATCAGTACGTGGCCGCGCTGGTGGCACGCGGCAAGGACTCTGCCTACATCGACAAGGTCTTTGCGGGCGTCAACAGCACTATGGCCGTTGTCGTGGTTGTTGCCGTGATTGCGTGCGCCGTGGTGGGCGGTATCTTTGGCCGCGGCCTGGTGGAGCGCCACTTCAAGAAGGCGAACCTGGCGTAATGGCCAG
>CAVEMP010000079.1:0-3056 GCA_963616835.1 uncultured Oscillospiraceae bacterium | reverse complement strand
AGCTTTAGGTTCATGGCGCCGTGCATGATGGCGGGAACCTTCGCGTTTACTACCACAAGGCCCAGCGAGCTTATCGCCGCGATGCGCCGCATGCGGGTGCCCGAGCGCTGGACCATCCCGGTTGCCGTTGTGATGCGCTATTTCCCCACGCTGCGGCGGCAATACCGTGATATCGCCGACGCCATGAGCCTGCGCGGCATTGCCGTTACCCCGGCAGCGATGATTTGCCGCCCGGGCGCCACGGTCGAGCACGTGTTGGTACCGATGCTTGCCTCGGCCACGATGACCTCGGACGATTTGGCCGTGGCGGCCATCACTAAGGGCGTCGAGAACCCGGGGCCGCATTCCACGGCCACTGTCATTGGCTTTGGCGGCGCCGACGCGGCTGTCTTTCTCGCCGGCCTGGCGATTTTCGTCGCTCAGGTGGCGTTTTAGGGGTCAGAATCTGCGTCTGGCGGGGGCTTCCCGCACGCGAGCGCGACCTCTTCCACTTTAAATCCCGCTTCTTAGAGTAGCCAAGGCGCTGTCTTTAGGGTTTTCCCAGCTCACAGCGGTGCTGCTTACGCGGGCTACTCATGGTTTCCGGATTTAAAGTGGAAGATGTCGCGCTCAATGTTTTGGGTCCGCGCTGACACACGAAAAAGCGGCTCGCCGGGGTGCCGGCGAGCCGCTTGGCTTGCGAATCTAAAAGGGTCGATGTTACTTCATGCCGTACTGGGCGTAGTACTCGTCGATCGAGGTCTTGAGCTCAGGGGTGATGAGGGTGCCCTCCAGGGCCTCGACGACCTCGGCCATGCTCACGATGCTCGCCACGGGGAAGCCGTACTTCTCCTGGATCTCCTGCTGCGCCGTAACGACGCCGCCTTTGCCAACCTCCATGCGGTTGAGACTCACGATAAGGCCCTTGACCTCTACGTTTGCGGCGGCCATAACCTTGGGGTAGGTCTCGTCTATCGACTTGCCCGAGGTGGTCACGTCCTCGACCATGACCACGCGGTCGCCGTCGGCCAGCGGGTAGCCCAGCAGGTTGCCCTTATCGGCGCCGTGGTCCTTGGCCTCCTTGCGGTCACAGCAGTACTTGACCTCTTTGCCGTACAGCTCGTGGTAGGCGATGGCGGTCACGACGGCCAAGGGGATGCCCTTGTAGGCCGGCCCAAACAAAACGTCAAAGTCGTCGCCAAAGTTGTCGTGGATGGCCTGTGCGTAGTACTCGCCCAGCTTCTTGAGCTGGTATCCGGTGACGTAGGCGCCGGCGTTCATGAAGAACGGCGACTTGCGCCCGCTCTTCAAGGTGAACTCACCAAACTTCAAGACGTTGCTGTCGACCATGAAGTCGATGAATTCGCGTTTATAGGCTTCCATGCGTTTCTCCCTGCCGTTAGCGGTCTTATGCTGCATCGATTCTAGCCCCCGGTGCTCGTTTGGGGTACTGTTGTTGGGTCAAATTATTGCAAAGGAGGCTCTTAGCCCATGGAACGTAACACGATTGCAAGCCTGTTTGCCGATGCCCAGCAGCTCGGCGGTGCCACGGTGACCGTTGCCGGTTGGGTCCGCTCGATCCGCGACATGAAGAACTTTGGCTTTGTCACGTTGAACGACGGCAGCTGCTTCAAGGACCTGCAGGTCGTCGTCAACCGAGAGAAGCTCGGCGACGAGGTCTACGACGGCGTCATTGCCCAGTCGGTGGGCGCGGCCCTGAGCTTCACCGGCGTGCTTGAACTCACGCCCGATCGCCCCCAGCCCTTCGAGTTGCAGGCCGCGACCATTACGGTCGAGGGCGCCTCGGCCCCCGATTACCCCATGCAGAAGAAGCGCCAGACCCGCGAGTTCTTGCGCACCCAGCAGCACCTGCGCAGCCGCACCAACCTCTTCCGCGCCGTCTTTCGCGTGCGAAGCGTGGCGGCCTTTGCCATCCACAGCTTCTTCCAAGAGCGCGGCTTTGTCTACGTCAACACGCCCATCATCACCACCTCTGACGCCGAGGGCGCGGGCGAGATGTTCCGCGTGACCACGCTTGACCTCAACAACCCGCCGCGCACCGAGAAGGGCGACATCGACTGGAGTCAGGATTTCTTTGGTCACGCCGCCAACCTTACCGTGTCGGGCCAGCTGCAGGCCGAGAACTTTGCCCTGAGCTTTGGCGACGTCTACACTTTTGGCCCCACCTTCCGCGCCGAGAACTCCAACACGCGTCGTCACGCCGCCGAGTTCTGGATGGTCGAGCCCGAGCTTGCTTTCTGCGACCTGGCGGGCGACATGGCCTGCGCCGAGGACATGCTCAAGTACGCGATCAACTACGTGCTGGAGAAGTGCCCCGACGAGATGGAGTTCTTCAACAAGTTTGTGGACAAGGGCCTGCTTGAGCGCCTGCACCACGTGGCCAGCAGCGATTTTGCCCGCGTGACCTATACCGAGGCCATCCAGATTCTGGAAGAGGCCCAGGTTGCCGGCGAGAAGTTCGAATACCCCGTAAGCTGGGGCTGCGATCTTCAGACCGAGCATGAGCGCTATCTCACCGAGAAGCACTTCCAGCGCCCGACCTTCGTGACCGATTACCCGGCTGCGATCAAGGCCTTCTACATGCGCTTGAACGACGACGGCAAGACCGTGGCCGCGGCCGACTGCCTGGTTCCCGGCATTGGCGAGATCATCGGCGGTTCGCAGCGCGAGGAGCGCCTTGACGTGCTTGAGAGCCGTATTCGCGAGCTGGGCATGGACCCCGAGCAGTACAAGTACTACCTTGACCTGCGCCGTTACGGCGGCTGCCAGCACGCGGGCTTTGGCCTGGGCTTCGAGCGCCTGGTTATGTACCTTACGGGCGTTGACAACATCCGCGACGTCCTGCCGCACCCGCGCACCGTGGGCAACGCGGACTTCTAAGGGCTGCGAAGGGGTGCAAACCCTTAAGGCCGTTTTTCAAGGAACGCTGCGGGGCCGGGCCGTTGAGCCTGGCCCCGTTTTCTATGCTTCGTTGCCGTTGATGATGGCCAGGAACTTCTCAGCGTAGGCCTCGGCTTTTTTGGCGCCGACGCCCGATACACCGAGAAACTCCTGGG
>CAVEMP010000078.1:4047-5130 GCA_963616835.1 uncultured Oscillospiraceae bacterium | reverse complement strand
GACTTTTTGGGCAACGACCCCGGCGTGTTTTACCAGGTCATGCAAAATGGCTACCCGTCGACCACCGCAAGGGCTTCTTCTCAGTTGGGGGTGACCGTGGGATTTTGCCTTTAGGTTGTGAAGTTCTTGTTTGGGCGGCTCACATGCCTTATAGTTAATTTTCGTGTGTAAACCTATGTGCCGTTCGCATAGCGTCGGCACCTCTAGAGAATGAGGAAAAAAGATGGACTACATTCGCGCAATTGAGCGTCAGCAGATCCGCGAGGACATCCCCGAGGTCATCGTTGGCGACAACGTCAAGGTGTACTACCGCATCAAGGAGGGCGAGCGCACCCGTGAGCAGGTCTTCCAGGGCGACGTCATCCGCATGAGCGGCGCTGGTGCCCGCGAGACCTTCACCGTCCGCAAGATTAGCTTTGGTGTTGGCGTCGAGCGTACTTTCCCGCTTCACAGCCCCAAGATCGCCAAGCTCGAGGTCGTGCGTCACGGTGTCGTGCGTCGTGCCAAGCTCTACTTCCTTCGCGATCGCGTGGGCAAGGCTGCCCGTCTTCGCGAGAAGCGCTAATTGCCTTAAGCACACAGGCTTTAAGAGCCGTTCCTTCGGGAGCGGCTCTTTTTTGCGAAAAGAGAGACCATGGCTGTTTCAAACAACCTTCCCACAACCGCAAAGGAAGTCGTCGGCGTCTTGTCCGACGCCTCTTTTGACGAGATTCCCGCGCTTATCGAGCGCTATGCCGAGGACCCCAGAAAGCAGGTACGTCACGCCGTCGAGGTGGCTTCCAGGCGCCATAAACACGAGCTGGCAGAGCGCCAGCGGGTCGAGGGCATGTATGCGCTGCAGCGCGAGCTTGCGGGAGACGGACTGGTTATTGGAGTCGACGAGGTAGGCCGCGGAGCGATCGCTGGCCCTCTCACTGTGGGTGCAGTGGTTTTGCCGTACGACCCCGTGATCTACGAGATCAACGACTCCAAGCAGCTCTCGCCTGCAAAGAGGGAGATTCTGGCGGCACGTATTGCCGATGTGGCGGTGGCTATTGGCATTTGTCACATCGAGCCGGCGACGATCGATGCCGTTGGCATGGC
>CAVEMP010000078.1:0-3579 GCA_963616835.1 uncultured Oscillospiraceae bacterium | reverse complement strand
CTGATAGATTGCCCTGAGACGATCTTCTCCCATGGAAAACGAAAGGAGAGGACGTCATGCTTGGGCAAAAGACCATAGTCACAGAGGGCTCGCTTGAGCTGAGCGGAGAAAAGCCGCTTTCTAAGCTTAACAATAAGGAACTTGGCGCCTTGGGCGAGTGCTGCGCGGCGACTTATCTTGGTGAGCAGGGCCTGGAGGTTCTGGATCGCAACTGGAGATGCGACGTTGGTGAGGCCGATATCATATGTCGTGACGGCGACGAGGTGGTCTTGGTCGAGGTCAAGACCCGATTAAAGTCCTCGTGCAATGTCGACCCGATCCCCGAGCTTGCGGTCGACGCCAGAAAGCAACGCCGTTATCAAAAAATCGCGCTAATGTATATGGGCTTTCATTACCCCTGCGAGCACGTTCGTTTTGACGTCGTGGCAATCAACCTGTACAACGGGGGCGCTTACTGCTTGCGCCATCTCCCTCGTGCCTATGAGTGTGATGAGTGATGGCCACCGATTACGGTGGGGCAAGCGTCATGACGGCGTGCCTTAGGGGAGTCGAGGCCATCCCTGTGGTTGCCGAGGTAAGCATCTCTGGCGGCTTGCCAGCGATCCAGGTTGTTGGGACGCCAGACAACTCTGTGCTAGAGGGTCGCTCGCGCGTGCGCTGCTCGCTCACGTCTTGCGGATATGAGGTCCCCCGCGTCCATGTGACGGTTAATCTGGCCCCCGGCGAAATTAAGAAGACGGGCACCGGCTTTGACCTGCCCATTGCCGTGGCGATTCTTATCGCGAGCGGACAGATTGACCCCAAAATATCCGAGAAAGCTCTCTTTGTGGGAGAAATCGCCCTAAACGGGCAGGTCAACCCTTCTCGCGGCGAGGTCGCCTATGCGCACCTGGCGCGCGACTTGGGGATGGACCTTGTTGTCTCGGCCAATTCGTCGGTGAGCGCGGTCGAAGGAGTCACGGTTTTGGGCCTCTCGAGCTTGGCTCAGCTCAAAGGAGGGCTGGAACATCTGCCGCTGGTGGGTGAGCGCTGCGTTACGCTGGACGACGCGGGGGCGCAGGAGATGGATGGTCTTCTCGATTACGCAGACGTCCTTGACCAGGAAGTTGCAAAGAGAGCTATGGTGATCGCGGCCGCGGGAAGGCATGGCCTCTTGATGATCGGACCGCCCGGCGCTGGCAAATCGATGCTTGCAAAGAGACTGCCTACTATCTTGCCGCCGCTCACAGAAGAGGAACGGCAAGAGGCTCTTCTCATCCATTCAGTTGCAGGTCAGCCTATCGATACCATCACTAAGGGGATCAGGCCCTTTAGGTCGCCGCACCACTCGATTTCTTTGGGTGGCCTGGTGGGCGGCGGCAGGCCGGTCATTCCCGGAGAGATCTCGCTGGCGCACGGTGGCGTCTTGTTCCTGGACGAGCTGCCCGAGTTCGCCAACAACACGCTGCAGTCGATGCGCCAGCCCTTGGAGGACCACGAGGTGCGCATCGTGAGGGTGGACGGCGTCTACTCGTTTCCTTGCAACTTTCAGCTGGTCGCGGCAGCGAATCCCTGCCCTTGCGGCCACCTGGGCGACCCAGGCCATATCTGTAAGTGCCCCATGGGCCGTATCCAGGCGTACCAGGCCAAGCTCGCAGGGCCTTTGGTGGACAGAATCGACGTTGTTTTGGATGTTGCTCGGCCTTCGACCTCTAAGGTCATCGCGGGAAACGTGGGCCTCGACTCGGGCCAAATGAAAGACGCCGTTATGACCGCGCGTGCCTTTGCGGCCGCGCGCCAGGAATGGGAGGCGAGAAACGCGACGCTGGGTAAGGGGGTCGCGGGTATTCGCTTTACGCCCTCGGCCTTGTCCCTCTTTGAGTCCTATGCCGAAAGACTCATGCTGGGCGGGCGGGCCCTTACGCGCGTGGCCCGGGTGGCGCGCACCATCGCAGACATCAGCGAGCGCGAGCAGGTGATCGAAGACGACGTCATCGAGGCCCTGGGCTTCAGGTCCCGGACCTTGTCGTAAGAGGGGAGCAACCATGAGCTGCGTCCATTGGGCGATACCGCGCGGAGACGACCTGTACCCCGCGCCATTCGAGGAGCTGCACACGCCTCCCCAAACCGTTTATGGCATGGGGGATCCGACGGTTCTTTCCACCCCCTGCATCTCTATCATCGGTGCAAGGCGGGCCACGCCTTATGGTCTGTCGATCGCACAGATGGGGGCACGTGTCTCGGCGGAGTGCGGAATCACCGTGGTCTCGGGCGGGGCCATGGGATGCGATGCCGCGGCGGCCCGGGCGGCCCTTCTCGCCGGGGGCAAGACCATAGTTGTTTCGGGCTGCGGGGCAGACGTTGTCTACCCCAGTACCTCGCAAGACGTCTACGAGCAGGCTGTCCAGCGCGGGGGAGCAGTGATATCGGTTGAGCGCTGGGGGCAAGGTCCCAGGAAGTACGCCTTCCGCAAGCGAAACACCTTGATCGCCGCGCTGGGCAAGAGCCTGATCGTGACCGAGGCCGGCATAGGCTCGGGCACGATGTCGACGGCAGACGCGGCTGTTGAGCTGGGACGGGCCGTCTATGCAATACCCGGATCGATCTTCTCGCCTAACTCCAGCGGAACAAATGGGCTTTTAGCGGAAGGGGCACGCGTGATTCCAGACGAGAAGTCCCTTGAGAGCGCCATTTCCTTAGACTATGGTGTTATGCGTTTCTCACAGGCGCTTGAGAGAAAAGACCACGGGCCCGTTCTCTCGGCCTTGACGGCAAGTCCCATGAGTCCCGACGAGCTTGCGCGGGCCTTGAACGAGGAAGTGCTCACGACCCTACGAACGCTCTCGGACTATGAGATTCGCGGTCTGGTGACGCGTTTGCCCGATGGCAGGTACTCACCTTCCGAGAGCTTCCTTATGAGCGGCGGTTGATTTTAGAAAGGCAAGATATGCAGGAGAAAGTCACGGTTGTTGGCGGCGGCTTGGCGGGCTGCGAGTGCGCGCTCCAGTTGGCCGACAGGGGAGTGGCGGTCACCCTATACGAGCAGAGGCCGCTCAATCCCGGACCGGCCCACCACACAGATGGGCTTGCCGAGCTTGTGTGCTCCAACTCGCTTAAGTCCACGAAGCCCGACTCGGCAGCCGGCGTCCTTAAGACCGAGCTCGAGCTTATGGGCTGCAAGCTGCTTGCCTTTGCGCGCGAGACGAGCGTGGCCGCCGGAGGAGCCCTAGCCGTCAACCGCGAGGCCTTCTCTGCCAAGGTTACGGCGGCCGTCGAGGGTCACCCCCTCATTTATGTCGTGCGCCAAGAGGTGACGCATATCCCCGACGGCCCTTGCGTCATTGCCGCCGGCCCTCTGTGCTCCGAGGCGCTCTTCTCGCAGGTATCCAAGGTCTTGGGCAGTCAGAGCCTTTCATTCTTTGATGCTGCGGCACCCATCGTTTCGGCCGACTCTCTCAACATGGACGTCGTTTTTCGTCAGTCGCGCTACGAGGATAAGGGCATCGGTGACTACCTCAACTGCCCTATGGAGAAGGACGAGTACTACGCCTTTATCGACGCTCTTTTGTCTGCCAAGAAGGTCATCGCCAAGGAGTTCGA
>CAVEMP010000077.1:0-7769 GCA_963616835.1 uncultured Oscillospiraceae bacterium | reverse complement strand
CCCTTGACCCCGCGATGGTCTCTTGGGACGACGACTGGGCCGTCTCGGTCGTTCTTACCTCGGCCGGATACCCCGGTGCCTACGAGAAGGGCAAGGCCATCACCGGTATCGAGAAGGCCGAGCAGCTGGACGGCGTTACCGTCTACCACGCCGGCACCAAGCTGGGTGAGAACGGCGAGGTCTTGACCAACGGTGGCCGCGTCCTTGACGTCACCGCCGTGGCCTCTACCTTTGAGGAGGCCCGTGCCCAGGCCTACGCTGCCTGCGACCTTATCGACTTCGATGGTAAGACCTTCCGCACCGACATTGGCTTGCGCTGCATCCAGGGGCGATAGGAGGTTAGTATGGCTGAGGAATACAAAGAAACTGCTGGTAGCGACCTTGAGAGCGCCGTCGACGAGATGCGCGACTCGGTGGCGGCCTTTACTTACGACGGCGATCGTCAAGAGAGCGACCACGTCTCGGGCACGCCCGAGGAGCGCCACTTGGTGCTGGGCGATGACGACCCGCGCGACGCCAACCTTGCCGAGAAGCCCCTGGTAGAGGACGTGGCTTGGACCGGCCGCATCTTTAACGTCAACCGTCTGCAGGTCGAGCTGCCCGACGGCCGCGCCGCCGTGCGCGACGTGGTACGCCACCCGGGCGCCGTGGCCGTTGTGGCCCTGACCAGTGACGGCAAGATCTGCCTGGTTCGCCAGTACCGCACGGCCCTGGGCCGCGTGACCGTCGAGATCCCGGCCGGCAAGCTCACCCCCGGCGAGGACCCGCTTGAGGCCGCAAGCCGCGAGCTTACCGAGGAAACGGGCATGACTGCCGAGAAGATCGCCTTCTTGACGACTATCGCTACTTCGGACGGCTTCTGCGACGAGCTGATCCACATCTACATGGCTACGGGCCTCACCCTTGGCGAGTCCAACCCCGATGATGATGAGTTCATCAACGTCGACCTGGTTGACCTGGGCGAGCTGGTGGACGCGGTTCTGGACGGCCGCATCGAGGACGCCAAGACCGTGGTGGGAGCGTTGATATGCGACTCCATCGCGCATCGGCTTAACGTCTAACCGCTTCATATAACCGCACGTACACGACCTGCGCCGCCCTCCGCGGCGCAGGTTTTGTGAGTAAAAAGGCACAATCAATCTTCTCACCGCACGAACGCAAGGACTTCTCGCATGACCCAGCAAAAGCGCAAACGCCCCCTGTTCTCTACCTTCTTGTCTTACTACGCGGGGCAGAGGCACCTGTTTGTCCTGGACACTATCTGCTCACTAACGGTTGCGGGCATTGACCTGGCTTTCCCCCAGATTCTGCGCAACGTGTCAAAGGGGTTATTCACGCAAGGAGCAGACGAGATTCTCGCCGCGTTGGGGTTTGTAGGCGCGGGACTGGTCATCATGTACCTGGCGCGCCTTGCCTGCAACTACTTCGTGATCTTTTGGGGCCACGTTATGGGCGCTCGCATGGAGAGCCGCATGCGCGAGGACTTGTTTGACGCCTACGAGCGCATGAGCTTCTCGTTTTACGACCGCAACAAGTCGGGCGATTTGATGAGCCGCCTGGTCTCGGATCTCTTTGACATCAGCGAGACTGCGCACCACGGGCCGGAGTTCTTGATTATCGGCGTGGTAGAAATCGTGGGCTCGATGATCATCTTGGCTTCGATCAACGTGCCGCTGACGCTGGTATTAGCCTTGATAGCTGCGCTTTTGGTCGCCTACAACGCCTGGGCCAATTACCGCATGCGCGCCGTTTTTAGCGAGAACCGCGTGGGAATCGCGGCCATCAACACGCGGCTCGAGGACGCGCTGGCCGGCGCGCGCGTGGTCAAGTCGTTTGCCGCCGAGGACCTGGAACGCGCGAAGTTCGCCGCCAGCAACGACGCTTATCTCGACTCTAAGACCAAGATGTACCAAGCTATGGGTCGCTACCAGGCCGCCATTGGCGCGATGATGGGTGCGCTTAACACCGTCGTGGTCGTCCTGGGCGGTTGGATGATCGCCAAGGGCCAGATGCAGGCCATGGACCTGGCCACTTACGCGCTGTACATCTCGATGTTCACCGCGCCCATCCTGGACATCTTGAACTTCACCGAGACCTTCCAAAAGGCGGTCGCCGGTTTCAAGCGCTTTGTCGAGGTGGTCGAGACGCCCTCTGATATCCAGGACAAGCCGGCCGCGCCGGACATCTGCGTCGAGCGCGGTCAGATCGAGTACCGCGACGTGCGCTTCTCCTATGATGGGGAGAAGGAAATCCTGCGCGGACTTGATTTGACAATTGATGCTGGTAAGACCGTCGCGCTGGTTGGCCCCTCGGGCGGCGGCAAGTCAACGACCTGTTCTTTGTTGCCGCGTTTTTATGATGTGACCAGCGGTTCTATTGAGATCGACGGCGTTGACGTGCGCGACGTCACGCAGAAAAGCCTGCGAGAGTCTATTGGCTTGGTGCAGCAGGATGTGTACCTGTTTGACGGCACCATAGCTGAGAACATTGCGTACGGTAAGCCCTCGGCCACGGACGATGAGATTCGCGAGGCCGCCCGCCGTGCGAACATCGCCGACTTTATCGAGAGCCTGCCCGAAGGCTACAACACCCAGGTAGGGGAGCGCGGTAGCCATCTTTCTGGCGGCCAGAAGCAGCGCGTTGCGATTGCCCGCGTCTTCTTGAAGAACCCGCCGATCCTGATTTTTGACGAGGCGACGTCTGCCCTGGATAACGAATCTGAGCAGGCCGTTCAGCAGGCCATGGCCGAGCTTTCTGCCGGTCGCACGACCATCGTAATCGCCCACCGCCTCTCTACTATCAAGGGCGCAGACGAAATCGTGACCATCGAGCACGGTTGCGCCGTCGAAAAAGGCACCCACGAGGAGCTTTTGGCCCGCAACGGCACCTACGCCCGCTATTACCGCATGCAATTTGCGGGCTAGAGTGGCCTTGCGACGCACCACGCGCGACTTTTCGCGGTTTAAATCCGCTCCCGGTGAGTAGCCAAGCCGTCTTCACCTGTGTTTTTCCAGTTGAGCGATGCGCAGCTACTCGATGGCTTTCGTTTTAAACCAAGAAAAGTCGCGCATGTTGTCTAGCTGCGCTCCAAACCGCCTGTCCCATCTACAAAAAGTGACAGAATTGCCACTTTTTGTAGATGGGACTTTGCCCTGCGCCGCAGTCCCTTATGCAGTTCGCGGGATAAAACGGGGCGGCGGGCGTAAAGGCGGTGGCAATGCGTATACTAGGAAGGCTAAGATTTAACAATTCCCGTCCTGCCGTGCGCGTCTTGCGGCAGGGTCCACAGGCCGGCAACGGAAGAGACTATGGCAAAGAACACCGAGATAGCGCGTATTCAAAAGGGTGCCCTCAACGCTGACGAGGCCGAGCTGCTGTTCTCTAAGGTCGACGAGTCGGGCCACACCGATGAGGAGCGCGCCCGCCGCCAGCGCGCCAACCGCAAGGCAAAGGGCGTCTCTATCGACGTTGACCCCCTGGCCGAAGAAGACCCCTCGGGCTCCAACGTCGAGAAGGTTATCGCCAAGACGGCCGTCATTTTTGTCCTGGTCTTCTTGGCCCTCGTGGTTGCCGGCCAGGTCTTCTTTGGCCTGGTGCGCCGCGCCAACACGTCCAATCTCTCCGAGAACACCAACGTCAAGACCGTGGCCTCTGCCCTTCGCGGCGGCGTTGAGTGGGGCAACGGCTTCACGCAGTTCCCCGAAGACTTCTCGGTCCAAGAGGCCGACGAGAACACCGGCCGCGTCGAGGTTACTGTTACCGACACCAACTCCGAGAATGCCCTCGAGTGCTTTGCCGGCTCGCAGGTGCAGGCCACGGCCTTTGCCGTAAACTCCTTGCTCAATCCAAACATCAATACCGTGGTTTACCACGTTAACGTCCACCTTGACTCCGAGGGCAAGATCGAGCGCAGCCAGCTCTTTGGCTTCCTCAAACCCACCGGTGACGTGACCTCGTTCATGACCTTTGTCTGGACAAAGACGCAAAGCTCGACCGGCGTCAACTTCTCGTGCACTATCACAGGCATCGACGAGACGGTCCAGGACCAGCTGCGCGATCAGATCACCACATCGTTTACGCCGGTCAAGATTTTGACAGGCACCACAAAGTAATGCCGAGAAGGGCCGTCTGCGTGACGGCCCTTCGTTTTGGGATTTGTTAAGCTGGCTGGCAACTCTGGGTTAACGGGCGTCGCGGTCTTCTCGACAATTTGGCCCGGTTAACGTTATTCTTGCACCATACAATACGAGTTTTGGGAGTGTTGCATGCTTTGTGAGAACTGTGGAGCACAACTGCCTGATGGCGCCCGTTTTTGTTTGATGTGCGGGGCCGTGGTCGATTCTGCAAAGTCGACGCAGGAAGAACCAAGCCTGTCCGCGCCGCAAGAGGCTGCTATACCCGATCAAGAGACTGTGAGCGTTCCTGATGACGGCAACGCCTCCGATGATTCGGACGCAACCGATGTCACAGGGACGTTTAGAGTCATTCCTGCAGCTAAGAAGCTTGAGGAGCCGCTGAATATCGGCGCGGTGCCTTTCTTGCCCATGGCTCCGGCTCCGCGTCAGACCTATGTGCCGCGCCGCATTGCTCACCCCGTTAACCAGGCGCGCCCCGGCTCGGCCTCGTCGCGCCCCAACGTCACTGCTCCTAAGATGCAGGAATTTTCTTGGCCCGAGAACTCTTCGTGGTCTGTTCCCGTTCAGGTAGACGAGGAGCCTTTAGCTGAGAAGCCCAAGCGCGCCTCGCTTTGGACCAAGTTTGCGTCTCGCATGACCGACGACCCGCAATCGGTCAAGACTCCGACGGCGCCCACCGTCCCCACAGCCCCGGCCTGCGAACCCGTCGACGAATGGCCCCCTATCGAGCCTGTTGAAGAAGAAAGCCCCTACGCCAAGAACAACCCTGTTTCTTACCAGCCAAAACACGAGAGTTGGGACTCTGGCGAAAACGGCCGCGACGCCTCTGACGCCCAAGCCACCGCGCAGTTCTCGATGCCCGGCACCTACGCTGCCAAGTCGCCCGATCAGACTGATAACCTACACGCGCCTGGCACGGCCGCGCGCTCGTACGTCCACTCGGGCCATGTGACCAACCGCCATGTTTTGATTGTTGCCGGCATTCTTCTTGCCGTGATCGCGGTTGCGGGCATCGGCGTGGCAACTGGCACCTTTAAGCTCTTCGATGATGGCGGCAAAGACTACACCGAGTACATCCGCGCCGAGGAGACCTCGGCAGAGCAAGACACCACAACCGCCCAGGAAGAGCCCGCAGAAGAGGAGAAGGACCTGGCGGTCGCTGGTGTCACTACCAAGGCATCCGTCGAGAACTACACCTGGGAGGAGCTCTCTAAGATCGCGAAGGCCATTGCCGCAGCAGACAGCGACAACGATGGCCTAAAAATCGCCACCAGCTACAACCTGTGCGACTCTAAGGGCAAGCTAGACGGTACCCAGTTCAAGGAGGTCAAGCTCACCGGTGGTACCACCCTCTACATGCGCATCGCGGGCTTTAGGCAGGACAACCTGGCAGACGGCGGCAAGGCCGGCATCACTTTCCTTGCTATCAACAGCGCCGGCACCAAGCGCATCATGGAGTACGAGGGTTCCAACTCTGATTGGGAGAACAGCGCGCTTCGTGAGTGGATGAACAAAGATCTTCTCGCCAAGTTTCCTGACGAGGTGACCGACGTTATTCAGGATGCAAAGAAGGCCGCCAACGCCGCTTACTCAACCGGTAAGTCTCAGGGAACCACGACTGACACCTTGTGGACCCCGTCTTTGTCCGAGCTCTATGGTGCCATCCCCACGGGCTATTCTCGCAAAACGACCTATACGCCCGAAGGCGATCAGTACGCCCTTTTTGCCGATATGAACGTTACTTTTGGTGCGGCCAACGAAGCCCTCGAGGTCACCGGCACTTCCGATAAGTACTGGTGGACCCGCACCCCCGACTCCGAGAGCGCAGAGCACAACATCTGCGTGAGCACGGCGGGCAGCGACTATTCGACCCACGTCCTTACGACGGACCACTCTGTGCTCGTAGGTTTTTGTCTGTAGTGCGCAGCGCCTTGCTTGTGATGAGCCATGTCGCCGCAGCTTGCGTATACTGAGGAATGTTCGAAACAGCGTGTACGCATCCGCGGCACCTTAGTGGAAGGAACGTGGCGACATGGCAGACCAGCCGCTCGTTGGCATCATCATGGGTTCGAAGTCGGACCTGCCCGTTATGGAAGCGTGCACCAAGCAGCTTGAAGAGCTGGGCGTAGCGTACGACCTTGTGATCGCAAGCGCCCACCGCAACCCGGCCAAGGTCCACGAGTGGGCAAGTAGCGCGGCCGACCGCGGCATCAAGGTCATCATTGCGGCCGCTGGCAAGGCAGCTCACCTGGGCGGCGTTGTTGCCGCCTATACCCCGCTGCCCATCGTGGGCGTGCCCATGAAGACCTCTGACCTGGGCGGCATGGACTCGCTTCTGTCTATGGTGCAGATGCCCTCGGGTGTGCCTGTGGCCTGTGTCGCCATCAACGGCGCCAAGAACGCGGCCATCTATGCCACGCAGATCCTTGCGGCCACTATGCCCGAGTATCGCGAGAAGATCGTCGAGTTTAAGAAAGCAATGGCAGAGGCGTAAGACATGGCAAATCACTTTAAGCAGTCCGACGATAACCAGGGCAGGCGTCCTTCTCGCCAAAATGGTACCCCGCTCTATACCGGCGGTCACATGAACGGCGGAGACGAGTCCTACCATGCCCCGCGCGGTAATCAGCACTCCCGCGCCGCGGCCCCCGGGCAGACCACGACTGGCTACGTCTCGGTCGTGGGGCAGGGCAGTGGCAAGGGCAAGAACCGCCGCAACAACCACTTTGCCCAGACGGATCCCTATGACCTTAAAGGTCGCCGTAACAAGGATCCCAAGAAGCGCCGTAACCGCATCATCTCGGCCTGCCTGTTTGTGGTGGGCATCGTGTTGCTGCTGGTCGCGGGCGGTATCTTTTGGTACAACCAAAACCAGTACGCCGAGCAGGACAAGATAAACGCCAAGCTCGCTCAGTATGCGACCATCGACGACACCGGCTCTACTCCGCCGGTGGTTGACTGGGCGGCCCTCAAGGCCGTGAACAGCCAGGTTGTGGGCTGGGTCCAGATTCCCAACACCACGGTGAGCTTCCCTGTTTACCAGGGTGCCGACAACGACGCTTATCTGCACACTAACGCAGAGGGCAACTACTCGTTGGGCGGCCAGGTCTTCATGGACTACGAGAATGTCTCTTCGGGCTTGGTTGACAACCAGACGATCATCTATGGCCACCACCTGCGAAACGGTGCCATGTTCAAGCCGGTGGCCGACATGGATACCCAGGGTATGCTCGACAGCGTGTCGACGGTTTGGTACGTGACCGAGCGAGCAAACTTCGAGCTTGAGCCCCTGTTTGTCTATAAGACCACGGGCGACGACGAGACCGTGCGCGAGTTTACCTTCTCAACCGATGACGAGTGGCGCAGCTACCTAAGCGGCCTTCTTGCCAAGGCCGTCACTAAGACGTCTAACGCGGCGACGGCAATTACCAAGGTGAACCACGTTCTTACGTTGTGCACCTGCAACTACTCTGGCAACGAGACGGGCCGCACCATCTTGGTCTGTGGCCTAAAGAGTGAGGTCAACGATACGACCTTAGCCACAACCACGGACGCCACTGCCCAGACCAGCACGGCTACCGAGGCATAAGCCATACCCTAAGACCGCCTGCGGGCGGTCTTTGCGTTTGAGAC
>CAVEMP010000076.1:8731-12572 GCA_963616835.1 uncultured Oscillospiraceae bacterium | reverse complement strand
AGGCCTTGAGCTTGGCGCAACGCGGGTCGGCCTCGATCTTCTCGCGGAAGGTGGTACCGGGCTCGCACTGCTGAACCTCTCGCCACGTGGCCATGGCGTTTTCTTGCACGATCTTGTAGGCGTCCTCGCGGGTGATGCCGGTGTCCACCAGGTGCAGCAGCACCTTGGACGAATAGATCAAGCCGCGGGTCTTGTTGAGGTTGGCCATCATCTGGGCCGGATAGAGCACCAGACCGTCGACGATGCGGGTAAGGCAGCTAAACATGTGGTCAAGCGCGATGAAGCTATCGGCCTGGGCCACGCGCTCGGCGCTAGAGTGGCTAATGTCGCGCTCGTGCCACAGGGCCACGTTGTCAAAGGCAACCTGGGCGTTGGCCTTGACCACGCGAGAAAGGCCACAGACCTTCTCCACGGTAATGGGGTTGCGCTTGTGCGGCATGGCCGAGCTGCCCTTCTGACCCTTGCGGAACGGCTCCTCGGCCTCGAGAGTATCGGTCTTTTGCAGGTTGCGGATCTCGGTCGCAATGCGCTCGCAGGTGGCGGCCACGGTGGCCAGAACGCCGGCGAGATACGCATGGTGATCACGGCTGATGACCTGCGTGGACAGTGGATCGTGGACCAAGCCCAGGTGCTCGCAGACGTACTCCTCGACGCGCGGGTCGATGCTCGAGTAGGTGCCCACCGCGCCCGAGATGGCGCCAAAGGCCACGTTGTTGCGGGCATCCTGCAGGCGGTCCAGGTCGCGCTTAAGCTCCCAGGCCCAGCTGCCAAACTTCATACCAAAGGTCATGGGCTCGGCGTGGATGCCGTGGGTGCGGCCCACGCACAGAGTGTCCTTCTCCTCAAAGGCGCGGCGCTTGCAGATTTCGCCCAGCTTCTTGCAGTCGTCGATCAAGATGTCGGTGGCCTGGACCAGCTGGTAGCACAACGCGGTGTCGCCCAGGTCAGAAGAGGTCATGCCATAGTGGACCCAGCGGGACGGCTTGGGCTGGCCCTGTGGCACATCGGCGTCGATGTAGGAGCCCATGTTGGTGAGAAACGCGATGACGTCGTGGTTGGTCACGGCCTCGATGGCGTCTACCTCGTCTTTGTTGAAGGCGGCGTGCTGACGAATCCAGGCGGCCTCTTCGCGCGTGATGCCGCTCTCGCCCAGCTCGGCGTGGGCCTCGCAGGCCAGGACCTCGATCTCTTGCCAGACAGCGTACTTGTTCTCGAGCGAGAAGATGTGGCCCATCTCGGGGCGGGTATAGCGATCGATCACAGGTGTCCTCCTAGAATCGCCTCAAACTAACAATCTCTTATTCTAGCAGCCGCGGGAAGCTCAGGCGGCGTGCGGGCGGCGAGAAGACCCCACCGCCCCTACTGCGTAGCGACCTTGTGCGCAGTGTCGACACGGGTCGAGTCGTTGACGTTCATCGTCATGGACTGGAAACGTCCCTTCATAAAGCTATCGGGGAAGAAATCGCCAAAGAACTGCTCGACCGGCGTCGACGGCGTTAGGCCAGAAGCGCGCGCGTACCAGCAATCCAGGCTACCCAGCGTCATAAGGCAGTTAACCAGCATAAGCGTGGCCATGACAGTCGTCAGGTTGTAGCGCAGCTGCCAGGGAATAGCATTGATGACCCTGATCATCACGGGTAAGAAGAGCTTGACCCACACCAGGCCCAAGATACCCCACATAACCAGGAACTGCGTCGAGGTGCGCCCGCCGCAAAAGACCGCCACCGGATCGGGGATACCAAAGAAGTTATAGCTGCTGTAGTCCCAGGCCTTGATGCCAAAGGACGTCTCCATAAAGAAGCTCACGGCCCACTCAAAGACACCGCCTACCAGGCCTGCAACAACAAAAGTGATGATGGGGTTCTTGTTGTACAGGCGGTTTAAGGCCAAGGTGACCAACACCGCTCCAAAGCCGTATATGGGCGAGAAGGGGCCAAATAGCAGGCCCGCACGCTCTTCGTAGTGGCCGGGGTCAACCACGACCATGTGCCAGATGATCTCTAGAATCAAGCCCAAGATAGAGCAGATAAAGAAGATCCAAAAGACGTTGAAGAAGTCGACGCGCATGTAGCCCTTGCCGGTAAGGTCGCGACCCAGCATGCCCTGGCCGGCGGCGTGCCTGTCTGCGGCGCGCTCGGCGTCGCGTTCTTCTCGCCGCTCCTCCACCAAGGTGGGGTCCAAGGCCACGCTAAAGATGATTAAAACAATGATCTCGATCAACGTGATGATGGTGGTAAACGACGGGCCAGACAGCATATACGAGGTGGCCAGGTCAAGCACTTGAAACCACATAAGTACTCGTGACCACTTGGCGGCCTTGCGCGCGACGCTCTTGCGCAGCGAGCGGCCCGTGATGATCATGATCACGCCCGCGGCCAGCGAAAGCGCCAGGCTTACGACCGAGAGAATCGTGGCCAGGCTGCCGTTGCCAAACTCGGCCATAAAGGATTTACTGTCAACAAAAAACGCGGCGCCTAGGGCAATCGTAAGAAGACCCAGGAAAATCAAGTTGAACCAGCCCGCAAAGGTCAGCCAACGGCCATACCAGCGTACGCCACGGGCAAACTTGCCATCTTCGTGAACCAAGACGTGGGAAGCCTTTTGGGTAAGGCCGTCGATATTGCTGTCCAAAGTGTCAACCTCATTCATAGCCCGTTAAAGCCAATGCCTTCTTGCGCGGCGCGGAGTATACACGCGCGCTCAATCCTCTATTATCAGCACATTCCGCAACGACTGTGCGTCAGTTTGAATAATGAGTTACGGAGAAGACCGTGAAAAAAGATCACCGCACCCATCGTGCAAGAAGAGTCCTGATCGCCGTTGTGGCCGTCATTGTGCTGGCGGTGACCTCGGTGACCATTTTGGTGCGGCACCGCATCCACCTGGCCGAGGTTGGCGCGGCAAAAATTGGAACCCCCACCCCGCTCGAGCAGGTGGTCAACTCGCAGGACAATGGCCGGCGCTTCACGGTGACGGCCAACTACCAAAGCCTGGTGAGCGGCGAGAATACCGTAAACGCCCCGGTGACCTGGGACGACCAGTGGTTTTTCCAGGACTCAACCCAGTACAACCACGAGCTGGCGCAGACGGCCAGCGTGCTTTCCAGCGTGGCCAACGCCGAGTCGGGCCACTTCCAGGAGGGCAACAACGTGCCCGATTACATGGAAGACCTTCTTGGTAAATTGGGCTTTGAGCAGGCTTGCACCGCGTCGTACCGCTACCGCAGCGAGATCATCGACGAGATTGCCAACGTGTTCACTCCCACAGGCACCGATACCACGGCCTACACCATGGCATCCAAGCACATCACCAACGACGAGACGGGCCAGACCAAGCTGCTGCTTATGGTGGCAATTCGCGGCAGCTACGGCACCGAGTGGCTCTCTAACCTGCGCATGAGCCTCTCGAGCGGCATCCTTAACGGGGGCGGCTTGGGCAAAGGCGATCACGAGGGCTTCTCGGACACCAGCCTGGACGTGGTGAGCGCCATCGTCAACTACCTGGACGCTATTCAAGAAAAGGAGCCCAACCTGGGCTGGGACGACGTGTCGTTGTTTGTCTGCGGCCACTCCCGCGGCGGCGCCACGGCCAACCTGGTGTGCGCTTACTTTGATCAAAACAGTGCGGACTGGAAGGCATCCGACGCAGGCGACGAGTACAAAGACGTCTACGTTGATAGCGGGTCAATCTACGGTTACGGTTTTGCCGTGCCGCAGGTCACCTCGGCCGCAGACAGCAAGGACGCGCTGTACAACAACATCTTCAACATCATGAACCCGGCAGACGTGGTGCCCCGCACGCCGCTGGCCGCCTGGGGTTTTTCTCGCTACGGACAAGACCT
>CAVEMP010000076.1:0-7787 GCA_963616835.1 uncultured Oscillospiraceae bacterium | reverse complement strand
TTGTTCTTCTCGCAATAAAGCACCAGCTCGCCCACCACGCGGTGCGCCTCGCGGAAGGGCATGCCCTTTTTGGCTAGGTAATCGGCCACGTCGGTGGCGGCGGTGAAGCCGGTCTTGGCCTGGGCCAGCATGACATCTGCGTTGACCGTCATGGTCTCTAGCATGCCGCTGGCGATCTCCATGCAATCAGACAGGGTCTTAGCCGCGTCGATCGGGCCCTCCTTGCACTCCTGCAGGTCCTTGTTGTAGGCCAGCGGCAGCGACTTCATGGTGGTGAGAAGGGCCATCAGGTCACCGTAGACGCGGCCGCACTTACCGCGGGTAAGCTCGGCGAAGTCGGGGTTCTTCTTCTGCGGCATGATCGACGAGCCGGTGGAGTAGGCGTCAGAAAGCGTGATGAAGCCAAACTCGGTGGAGCTCCACAGCACGATCTCTTCGCACAGGCGCGAGAGGTGCATCATGCTCACGCTGCAAGCGTACTCAAGGTCAAGCAGGTAGTCGCGGTCAGAAACAGCGTCCAGCGAGTTGGGAATCGCGTGGTCAAAGCCCAAAAGCTCGGTCGTGCGCTGGCGGTCAAGCGGGTAGGTGGTGCCAGCCAGGGCCGCGGCGCCCAGCGGGTTGGCGTCGGCGGCCTCTAGGGCTGCTGCCAGGCGCTTGTGGTCGCGGGTGAACATCCAGAAGTAGGCCAACATGTGATGCGAGAAGAGCACCGGCTGGGCGTGCTGCAGGTGGGTGTAGCCGGGCATCACAACATCAAAGTTCTTCTCAGCTACGTCAACCAAAGTACGGCGAAGGGCATCGTTGCCCTCAAGAAGGTGCTGGCAAAGCTCCTTGGCGTACAGGCGAATGTCGGTTGCCACCTGATCGTTGCGCGAGCGGCCGGTGTGCAAGCGGGCGCCCGGCGTGCCAATGTTGCGGGTCAAGGCACCCTCGACGGCCATGTGGATGTCCTCGTCGTTGACGTCCCAGGCAAACTCGCCGCGCTCGATCTGGCCGGCGATGTCTGCCAAGCCCGCGTCGATGGCAGCCTGGTCGTCGTTGCTAATGATGCCCTGCTCGGCCAGCATCTTGGCGTGAGCACGGCTGCCCGCGATGTCCTGCTGGGCCATGGCCTTGTCGACCTCAAGCGACGCGCCAAACTCCTGCGTAAAGGCGTCGACGCCCTTCTCAAACCTGCCGCCCCAAAGAGCCATGAAGCTCCCCTTTCATCGATACAAACAACGGCGCGCCCGGACAGCACCGGACGCGCCGCTCACTCACTCTAGATTACCAGGTCGCAGCCTAGTCGACCGGGGTCAGGCCGCTCTTGGGGCCCTGGACCTTGGACCAGGTCTGGGACTCAAGGCCGTGCAGGTCGATGAAGCCGCGAGAGGCGGTGTGGTCAAAGGTGTCGCCCTCGTCGTAGGTGGCCAGGCCGTAGTCGTACAGGCTGTAGGGAGAACGCATGCCGTCGACAAACAGGCCGCC
Organism: uncultured Oscillospiraceae bacterium; assembly: GCA_963616835.1. Lineage (GTDB taxonomy): Bacteria > Actinomycetota > Coriobacteriia > Coriobacteriales > Atopobiaceae > Paratractidigestivibacter. The sequence goes on along the minus strand of CAVEMP010000076.1, from coordinate 6,320 downwards.
CTTGCAGAGCTTGATGCGCACGTCGCCGGTCACGAACTTAGAGGTAAAGTCGTTGTAGGCGTCAATAGCCAGCTTAGCCTGAGAGAACCACAAGCCGTTGTAGACCAGGTCGGCCCACTGCTCGTCCAGCTCGCGCTTGGTCTTCTGGGTGTTGACGTCCAGGCACATCTGCTCCATGGTCTCGTGGGCCTGGATAAGGAGAAGGGCGCCCGGGCACTCGTAGCACTCGCGGGACTTGATGCCCACGACGCGGTTCTCGACCATGTCGATGCGGCCAAAGCCGTTGCGGCCGGCGATCTCGTTGGCCTTGATGATCAGCGAGAGGATGTCCATCTCCTCGCCGTTGATGGCGCTGGGGATGCCCTCCTTGAACGAGATGACGACGGTCTCGGGCTCGGCGGGGCAGTCCTCCAGGTTGTTGGTCATCGTCCAGATGTCCGCGGGAGGCTCGTTCCATGTGTCCTCGAGCACGCCGCACTCGATGGCGCGACCCCACAGGTTGTCGTCGATGGAGTAGGGCTTCTTCTTGGTGGTGGGCACTGGCACGCCGTTGGCCTCGGCCCACTCCATCTCGGAGTCGCGGGTGGTCAGGTCCCAAACACGCACGGGGGCGATGATCTCCAAGCTGGGGTCAAGAGCGCGGATCTCGGTCTCAAAGCGCACCTGGTCGTTGCCCTTGCCGGTGCAGCCGTGGGCGACGTACTTGGCGCCGTACTGGTGGGCGATGTCCACGATGTGCTTAGAGATCAGGGGGCGAGAAAGGGCAGAGAGCAGCGGGTAGACCTTCTGGTACTTGGCGTTGGCCTTGATGGCGTGGGTCAGGTACTTCTCGGCATACTCGGCACGCATGTCGACGGCGTCGGAGTGGATGGCCCCCATGTCCAGGGCCTTCTGCTTGATCCACGAGAGGTCCTTCTCGTCCTGGCCCACGTTGCCGCAGATGGCAACGACGTCGAGGTTCTTCTCGACCTGGAGCCACTTGACGATGACGGAGGTGTCAAGACCGCCGGAGTACGCAAGAACAACCTTATCTTTCTCAGCCATTATGATTCCTTTCAATTGGCAAATATGCAGGTAGAAGTAGAAAGCAGCATAGCAAAACACCCGTCGATGCGGTGTGTTGCGAGATAAGTGATTAGATTGAGCAACCTAAGGACAGCTTCGCAGCGCACGCAACATCGCGGGCTAGATTCGTCGGTCCTGACGTCGGTTTTGGGGAGAAGAGAGGGCGATGGCCTGGTAAAGGTCAGTATACGTAGCGCTGTAGCTCTTCATTAGGCTTCTTTCGCCTCCCCTAGTAGACTAGTGGCCCACGACTATGGCCGTGGGGCTGCAATCAATGAGTCGAACTATAGACCTGTGGCCGGGGCGCAAACAACCCAAAACACCAATGTATTTTGTTTGGAAACAAATTTGCGGGGCGGGTGGGGGCGGAGGCGCGGGCCGGGCTGCGCCAATGTACAACTATTTTTCGTTTTTGCGGCAGGGTTTGGCACATAGCTGCGGCCAAGGATGCGCGAGTCGATGTTCGGTTCGCGTTTGCCCAGTTGGCTTGCAGCGGGTTTGGGCGTAATCGACCGAGTTTGCAGCAAAGTCAAAACTTCGTTGCATTTGGTTTTATAAAAGAGCCCAACTGAGCCTTGCCCCGCCTGGAACACGCACGAAAAAGGCGGCCGCGGCGGGCACGGACAAACGGCCATTCAAAGGGCCGAGGCCAACGTAAAAGACGAAATTGGGAAGCCAATTTGCCACGAAGACCTGGAGCCGGGCATTCGAGTTGCAAAACCCCAGTTGGCGATTGGGTAAATTACGGCTCTTGCCCGCAAATCGCAAGACGTCTTCCCAATATCGTCTTTTACGTTTATCGCAGGGGCCAGATACCCTATCGTGACAGCAAAAAACGGGGCGCGGCTGTATGGCCGCGCCCCGCTTGCAGTTAGGTGGTGCGCCGTCAGGGTCTCGAACCCTGGACCTTGGGATTAAAAGTCCCCTGCTCTACCAACTGAGCTAACGGCGCATTGGTCGATATCTTAACACATGCGGCCTATTCCCACACCCACTGGCCGTTAACAAAAATCGGCGTCTCGTTGCCCTGGACGTCCAAACCCCAGATATTGAGGTCGTCAGAGCCAATCATAAAGTCCACGTGGGTAGCCGACTGGTTGATTCCGTTGGCGAGGAGCTCGTCCTTCTCCATGTCCAGGCCGCCTTCTAGGCACTCGGGAAAGCCCATACCCAGGGCCAGGTGACAGCTGGCGTTCTCGTCATAGAGGGTGTCAAAGAACAGGGTCTTGGACTGGCGGATGGGCGTGTTCTTAGAGACCAGCGCGCATTCGCCCAGGTGGTGGGCACCTTCGTCCGTCTCGATGATGTGGCGGAGAACCTCGGTGCCCTGCTCGGCGCCAAAGTCAACTACGCGGCCGCCCTCAAATCGGATCCAGAAGTCGCGGACCACCTGACCGGCGTGGACCAGTGGCAGCGACGAGTAGACAATGCCGTCTGCGCGGTTGCGGTCGGGACTGGTAAAGACCTCCTCGGTGGGGATGTTGGGGAAGAACGCCGTGCCGTCCTGGGTCTTGCCGGCGCCGCCATCCCACAAGTGGGCGGGGTTCATGCCCACGGTGAAATCGGTGCCGTTTGCGGACTGGTAACGCAAGGCGTCAAAGTGGTGGCTGTTGAGGAAGCGCTTGGACTTCTCAAACGACGCGTTGTGGGTCTCCCAGGCGCTCTTGGGGTCGTCCGAGTCTGCGCGGGCCACCTCGAGAATCAGGCTCCACAGGCGATAGACCGCCTCGGCCTCACTGGCCTGCGGAAAGACCTCGCGGGCCCAGGCCGCAACGGGCACGCCGGCGATGCACCAGACGTTCTTGCCAAAGTCCATGCCGTTCCTAAACGAGGTGCACTCGGTGTTTCTGGCCTTGGACGCGGCAGCGGGCTTGGCAGGGTCGATGTTCTTAAGCGCGTTAGGGTCGCTGCCTTCAAGAAAGAGGAAGGACGCGCCGGCCTCGGCCAGCGAGTTGAGCTGCTCGATCTTCCATGAGGGGGTGTGCTCAAAGTACGTCAGGTCGACGTTTTCGTAGGTCAGGCGGGTAACCTCGTCGTCTGCCCAGATAACGGTCACGTGGCCAGCTCCTGCGGCATAGGCCGCGGCCACGACCTTGCGGGCAAAGTCGGCGCGCTCGACGGGGGCCTGAAGGACCAACTCTTGCCCCGGCTTCAAGGCCGCGCCCTTCTTGACCAGCAGGTCTGCATAGAGGTCCAGCTGGTCAGAGAGGCCCTCGGTGGCAATACGGCACTCTTCGTCGGTCATAGGGATATAAGCCATAGTTCTTCTCGCTTCCTTAGTTGGAGTCATGGCGTTAGTCGGTTATGTTTGGGCCGGCGGCGGCTATGGGGCCGCGGTAACCCCCTCTAACATACCCGTATGGCCCCGGTGATATAAGGGCAGTTTCCCCCAACCGACATACCCGTCACGCGCCAACTGGGGTTTTGTGAAATTACGTTCCAGTTGGGGGAAGATTACAAAGTTTAAAAAAGAAGACCGGCCCCAAAAGGAGCCGGCCTGCGCATTTCTGGAGCGGGCAACGGGACTCGAACCCGCGAATGTCAGCTTGGGAAGCTGATGCCTTACCACTTGGCGATGCCCGCAAGGAGATTGTATTCTAACACACTTCTACGCGCGTCGAATCAACTCGGTCACAAGCTGGGCAACCTGAACGGCCTGCGCGGGGTCGACGTTCTCGGGCACGTCGTCCTGCGTACGCGAAAGCGCCGTGAGGCCGTTTGCGTCCAGGCCCGTGATCGTGGCCGACCTCATAGAGCGCATCATCGACACCGTGGCATCGGTCGTACCCCAGTCGTGCTCGCGGGTCTGGATGCCAATGTGCAGGTCGGCGGCGGTGGTGGTAAGCATACGCAGCATACGGCGATCGGTGCGGCGAGTGGTAAGAAGACCCTCGTTAGAATAGACCGTGAGGTCGCCCGCACCCACCGAGTCAAGGTTGATAACAAAGCAGCCACGGCAGTCCTTGCGGTGCTTGTTGATAAAGGCGCGCATGCCCGCGTGGCCCAGGCCGCTGGCACCCAGGGCCACAAACCAGATATCGTGGGCGAGAAGATCATCGTCGTTCATGGACAAAACAGCCTCGCGCAGGTCCTCCTGGGTGGGAGCGCCCTCGGCGGCCTCGCCGCCCTCGATGACGCGCAGGTCGCTACGGGTGGTAGCGCCGCCGCGCCAGGGGCTTCGCCTGTTGGCCGAGCCGTCGGCAGAAGGGGCGTCGCCATCAGTGGCCGCGTCGTCGTCGGCCACGCCCTTGTTACGCGAGAAGCCCGCGAACTTCTCCTTAACCTTGCCAAAGAAGTTGCCAAGGGCCTCGGAGGATTTGCTCTGGCCCTCGGGCTCAAAGAAGAAATCAGAGTAGGCGTCGTCATCGCCCTGCATAACCGGCACATCGGCCTGCGCAGGAGCAGGCGCCGAGACGGGCGTGGGCGCCGAGACCGTAGGCGGAACTTGAACGGCGGGCACGGGCGGGACAACGGCCTGGGCCTGCGGATTAGTGGACTCGAAGGGATCCTTGGCCGCACCGTTCATGTCAGGCAGGTCAAACAGAGAGGCACGGCGAGCGACGTTGGACATCTTGGGCTCAAACTCGCTCTGGCCCCAGGTGGGGTCCTCGGGAGCCGCGGGCTTAGGTGCAGCACTTACGCCAACCGGCTGGGTGGAATCGATATCGTCGGTGTTGACCTCAGCGTTAAGGCCCGAGGTGTCGCCGGCGGCCTGCCATGCAGAAGTCTGATCGGCATCGGCAGAGAGGGACGCAAAGTTGAGGTCTCCGGTCTGCGCGGCGGGCGCGGGGGCGTCGACGGCGACCATGGGGGCAACCTCGACAGGAGCGGTCTCCATGGTGGACGCGGCCTGAGGCTCGACAGGCTGCTCGGGCATTACGGGCTCGGGCGCGTAGGCAACAGGCTGGACGTACTCGGGCTGCGCAGCGTAGGCGGCGGGCTCGGTGTAGTCCGGCTCGGCCGCCTGCTGGGCGACGGGCACCTCGACTTCAACCGGCTCGGCTGCCTCGACCGGCGCGGCAACCTCAACTGGGGCGACCTCAGGCGCGGCCTCGGCCGCAACACCCTCGGCCACAGGCACCGGCTCGGCGTACTGCTCCAAGTCGTAGACAATCTCGCAGTCCGCGGGCAACATACCCAGCGAGCGCAGGGTCTCCTCGCCGTGGCGCACGCCCAAAATCTGAACCCTAGCGGCCTCGCGGGCAGCAGCGGCTGCGGCTGCAGCGGCCTGAGCCTCGGCTGCGGCCTCGGCAGCAGCCTGCGCGGCGGCCGCGGCGGCCTCGGCTGCGGCGGCCTGCTCGGCAGCTGCGCGGACAGCGGCCTCCCTCTCGGCGGCGGCGCGCTGCTCGGCGCGAGAAACCTCAACCTGATAGGCGGTCTGCTTGCCAGAAGGCTGGACGTTCTCAAGCACGCCCAGCATGGCGGCAACACCAGACTTGTTGTCGTTGGAACCCAACGTGCACGGCGAGAAGTGCTCAAGGAAGCGGCTCACGCCAAGCAGCAGCAGAGGCAGCGAACCCAAGATGCCAATGATCCAAACAAAACGACGGAAACCCTCGGGCAAGAAGCCCAGAATCTGGAACAGGGTGCAAACAGCCACACCCAAGACGCAGTAACGGCTGTACTTCCACAAAAGCGGCAGATACTGGGCCACCGGAGTGCTGTAAAGAGGGTTCTCGTGCGGGGAGTCATAGTGGGCAACAACCACAATGGGTCGGGTGCCCTTTTGGACCTTCTCGCCGCAGCCCTTGTGGAACGCGACGACGTTTTGGCTACGCGCCGACGGGCCCAGGTCCGAGATAACGTCGGTACCCAAGAACTTAAGGACAAACAGGGCCGTGGGCACGGCTACCAGGAAAAACCCGATGGCGGTAAGCAGCACAGAGCCCATGCCCGCCAAGAAGATGCCCAAGAAGATAAGGATCAGCAGCGCGGCAGGAATGAGGTTCGCGAACTTACGGGCGTCGAACTCCTCGATATAGGGGTCGCAGCCGTGCTCGCGCATCATATTGGCGATGGTCTCGGCCGCCTGGAGTTCTTCTTGGCTACCTGCCGGAGCGATTCCGACTTGCTCGTCCAGATAGTCCATATAGTCGTGTGTCATGGCCATATGCCGTACGTCCTTTTTGGTATGTCTTAGAGACGTTGGTTTTTCATTTACATACAATCAAAAGAGTATACGTCTAACAATCGTTTTTCGTTGAATTAACGCAGATACGGCGGTACAAAAGTGACAGACGGCACAAATTAATGTC
>CAVEMP010000075.1:0-13254 GCA_963616835.1 uncultured Oscillospiraceae bacterium | reverse complement strand
CAGAACGGCGAGGTCGCCGAGGGCGACGTCGCCTGGGAGGCCGTCGAGGGCTTCGACGCCGGCGCGACCGCGGCCCAGGTCCTCACCGCCAAGGGCGCCGTCACCCACGTCGCCTACGACGGCGACCTGGACACGGACGAGCTGGACACGGCCGTGACCGTCACCGTCAAGGTCGCCGCGCCCGCCAAGTCCGAGACGACCAAGACCGAGACGACCACGGTCACCGAGACCAAGACCGCGTCCAAGAAGGGCACCCCCTCCACCGGCGACGTGACCTGGGGCGGCTTCGCCGGTCTTCTCGCCGCGGCCGCCGCCTGCCTGGGCGCCGCCCGAGTCTCTCGCCGCGAGCACTAGGGGCCGTCTCCCCGTGCCTTTCTCGCCGCTACAAAATGGCGGGTCGGGCGCGCTGAGAAGGGCTTCTCGCTACAAAAACCTAGGTCGGGCGCAAGTTTGACGCCCGTTTGCTACAAAATCGCGGGTCGGGCGCAATATTCCAGCGCCCGACCCGCGTTTTTGTAGCGACACCTGCCGCATGAGCTGACACCGCGCGATTTCGCACGAATTGGATACCTCTCGTTAACCTATTGACCGTTGAATTTATCTACCATTAGTCCAACTATTGGACAGAAGGTAGAAACAGGGGTGCCTTAATGGGCTTTGTGGCCGAAGAGGTTTCTCGCGAAGGTTTGGGCAGCCTACAAGAGGCCTTGACTCCCAAGAACATCTTGGATGCTCGCGTCCCAAGCATGGGCGGGGCCGAGTTCGATTTTAAGACCGCGCCTTGCATTCGCCGCGCCTTGGCCGATTACGCGCTTAACGGTTACTACGCGTTTACCTGGCCCATCGACGGCTATCTCGAGCGCATCGAGTGGTGGATGGCCAACGCGCGCGATTGGGAGATCGAAGGCGATTGGGTGGTGCCTACCCTGGGCACGATTTTCTCGGTCGCCACGTGTCTTCGCATGTTGCTTGGCCCCGACGACGCCATGATTGTCCAGCCGCCGGTTTACTACCGCTACGAGCAGGCGGCCAATCGCCTTGGTCTTAAGACCGTCTATAACCCGCTCAGGGTGGTTGACGGCACCTACCGTATGGATCTTGCCCATCTTGAGAGCCTGATGGCAAACCCCCACAATAAGCTGCTGGTTATTTGCAACCCGGCCAACCCTGTGGGACGCGTTTGGACCATCGACGAGCTGACATGCGTCTCGGAGCTTTCGGCCAAGTACGGCACCGTTGTGGTCTCGGACGAGATCTTTGCCGAGGTCACCTTTGGCGGTCACCGCACAACGCCCTACGCAAGCCTGGCCCCCGGCCGCGAAAACGCCATAGTCTTGACCTCCATTGGAAAGTCCTTTTCCTGCACCGGCCTGAACTTTGCCAACGCGATTATTCCCGGCGCCGATCTGCGCGAGCGCTTTAGTGCCCAAAGGACCCGCGACCACTTTGGCAGCATCGACCCCTTTGGTCGCCAGGCCCTGATGGCCGCCTATACCCCCGAGGGCTTGGAGTGGCAGCGCCAAAGCGTTGCTTACATGGCCACCAACCGCCAGATCATCGCAGATGCGATTGAAGCCTCTGACCTGGGCCGCGTTTACCCAACCGAGGGCACCTTCGTTTGCTGGGCGCATTGGGAGGGCCTGTCCTTGCAAGGAGAAGACCTCAACCGTTTCTTTGAGGAGAAGGCCCTGCTTGAGGTCGAGCCCGGCATGGAGTACGGAGAAGGGCTCGAGCGCTTTAGTCGCATCAACATCTCTGGCCGCCACCAGGAGACCGCCCAGGCTATGCAGCGCCTGGTTGCGGCCGTCGAGGACAACAACCTAAGGATCTAGCATGCCTTTTTCTGACGTCAAGAGAACCCACATGACCCGCGACGAGGCCTTTGAGCTGCTGGATCGCCTGGCCCAGGGCATCGCCCTGATGTACGGCCCCAGCTGCGAGACGCTGGTTCAGGAGGTTGTGGGGAAGACCTTCCATACCCTGTCGATTTATAACGGGCATGTCTCGGGCAGGCAGGTGGGCTCGACGCTTTCGGTCTACGGCGCAGACACCATAGCCGACGACAATGACGTGGCCTTTGACCCCTTTATGGACATCAACTGTGATTGCGCCCATACCAAGGACGGTCGTCGCATCAAGTCGTCTACCTGGCTTGTTCGCGGCAAGAACTACGTTATGGGCCTGGGCATCAACAGCGATGTCACCGAGCTTGCGCGCGCGGCCGAACTCCTTAGCGGCATGGCCGAGGTGGGCGGCGAGCTACGAGAGACCCTCTATGGGCACCCGGCCGTCTCGGAAGACGCCGACTCGATGGTGGAAGAGTGCGTTCGCGCCTTGGGCAAGCCAGCCGAGTCGCTGGGCAAAAACGAGAGGATCGAGCTGGTTCGTATGCTCAACGAGCGGGGCTTTTTCGACTATCAGAGAAGCGCCCCGGCCCTGGCAAAACGCCTTGGCGTCTCGAAGAGCACGGTCTACAACTACCTCAAGGAGATTGCCTAGATAAGGCGGCGAGCTAGGCGTTCGTCTCGCCAGCTCGTGTGCCGACGCCACGGTATCAGTTTCCTTTTATTACAAAACTGGAAATCTAGTTTAACAGCTAGACAATTTGTCTAAATCACTCTGCCAGATGACGTAGAGTCTCAACTACCACGTACGACCCATCACAGGGGAGAAGACATGGGCAAGTACATAGCAAAGCGCATCGCCTTTGGCGTGCTGACGATCTTTGTGGTCACGACGCTGACCTTCTTCTTGATGAACATGGTCCCTGGCGGCCCGTTTACCTCGGACAAGCTCTCGGAGCAGGCCCAGGCCCTCATCATGCAGAAGTACGGCCTGGACCAGCCTGTGGGCGTGCAGTACGTCAACTACCTCAAGGGCCTGGCGCAAGGCGATCTGGGTACCTCGATCGTCAATGCCGGCTACTCGGTAAACGATATCATTGCCGATAAGTTCCCCGTCTCGTTTAGCGTGGGCATCATCGCTATCGCCTTTAGCTGCGTCGTTGGTATCCCGCTGGGTATCTTGGCAGCCTATCGCCGCGGCAGTGTGGTGGACCGCGCCATCACGTCTTTGTCGAGCTTCTTCTCGTCGCTTCCCGGTTTTGTACTGGCAGTCCTTCTCCTGTACGCCTTTGGCATGTGGCTGCATGTGCTTCCCACCTCGGGCCTGAGCGGCTGGAAGAACTACATCTTGCCGGTGCTGGCTCTCTCGGCCGGCCCCAGCGCCATTCTTACCCGCATTACCCGCGCGGCTCTTTTGGACGTTTTGTCGCAGGACTTCACTAGGTTTCTTAAGGCAAAGGGCATGGGCGCCCGTGTCATCTTGTTCAAGCACGCGCTGAGAAACGCTGCCATCCCCATCGTCACGACGCTGGGCCCCTTGGCGGCGGGCATCCTGGTGGGCAACCTGGTGGTCGAGACGGTCTTCTCGATCCCTGGACTTGGCTCGTACCTGGTGAAGTGCATTTCTCAGCGAGACTATCCCGTGATCATGGGAACGACGATTTTCTACACGGCATTCATCATCGTGATTCTGCTGGTGGTCGACATTGTTTACTGCGTTATTGACCCGCGCATCAAGCTGGACGAGGAGTAGGGGATGGACCAGATGACCAATACCTCGACAACTAGGACGATTGCGGGCATGACGCTTGCCCCGGACGCCTTCGAGCCCGTGCCCCTTACCGAGGACATCTCGGCGCAGGTCGCGGACGCAGAGCCCATCTGGCGCCGCCGCGTGCGCGTGTTTTGCTCCAACAAGGTCGCGGTCGTGGCCTTGGTGCTGCTGGTTGCCGTTGCGCTCTTTGGTTTCTTGGGGCCGCTTACCCAGGCGGCCAGCTACGACCAGGTCTTTCGCGGAGAAGAAAAGCTGGCGCCGTGCGCCGCGCACCTCTTTGGTACCGATGAGATGGGCCGAGACATGCTGGTACGCTGCATGTACGGTGTGCGCATCTCGCTTTTGGTGGGCTTTATCACGGCCGCGACCGTTCTTGTGCTGGGGTGCGCCTATGGCGCCGTGGCCGGCTACTGCGGCGGCAAGGTCGACCTGGTGCTCATGCGCATCGTCGAGATCGTGGAGTCGTTGCCGGCGCAGTTAATCGTGCTTCTTATGGCCATCACCTTGAAGAGCCCCATCGACGCGCTGTTCGAGCAGCTGCCTGACTCCTTTATCACCCAGGCGGGCAGCGGCATGTTCTGCATCCTGGTGGCGTTCACGCTGCTGTACTGGACGGGCCTTGCGCGCATCGTGCGCGGCTCGGTTCTGCAGCTTAAAAGCGAGGGTTATGCCCTGGCGGCGCGCTCGATGGGCGCGAAGGGCCCCTCTGTTGTGTGGAACCACCTGCTGCCCAACAGCCTGTCGCTGATCGTGGTCGAGATCACGCAGCTGGTGAAGGACGGCATCTTTAGCGAGGCGTTTCTCTCGTTTATTGGCATGGGCGTCTCGGTGCCCATGGCCTCGCTGGGAACCTTGATCAACTCGGCGCGCGCCAACATGGTCCTTTACCCCTACGAGATGATCGAGCCCGCGGTCTTGATCTTTATCATCACCTGGTCTTTGTACGTCATTGCCGACGCGCTCGAAGACGCCTTTGACCCGCGCATGCTGTAGGGAGGCAAGACAAAGATGGCATCCAAGAAAGACGGCATCAAGGCCCGTGAGATCGCGGGGCGTCTGGCTAAGGTCGAGAAGGGCGAGCCCCTCTTGCAGGTGCGCGACATGCGCGTGACGGTCGATTCCCGCAAGGGCAGCTACGATGTTATCCACGGCATTGGCTTCGACGTCATGGCCGGTGAGATCCTAGGCGTGGTGGGCGAGTCGGGCTGCGGCAAGTCCATGACCATGAGCGCTGTGATGGGGCTTTTGCCCTCAAACGTGCGCTTGTCTGGTGGAGAGGTGAACTTTAGGGGTGCTGACCTGCGCGGCGTTGACGAGGCGAGCATGGAGCAGCTTCGCGGCGGCGACCTGGCCATGGTCTTTCAGGACCCCATGACCGCGTTGGACCCGCTCTATACCGTGGGAAACCAGATGCTTGAGACCATCCAAAAGCACTCGGCGCTGGGCAAGGACGAGGCCGCCAAGGTCGCCGTCGAGGCCCTGCGTAGCGTTGGTCTCTCTGAGCCCGAGAAGCGCATGGGTCAGTATCCCTTTGAACTTTCTGGCGGCATGCGGCAGCGCGTGATCATCGCGATGGCCCTGTGCTGCCACCCCAGCCTGCTGATCTGCGACGAGCCCACGACCGCCCTTGACGTGACCATCCAGGCCAAGGTCTTGGACCTGATCCGTGACCTTCACGACGAGCTGGGCAACTCGGTGGTCTTCATCAGCCACAACATGGGCGTCATTGCCACCCTTTGCGACCGCGTTGTGGTGATGTACGGCGGCGTGATCGTCGAGCGCGGCACCGTCGACGAGATCTTCTATCAAACGACGCACCCCTATACCCAGGGTCTTCTCGCCTGCATGCCCACATTGGAGGGGCCGCGAGAAGAACCGCTGGTGCCTATTGCCGGCATGGTACCCGATCCGCGCGTCAAGGTGGCAGGCTGTCCCTTTGCCGCGCGTTGCGAGAAGCGCATGAAGGTCTGCATGGAGCAGATGCCTCCCGAGTTTGACCTGGGCGGGCAGCACTCGTGCGCCTGCTGGCGTTGCGTGTCCAACAACATTTCGGACAAGGTCTTGGAAGTAGAGCCCGTAAGGGCCGCGGCCGCCGAGGAGGTCCGCTGATGACGGCGCAGGTAAACGAGGAGCCGCTGCTGCGGGTCGAGGGTCTTACCAAGGCGTTTCCCATGAAGGTGGGCAAGCGCAAGCAAAAGGTGCCCGTGGTTGAGGGCGTCACCTTTGACGTGCGCGCGGGCGAGTCCGTGGGCCTTGTGGGCGAGTCGGGCTGCGGCAAGACCACGGTTGGTCGCTGCGTTCTGGGCCTTTACGGGACAGACGGCGGAGAGATTCGCATCGACGGAAAATCTACCGAGAAGGGCCGCGCGCGCGAGCTGAGCCGCGCTGTCCAGATGGTCTTCCAGGACCCGTACACCTCGCTTGACCCGCGCCAGACCATCGGCGATATCTTGGCCGAGCCCTTGAAGGTCCAAAAGCTCGCGCCCAAGAGCGAGTGGCGCGCCCTGGCGGCGGCCGCGGTCGAGCGCGTGGGCCTGAAGGCCGACTGCCTGGACCGTTACCCCTTCTCGCTTTCTGGCGGGCAGCGCCAGCGCGTGGCCATTGCGCGCGCCTTGATCTGCGACCCCAAGCTTGTTGTTTGCGACGAGGCGGTCTCGGCCTTGGACGTCTCGGTGCAGGCGCAGGTGCTCAACATGCTGGCCGACCTGCAAAAAGAGACCGGCGTGGCGTACCTGTTCATCAGCCACGACCTGGCCGTCGTGCGACATTTGTGCTCGCGCATCGTGGTGATGTACCTGGGGCGTGTGGTCGAGGTTGCCTCGACCGACGAGCTGTTTTCCCACCCGCGTCACCCCTACGTGGAGGCGCTGCTCTCGGCGGTGCCCGAGCCCGACCCGCGCCGCGCCCGCGCGAAGAAGCGCATTGTCTTGGACGGCGAGTTGCCGCCTTTGTCCGACCTGCCCCGCGGCTGCATCTTTAGCACGCGTTGCCCGTATGCGACCGACCGCTGCCGAGAAGAGCGCCCAAAGCTCACCGCCTGCGGCGACGGCGACGGTAGCGAAGGCGACGGCGAGCATCTTTGCGCCTGCCTGCGCGCGTCCGAGCTTTCTTTGCAGGGCATCCAGGCGTCATAGGTCTTCTCGCCAACGGAAAATTTGCCGTTGACGTGGGATTTTGTAAGTAAGCTGGTAAGTTTGCCATCAAACGGGAGGATAAGCAATGAAATCGATCAACATGACTAGGCGTGAGGTTTTGGCCGCTGCGGGCGCCACGGGCGCGATGGCGGCGCTGGCGGGCTGCGGAGGCTCGGGCTCCTCTTCTTCGGGCTCGGGCGGCTCGAGCGCGGCGTCCAAGGAGCTCAACGCTTACGTGGTCTCTTCGCTGGCCACGCTCGACCCGCAAAACGACTCCAACTCCGACGACCGCGAGATGACCAACCTCATGGGCGAGGGCCTGTTTCGCTACGGCTCTGACGGCACGACGCCCGAGCCGGCGGTTTGCGAGAGCTACACCGTGTCCGACGACGGCCTGACCTACACCTTTACCCTGGGTACCTCCAAGTGGCAGGACGGCACCGACGTTGTGGCCGGCGACTTTGTCTACGGCATCAAGCGCCTCTTTAGCCCCGAGCTGGCTTCCGAGAACGCCAGCAGCTACCTTACCTACATCAAGGGCGCGTCCGAGGCCTACAACGGCGAGGGCAGCGTCGAGGACATCGCGGTTAGCGCCCCCGACGACAAGACCTTGGTCGTGACCCTAATCTCTGTCCTGCCCGAGGTCACTGTCAAGGGCTTCTTCACCGGCTCTTTTGTCTACCCCATGAACCAGGCGGCCATCGAGAAGGGCGGCGACGGCTGGTCGACCAACCCCGAGACTCACCTGTCCAACGGCCTGTACAAGCTCTCTGAGTACAACCCCGACGAGTCTGTTGTCCTGGTCAAGAACGATGCCTATGCCGGCACCGCCGAGGCGGGTATCGCCGATAAGATCACCTTCAAGCTCTTTGCCGATTCTTCCGCGGCCGACGTGGCCATGAGCAACGGCGAGCTGGACGTGTACAAGTACGTCTCTGACAGCCTGGTCTCGCAGCTGGGCGACAACGTGCAGGTCAAGAATGCCGAGCTTCTCGCCACCGCCTCTTTGTTCATGAACTGGAACTGCGCGCCCTTGAACGATGTCAACGTGCGCAAGGCCATCTTCTTGGCCGTGGACGCCTCCTACACCAACGACACCCTGGAAAACGGCCACGCCACTGTGGCCCAGGGCCTGGTGAGCGACGCTTTCTCTGACCCCAAGGGCGGAACGTTCCGCACCAGCTCCAACGCCGTGATCGACAACGGCGGCGACGCTTTGCTCGAGCAGGCTAAGCAGGCCCTGGCAGACGCCGGCTATCCCAACGGCGAGGGCATGCCCAAGCTCGTGTACCTGACCTCCAACACCACCCGCGGCAACCAGCGCGCCGAGTTCTTCCAGGCCATGCTCAAGGACAACCTGGGTATTCAGGTCGAGGTTGGTTCCTACGACATCCCCACGTACCTGTCGATGCTCACCGGCTCTGATTACGCCTTCTCGTACGTCTCGCAGGATGCCAGCTGCGACAACGTCGAGGAGCTTATGAGCGGCTACACCACCGCGGCAGATCAGTTTGGCATCTCTATTCCCGCCTACGACGAGCTGCTTAGCCAGGCCGCGGCCGCGACCGAGGCCGACAAGCAGTCCGAGCTTCTCCACCAGGCCGAGGAGGTCCTGATCAAGGAGAACTACGCCCTGCGCCCGGTTTTGTACGGCTACTCCATGAACGCCTACGGCAAGGACGTCACCAACATCGTGACCGATCCCGCCGGCACCGCTCTCTACCAGTTCATGGGCAAGAGCTCCTGGTAATGATTTGATTGACTGACGGCGGGCCTGTGACCAGCGCTTTATTGCACACAGGCCCGCCGTTTTACTTACGGTAACGGCATCGATTGGGGGCTTTATGGATGCTCATGAGCTTATGGAGTCAAGTGATTGGGTAGAGCCGGCGGCGCAGGCCCTGGCCCTTCCTTTGACGCACGGGGCGGATTTCTCGGAGCTGTTCTTTGAAGACAAGCTAGAGACGAGAATTTCTTCCAACGGGCACCAAATCACGGCATCGAGCTCAACGCACATGCACGGAGCAGGGCTTTATTTGATGAGCGGTACGCAGACGCGCTACGGCTTTACCAACAACACCGATGCGTGCGGCCTGAGCGCCCTGGCTGCGAACCTGGGTGGCCTGGCCCCCTGGAAGGCCGCTGCGGCCCCCAGAGCCGTGCTTCCCGTGCAGGAGCGCACCTATGCGCCTCACAACACGGTGCTTAAGAGCCCCGAGACGGTGGATGCCAAGGTCAAGGCGCGCCTGCTCAACCAGGTTTGTGCCGAGGCGCGCGCCTACTCGCCCAAAATCGTCGAGGTCCACGCCGACTACCAGGACCGCATTCAAAACGTGGCCGTCTTGAACTCTGAGGGTCTTCTCGCTCGCGAAAGGCGCGTTATCACGACGCTGCGGCTGTTTGTGACCGCGGCCGACGGCGATCGCATGAATGGCGCGTGGAACAACTTTAGCTCGGGGCATGGCTTCGAGTTCTTGGAAGACGACGCCGAGCGCTCTAAGATGGTGGCATCCACCTGCGAGAACGCGATGAACGGTCTGGTTGCCCGCGGGGTTTCTCCGCAGGTCATGCCGGTTGTCGTGGATTCGGGCACGTTTATCCACGAGGACTGCGGCCACCCGCTGGAGTCCACGCACCTGGCCGGGGGCACCGGCGTCTACTACGGCAAAATCGGCGAGCAGGTGGCAAGTCCTCTTGTGACCATTGGCGACTCGGGCGAGTGGCCCGAGCTGTGCGGCTCGTTTGCCATGAGCGACGAGGGCGTCGAGGCCAAGGACAACGTTTTGATCGAGAACGGCGTGCTCAAGGGCTATATGGTGGACCGCCTGGGAAGCCGGCAGCTCGGCATGCCGCAGACCTCGGCGGGCCGGCGCCAGGACTACCGCTTTGCCCCGGTGGCTCGTATGAGCAACACCTATCTCAAGAAGGGAACGACGCCTACCGACAGCATCATCCCTTCTGTCTCGCACGGCCTCTACGTGCGCGAGGTGGGTGGTGGCAATGTCAATCCCACCACGGGCAACTTCAACTTCTTGGCCGTCTCGGGCAACATTATCGAGAACGGCGAGCTTACCTACCCTATTTCGAACATTAACCTCTCGGGCCAAAGCATTGACGCGTTGAAGCGGATCGCGGCGGTGGGGGATAGCTACTTCCCCGATTACGGCTCTTTGTGCGGGGCCGATTCTGGCCTGGTGTACGTGACGGCGTTCATGCCGCGCGTGCTTATCGACGGCATGATGGTGGGTTAGGAGATGGCTATGACAAAGAGATGCGAGGAGCTGGCCCGTCTCGCTAAGAAGCACGCCAGTGAGTGCACGGGGCTCGAGCTCGAGCAGATTTGCGAGAGCTGCCTTGAGGTCGCGGCGAGCGAGGACGGGGGCCTGGGCGGCACTACCTACGAGCTGGCCAACAGCTACGTGCGCACCTGCGGCGAGAAGGTTGGCTACGCGCGCGTCGAGGGCGTGGACCCTTCGCTTGAACAGCTGGTTGACGAGGCCGTCGCGCAGTCGCGCACGGTCGACTTGTCCGAGCCGGCGGGCGTCATGGTGGTGCCGGATGAGCCGGAGGAGGCGTTCCTACCTGCGGTAGAGCCGCTGCCTGCGGCCAATGAGCTGGCGGTCATAGCGCAGAAGGCCGTTGAGCTTTTGTGCCAGAAGTCGTCCAACCATCGGGCCGTCAAGTGCACGGTGCGCAGCTATGACCAGCGGCGCCTGGTGTCCAATTCGGCCGGCCTGTCGCGCGCGTGCACGCACCGGCACGTTATGGCGCTTTTGTCTTACATCGCCGTGGGGCAAAAAGAGATGCACAACGTTATGGTGCGCTCGTTTGCGGGTGTGGCCGGTGACTTCGATGTGGATGAGCTGGTGGAACGTGCGCTGCTGATTGGCGAGACCTCCCTTGACGGTGGCACCATCGACAGCGGGGCCTACCCGGTTGTGATTTCTGGCGAGGTCGTGTGCCAGATGCTCGTAGGCTTCTGGCAGCTTTTCTCCGGCGAGAAGATCGCAACGCGGCAGAGTTTCTTGGACGGCAAGCTTGGGCAGGCAATTGGCTCGGCAGCGTTCACGGTTTGCGACGGCGCGGCGCCTGTGTGGGGCGGGCCTGGATATCTGCCGGTCGACGCGCAGGGTGTTGCGCACCGCGACCGCAAGCTGGTGGATGCGGGTGTGTTTGTCTCGCCGCTCACCACGTGCGAGTGGGCGCGTGAACTGGGGCTTGGCGAGTCGTGCGGCAACGCCGACCGCCGTGACACCATGGGGCGTATCGTGCCCAACGATCTAACGGTGGTGCCCGCCAACCTGGCGGTGGCACCCGGCGAGGAAAGCCTTGACGACTTGTTTGCCAAGATGGGTGACGGCATATACATCACCGACATTGCAGACATTTACCACTCGTTCAATATCGCGTCCGGCGGCATCTCGACGCCGGTGCGCGGAGCGCGCGTGAGGGACGGCAAGCTTGCCGAGCCCATTAGCGCGATGAGCCTGTCGTGCAATCTCAAGGACCTCTTTGCCAATATCGTGGCTTGTTCGAACCACCTGGCTTGGGTTGATATGGAAGACCTCAACGCCTACTGGTGCGGGGCGCCCGACGTCTACGTCTCTGAGCTGGGGCTTGTTGGCGCTATCGAGGCCGAGTAGTCGTGGGCGGCACCGAGAAGAAAACGGTTTTGCTCGTGGGGTACGGGACGTTGTCCCACGAGTTCGAGCGGCTGTTTGGCGAGGTTTTGGGTGACGACTACGAGCTGGTTGGCGCCTTGGTGCGTCATGTGCCCGAGGATGCGCCGGCCGATGGTTTGAGGTTTTATCTTGACGCCGGGCAGGCCGTTGCGGTGCGGCCGGATTATGTCGTTGAGTTCGCGGGGGTCGATGCGGTGCGACAGTACGCCGCGGAGTTTCTGCGGGCAGGCTGCGATTTTGTTGTGGCCTCGGTGGGGGCCTTGGCAGACGGGGCGCTGCTTGCCCAGCTAGGGGCCGCGGCCTGCGAGGGCGGGTCTTCTCTGCATGTGATGTCTGGGGCAGTCGGGGGCTTTGACGTGCTGCGCACGATGGCCTTGGACCCTTCCACGCGCTTCTCGATTGACAACATCAAGGCGCCGCAGGGTCTGGCCACAGCGCCTGCGTTGGAGGGCAGGGAGCTTTCGCATGACCAGGTCGAGGAGGTTTTTCGCGGTTGCGCCAAGCAGGCCATCGCGGGGTTTCCCAAGAACGTCAACGTCGCTGTGGCGAGCGCCTTGGCAGCGGGGGCATTGGAGCGTGCCGAGGTCGTTATTACCAGTGTGCCCGGCAAGGCCAACAACACGCACGTCGTCAGCGCCGCAAATGACATGGTGCAGGCGCGCATCGAGGTCTCCAGCTCGCCTGACCCGGCCAACCCGCGGTCAAGTACGGTGACGGCCTGGAGCGCCGTGGCCCTTCTCGCCAATTTGGCCAGCCCGGTGAAGTTCTTCTAAGGGCGCGGGCGCCGCGGGTTTCTCGGCGCTACAAAATGGCGGGTCGGGCGCGCCGAGAAGGGCTTCTCGCTACAAAAACCTGGGTCGGGCGCAAGTTTGACGCCCGTTTGCTACAAAATGTCGGGTCGGGCGCAATATTCCAGCGCCCGACCCGCGATTTTGTAGCAAGAGGCTAAACGAAGAGAGAGGAGAAGCCCGTCTACTCGGCCAAGATCTTGAAGCAGATCTTCTTGAGCGGCCCCACCTCGGCGTCGCCGTGGACGAGGTTGGGCATGTGGGGCTCGCCGGTCATGAAGATCGCGAAGCGACCCTTGCCCAGGGTCCCCACCAGCACGTCGTCGTTGCCCTCGGCGGCCTTCCAGAAGCCCTTGTCGCCCTCGACGTCAAACTCGGTCAAAGGCTCAAGGCCGCCGCGCGTGGTAGCGAAGTCCTCGACGCCCTCGAGGTCCATCTGCAGGTCAATGTACTTGCGGTGGGTCTCAAAGCGGCCGTCCCGGGGCAGCTTGGTCTTGGCCTCCATCGTGTTGGCAAAGACCTTCTCGCCGTCGATCAAAGTCTTGCCCAGGGGCAGGTCGGCAGGGTCGTTGTGTGCAAACCAGTCAATCAGGGTGTCGAGGTTCTTGTTAAGGCCGCGGTAGGCCTCGATCCCGCTGAGCGCGTCGTAAATCATGGCATTCCTTTCGTTGTGATTTTGATGCCGAGAAACACTTTACTCCTGCGAACTTAGTCGAGCTTCCAGTAATACGTCGAGTAGGGCGCAAGCTCGGCGCCGCCGTCAAACGTCACGGCCGCCCCGGTGAGCAGATCCGTCCCGCTTGCGGCTCCGGCGTCGAAGCCCACGTGCGCGGCCGTGCCCGCGGCGTTTACTGCCACGACCACCCGCTCGCCATCCACCGCGCGGAGAAACACCAGTTGCTGCGGGGTAACGTCCAGCTGCTCGTAGCTGCCCCAGATGATCGCCTGGCTCTGTGCCCGCGCCGTCGCCAGGTCGTGAATCCAGCTGGTGAGCTCGTTCCACTCGGGCGCGTCGAGCGCCGGGCGCAGCTC
>CAVEMP010000074.1:0-7058 GCA_963616835.1 uncultured Oscillospiraceae bacterium | reverse complement strand
CGCGGCAGCAGCCGCACATGCCGGTGCCGTCGACCATGATGGGGTTCAGGCTGGCCACGATGGGCGTGTCGTACTTCTCGGCGGTCATGGCCGAGAACTTCATCATGGGAACGGGGCCCACGCAGAAGACTTGCGTAACGGCTTTTTCCTGCAGCAGGCGCTCGAGCGGCACGGTAACGACGCCCTGCTCACCGTAGGAACCGTCGTCGGTCGTGATGTGGATGTGGTCGTCGTCCAGAAGGTCGCGGAACTGGTCCTCAAGAAGCAGCAGGTCCTTGGTGCGCGCGCCCATGATGGCGTGGACCTCGTGGCCCGTCTCGACCAGGTGCTTGGCAACCGGGAAGGCGATGGCCAGGCCAACGCCGCCGCCAATAACGGCGCAGGGGCCCTCGCCCATCTCGGTGGGCTGGCCCAAGGGACCGGTTACATCTTTGATGGAGTCGCCCGCCTGGTAGGTGGACAACATCTGGGTGGTCTTGCCGATCACCATGAAGATGAACTCGACCCAACCCTCCTCGGGGTTCCATCCCGCCAGGGTGAACGGCACGCGCTCGCCCGTCTCGTTGGCGCGCACCATGAGGAACTGGCCGGCGTGTGCGTGCTTGGCCATCTGGGGCGCCTCGATGCGGAACTTGAACACCTTCTCGGAGAACTGCGTCTTGTCGAGGATCTTGTACATCAACGAACTCCTCTCCTGCGATTCTCGAACAATTGGGCGCCGCAGCGATTCCCCCGAACCGGCACGGGCGTCCATAAACTCAGTCATTGTACCCCGCGCCGCGAGGGCGGGGTAGGGCGTTGCGGCCAGCGGCTATTTTGCGCCGTTGGTGAGAATGTCTTTGCAAAGCGCGGCGGCGTCCTGCACGCAAATCTCAAAGTCGTCCAGGTAGTTGCCCTTAAGCTCGCGCAGGACGTAATCGGCCACGGGCATCTTTCCTGGCGGGCGGCCAATGCCAAACTGCAGGCGGCAGAAGTCGCGGGTGCCCAGCTTGTCGGCAATGGAGCGCAGGCCGTTGTGGGCGTTAAGACCGCCGCCTACTTTAAGGCGCACGGTCCCCGCCTCGAGGTCTACCTCGTCGTGAATCACTAGGATCTGGCCCGGGGCCACCTTGTGGGCGCGGGCAAGCTTGGATAAAGGCCCGCCGCTCGTGTTCATGTAGCTCATGGGCTTGGCGAGAAGAACCTCGCGCTTCTCGCCGTCTGCGCCGCGCCACTCGATTGAGGCGACGTCTGCCCCGGCCTCGCTTTTCCAGTAGCGCACGCCGCAGGACGCGGCCAGGGCGTCGACGGTGGCAAAGCCGGCGTTGTGGCGTGTGTGCTCGTAGCGCGGCTCGGGGTTGCCTAATCCGCAGACGATGCGAATCGTCGCAGCTTGGGCCATGTGTGGCTCCTCTCGATAAGAAACGAGGCCGCGCGAAGACGGCCTCGTTTGGGGGGTGGTGCTGCAGCGCGAAGCGTACCTTAGAGGTTCAGCCCGCCGCCAAAGATGTCAGAGACGGGGTTGTTGGTGTAGACGCTGTAGATGGCCTCGGCCAGCTCGTTGGCCATGCTGATCGAGCGAATCTTGGAGCCCTCGGCGTTGGCGACCTCGCAGGGGATGACGTCGGTCACGACGCACTCCTCGATGGGGGCCTCGTCCAGGCGCTCGATGGCCGGGCCCGAGAAGATGCCGTGGGTGGCGCACACGTAGATGTCGCCAGCGCCCATCTCCTTGAGCTTCTTGACCGAGCCGCACAGGGTGCCGGCGGTGTCGATCATGTCGTCGTTGACGATGCAGGTCTTGCCCTTGATGTCGCCGATGATGCCCATGACCTCGGCCACGTTGTGCTTGGGGCGGCCCTTGTGGGCGATGGCCAGATCGCAGCCCAGGTAATCGGAGAGCTTCTTGGCGGCCTTGGCGCGGCCCATGTCGGGCGAGACCACGACGGTGTTGGACCAGTCGAAGTCCTTGTTCTTCTTGAAGTAGTCGCCCAGCAGGAAGAGGGCGGTGAGGTGGGTCACGGGGATGTCGAAGAAGCCCTGGATCTGGCCCTGGTGCAGGTCAACGGTAATCACCTGGTCGACACCGGCGGCCTCGAGCAGGTTGGCGACCAGGCGAGCGGTGATGGGCTCGCGCGGGGCGGCCTTGCGGTCCTGGCGAGCGTAGCCGTAGTGGGGGATGACGGCGATGAACTTCGAGCAGCTGGCGCGCTTGGCGGCGTCGCAGACGATGAGGATCTCCATCAACAGGTCGTTGACGTTGGTGCCGGCCAG
Organism: uncultured Oscillospiraceae bacterium; assembly: GCA_963616835.1. Taxonomy (GTDB): domain Bacteria; phylum Actinomycetota; class Coriobacteriia; order Coriobacteriales; family Atopobiaceae; genus Paratractidigestivibacter. The sequence goes on along the minus strand of CAVEMP010000074.1, from coordinate 4,805 downwards.
GGTCTGGATGAAGTAGACGTCGTCGCCGCGCACGGACTCGTTGAAGCGGGCATAAATCTCGCCGTTGGCGAACTTCTCGATGGTCAGGCCCTGCAGCTCGAGGTGCAGGATATCGGCGATCTTCTGGGAAAGGGGCAGGTTGCCGGTGCCGGAGTAGAGTTTGATCTCTTTGTTGACGACCATGGGATCAGACAGGTTCTCGTACATTGGTTAGTCCTCTTTCTTGAGGCGCGCAAGGCGCTTGCTGGCATAGCCTTCGACAATGTTTTGGGTGCTGCGCTCGATCGCCAGGGCATCGGCGGGAACGTCGCGGGTGATGCAGGAGCTGGCGCCAGTAATCGCGCCCGCACCAATGGAGACGGGGGCCACCATCATGGTGTCCGAGCCAATGAAGACGTCGTCGCCAATAGTGGTGCGGCTCTTGTGGACGCCGTCGTAGTTGCAGGTGATAGAGCCGCCGCCAATGTTGACGCGGTCGCCCATCTGGCAGTCGCCAATATAGGAGAGGTGGGGGACCTTAGAGCCGTGGCCCACCACGGTGTTCTTGAGCTCGACGTGGGTGCCAATGTGCGCGCCCGATTTGACATGGGCGCCTCCGCGCAGGTAGGCGCGCGGGCCGCAGGTCACGTCGTCGTCGATGGTGACGTCGGTGCCCACGGTCTCTTCTAGCACGGTGTTGTTGCCAACCGTGCAGTTGGTAAGGCGGGTGTTGGGGCCCAAGACGCAGCTCTCGCCAACGGTCGTCTCGCCCATGAGCATGGTCATGGGGAGAAGCTCGGTGTCACGGCCAACCTGAACGTCGGGGCCAACCCACACGGTCTTGGGGTCGAGCATCGTGACACCCTCGGCCATAAGAGCGCGGTTGATCTTCTCCTGTGCCAAGGCGGTGAGCTCGGCCAGCTGAATGCGGGAGTTCACGCCCAGACCCTCGACGTAATCGGCGCAGTGGGTGATGGTCGTGGCGTGGCCGTGGTTGCGCAGAATCTCGACCATGTCGGGCAGGTAGTACTCGCTCTGAGCGTTGTCGCAGCCAATCTCGCCAATGTGGGTGGCCAGAAGGGCGCCGTCAAACGCGTAGCAGCCGGCGTTGCACTCCAGCAGGTTGGCGTCTTGCTCGGGCGTGCAGTCCTTCTGCTCGATGATGCGAGTGACGCTGCCGTCGGCAGCCAGCTCGACGCGGCCGTAGCCAAAGGGGTCGGGCGGGGTGCAGGTGAGGATGGCGGCCGCATGGGTGCCATCGCTAACGGCGTCTGCAAAGGCGCGGATGGTGGCCGGCTCAACCAGGGGCAGGTCTCCGTTGAGAATGACGACGGGGCCGGAAGTGATTCCGGCGGCTTCGATTGCGACGCGCGTTGCGTGGCCCGTACCCAGGCGCTCGGTCTGCTCGACGCACTCGACATCCGGCTCTTGGGCCAGGTGAGCGCGCACTTCTTCTGCGCCGTTGCCTACGACAACGACGATCCGCTCGGCTCCGGCACGGCGCGCGGCGCGCGTGACCCAGGAGACGAGCGGACGGTCAAGAAGCTTATGCATAACCTTGGGGTGACGGGACTTCATGCGCGTACCCTCGCCCGCGGCGAGGACGATCGCGGTCATGGACATGTGTCTACAGCCTCCAGTGAGCGTAAGTCCCAGCAAAACATTCCCAGTTTAACGCACCGAGGGCCGTTCGTGGTGGTGATGTCAATTCTAGGTAAGCGATGCGTAAAAAACTCAGGGTTGCCAAAGGGCGGGTGGTTGCTGTTACAATGGGCTGCGCACAGGGGTATCGTCCAATGGTTAGGACAGCGGTTTTTGGTGCCGTCAATGAGGGTTCGAATCCTTCTACCCCTGCCACTGCAATGGTGCGGCCCGGCTACCGGTTGGTAGTCGGGCCGTTTTTTCGTGCGTTGAGGGGGGTCAAACACCGTCGTGCGGCCCTTGGGGAACGCCCGAGCGACCTTTTCCATTTTAAAGTCGAACTTGCCGAGTAGCCCACTCTTGCTACGCCCTTGCCAACTGGGAAAACGTTGGAGCATGAACTTTGGCTACTTGGCAACTTTAGATTTAAAGTGGAAAAGGTCGCGCCAGATGACTTGGCAGGCCCGATAAGGCCCCAGCGCGTATGAAAAACGAGGCTTGCCTGACGGGAAAACGTCAGACAAGCCTCGAAATTGCAGCGCGGCCGACGCGAAGACGGCGTCGTTAAAGCTCCAGCCCGTCGAAGGCGGCGCAGATAGCATCAAGCAGCAGCACCGCGAAGGTCTGCGCGTCGCCGATGGTAAAGGAACCGTCGGGGTCGGCGCCCACGGGCAGCTCGATACGCGCGACGTGCGGTTTGTTGGGCGAGACCTGGATGGCCGTGCGCAGGCGGCGAGGCAGGGTCTCGATGTCGTCCAGCATGATGGAGCCCACCGGCGCGGGCACGTTCTCGCGGTGTGGCGTGGCCGAAAGCACGATGACCACGGGGGCGTCGCCCGGTGCAGCTTCAAGCGAGTCGACCAGCTGGATGCGGCAGTTGTCGGTGGTGGCGTTGGCCAGGTTCCAAATGCGGCCGGCCACGTTTCGCGCGATGGGGTCGGCGCCGGTGATGGCCAGGTTGGCGTCTTCCAACACGCTGGCCGCACGAGCAAACCCCATGGAGCCTGCGGGGTGGGGGCCGGCGGCGGGCTTGCCGTCCCACACGTGCTTCAAGCGCTCGATGGCGTCAAAGGTGTCCTGGAATGCCATGCCATCGGCGAGAAGACCCACGCTCTCCTGGAAGAGCTTGACCGCGGCCTCGGTGTGGACGCCAAAGGCGCAGTCCACCTCACCGCACGAGAAGCCCAGGACGTTCAGGCGCTCCTGCAGCTGCTTGACATCGTTGCCGTGGAAGTTGGGAAGGCGCAGGTAGAGGGTCCTGTCGCCGAGCTCGTAGCCCTCGTCGACCAAAGCCGCCCAGGTGGCTGTGTCAACAAAGTCGCCCAGCGAAAGGTCGTGGTCGAGCCTAAAGCGGGCCACGGCGTTGCCGGTCGAGCGGCCAAAGGACTTTTGCTCGCGCTCGGCCGCGTCGATCTTGTAGCCCAAGTCGACCAGGCGCTCCTGAATGTCCTCGACGGCCGCGCCCTGCGCGCCCAGCTTGTAAGTTTCCATCAAAGCTCTCCTATAGATACAAAAGTGACGTGAGCCGCACGTTTGCTAACCCGCGCGCTCCACGAAGAAGTCTGCCATAGAAACAAGAAGCTCGCTTGCCTCAACCGTTATGTGACCCGCCGCGGCCGACGAACGGGCCGATTCCTTGGCGTGGGTGATGTTGTCCTGCGCCACCTGGCGGCAATACTCGATTCCGCCGCCCAGCTCGATAAGGTCAACGGCCCGGGCAAGCTCCGCGGCGTCCGTCGTTGCACTACCAAGAAGCCCTATGAGCTGCGCTTTGTTCTTCTCGTCAAGGTGTTCTAGCGCATAGACCACGGCCAGGGTGCGCTTGCCCTCGGTGATGTCGCTGCGAAGGTCCTTGCCCTGGGCGGCGGGATCACCCACCAGGTTGAGAAGGTCGTCTTGGATCTGGAAGGCAACGCCCGCGCACAGGCCCACCTGGCTTAGCTCATCCAGGGTCTCCTGCGGGGCGTCGGCGCAGATGGCGCCCAGTACCAGCGGCGAGGCCGCGGTGTAGTAGGCCGTCTTGCCCACGACCATGGCCCAGTAGTCCTTCTCGGTAATGTCCCAGCGCTCGTCGCGAGCCCAGCCCAGGTCAAGGGCCTGGCCCTCCAAAGTGTGGCGCTCCATTTTGACCAGGGTGTCAAGCAGGCGGACCTTGGCCTTGGCGTCAAGCGAGGCGTCTGCCAGCACGACCTCGAAGACCTGGGTGAGCGACAAGTCGCCCATGTTGATGGCCAGGCCGGTGCCGTGCACGCGGTATAGGCACGGCTCGCCACGACGCAGGTCGCTCTCGTCGGCAATATCGTCGTGGATCAAAGCCGCGCTTTGGAAGAGCTCGACTGCCACGGCCGGGGCCAGGGCCGCCTCGGGAGCGGCGCCCGCGGCCTCGGCGCCCAACAGGCACAAGACGGGGCGCACCCGCTTGCCGCCTCCTTGTGTGAAGGCGGCAAGCGGGGCGTACAGGTACTGGTTTAGGTCATCTACCTGCGCTTGGTTTGGAAAGAGAGGAGAATCGGCCGCAGCGGCCAGACCCTTCTCGACAAGCGGAAGGCGCTCTTTGAGGTAGGTGAGAAACGGGTTTGCCACGCGTGCGACCTAGCCCTCGTAGCCGTTGGGGTTGTGGGACTGCCAGTTCCAGGAGTCGCGGCACATGTCGTCGATGTCGTACTTGGCCTCCCAGCCCATGAGCTCCTTGGCCTTGGCACAATCGGCGTAGTTAGAGGTGACGTCGCCGGGGCGGCGCGGGTCGATGACGTAGGGGATCTCTTTGCCGCAGGCCTTGCCAAAAGCGGTGATGATCTCCAACACCGAGGTGCCCTTGCCGGTGCCCAGGTTAAAGATCTCGACGCCCTCGCGGCCGTTCATCCAGGCCAGGGCAGCCGCGTGGCCGCTTGCCAGGTCGCAGACGTGGATGTAGTCGCGCACGCCCGTGCCGTCGGGGGTGTCATAGTCGTTGCCAAAGACGTGGACGGCCTCGCGCTTGCCAATGGCGGTCTGCGCGACGTAGGGCACCAGGTTGTTGGGGATGCCCTTGGGGTCTTCTCCCATAAGGCCCGTGGGGTGGGCGCCGATGGGGTTGAAATAGCGGAGAAGAACGACGTTCCACTCGGGGTCGGCGGTGTGCAGGTCGGTCAGCATCTGCTCGATCATCCACTTGGTCCAGCCGTAGGGGTTGGTGGCCGGCTTCT